>CAYRLJ010000243.1:0-1507 GCA_964425025.1 uncultured Burkholderia sp. | reverse complement strand
AGAATGCGAAGAAGCCGAGAATGATCACGACGTCGTGCAAGTTCGCGATGATGCCGGCAACCGCGTATTTCCATTCGAAGCGGAACGACAGATAGATGACGATACCGGCCACGACGCAAGCGAGCGCGAGCAGGCCGTTCGTGGCCAACTCCTTGCCCACCTGCGGCCCGACGAATTCGACGCGCTGCAACTGCGCCCCCGCGTCTTGCCGCTTCAGCCCGGCCATCACTTGCTCGCTTTGCTGCGACGACGTGAGCCCTTGCTTGAGCGGCAGGCGAATCATCACGTCGCGCGAGGTGCCGAACGTCTGCACTTGCGCGTCGCCATAGCCGAGCTTGTCGAGCGTCGTACGCAACGGATCGAGCTGCACGGCCTGCGGATACTGCACTTCGATGACGGTGCCGCCCGTGAATTCCACCGACAGATGCAGCCCGCGATGGATCAAGAAGAACACCGCCGCGAAGAACGTCAAGAACGAGATCGCGTTGAAGATCAACGCGCGTTGCATGAACGGAATGTCTTTGCGGATGCGGAAAAATTCCATGGTCTGGTCTCTGGTTCTCGTGAACCGCGTTAGCGGGGGGCGCCCGGTTTGCGCGGCGCCGCGCCTTCGCGCGCGCGATTGCGCAGGACCGGCTTCGCGCCGCTGCGTCCACCCTTGGCCTTCGGTTGCACGGCGACCGCCTTGGCCGCGCGCATCGTGTCCGTGTTTTCGTCGGCGTCGCTCGTGACTTGCGGATACGCGACACCTTCGGCTGTTGCCGCGGCCGGGCGCCACACCTGACCGATCGCGAGCGTCTTCAGTTTCTTCTTGCCGCCGTACCATGCGTTGACGATACCGCGCGAGAAGAACACCGCCGAGAACATCGACGTCAAGATGCCGATGCAGTGCACGATCGCGAAGCCGCGCACGGGGCCCGAGCCAAACGCGAGCAGCGCCAGGCCGGCGATCAGCGTCGTCACGTTCGAGTCGAGAATCGTCGCCCAGGCGTGCGCATAGCCGTTCTGAATCGCGAGTTGCGGCGGTGCGCCGTGGCGCAACTCCTCACGCACACGCTCGTTGATCAGCACGTTAGAGTCGATCGCCATACCGAGCGCAAGCGCGATAGCGGCGATGCCGGGCAGCGTCAGCGTGGCCTGCAGCATAGAGAGCACGGCGATCAGCAGCAGCAAGTTCACCGACAGGCCGACCACCGAGACGAGGCCGAACAGCATGTAGTAGGCAATCATGAACACGGTGATCGCGGCAAAGCCGTAGATGACCGAATCGAAGCCCTTCTTGATGTTGTCGGCGCCGAGGCTCGGGCCGATCGTGCGCTCTTCGATGATGTCCATCGGCGCGGCCAGCGAGCCCGCGCGGAGCAGCAACGCGAGATCGGAAGCGGCTTGCGGCGTGGGCTGGCCCGTGATCTGGAAGCGGTCGCCCAGTTCGGACTTGATCGTCGCGTCAGTCAGCACTTGGCCCTTGCCCTTTTCGAACAGCACCATGGCCATCGGCTTGCCGATG
>CAYRLJ010000242.1:0-1543 GCA_964425025.1 uncultured Burkholderia sp. | reverse complement strand
TCTCGCGCTGGATCAGCTTCAGGTAGTGCGCGATGCGCGACAGCAGGAAGATGTATGGCAGACGCGCGTTGATCCGGCTATTCGCCGTCGCTTCCTTGGTTTCGTACAACGCAGGCTTTTGCGTCGAATTGGCCGAGAAGAAGCACGCGAAGTCGTGGTTCTTGTAGAACGACAACGGTATGAAGCCGAGATTCGCGAACTCGAACTCGCGCGTCTCCGGAATCAGCACTTCAGTCGGAATTTTCGGCTGAACGCCCGTGCCGAGGTCGTAAAGGTGCACCGGCAGATCTTCGACCTTGCCACCGGCCTGCGGACCGCGGATCTGCACGCACCAGCCGTTGCTCACAAAGCTGCGCACCATGTTGGCCGCAAACGCGAACGACGCGTTGACCCACAAATACTTGTCGTGATCCGGGCCCTTCACCGCCTCTTCATAGTTGAAGGCTCGCACCGGCGCCGTATCCTTGCCGTATGGCAGGCGCCCCAGTACACGCGGCATTGTCAAGCCGACATAGCGGGAGTCGTCGGTATCGCGGAAGCTTTTCCATTTGATGTACTCGGCCCGATCGAAGTAGTTGGCGATGTCCTGGATCGCAGCCACCTCTTCCATCGACTGCTTGCCGAAGAACGCGGCCCCGACCGAGCCGATGAACGGCATATGCGCCGCCGCCGCAACTTTCGAGATGTTCCGTAGCAGTGCGACATCCATCGGCGAATTCGCAAATTCGAAGTCGCTGATCATCGCGCTGATTGGCTGGCCGCCCGGCGTATCGTATTCCTCGATGTACGTGAGGCGGTACAGGCCGCTCTGAATCAGCTCCGGCGTGTCCTCGAAATCGCGCTGCAGGGCGTCCTTCGACACGTCCAGCACTTCGATCCTCGCGTTCTTGCGAAAGTCCGTGCGCGAGACGAGCAGCTTCAATCCACGCCAGCGGCCCTCGAGCGCTTGAAACTCCGTCGTGTGCATGACGGCGTCGAGCTGACGGCTGATCTGGCGATCGAGCTGGCCGATATGGAAGTCCAGCAAGGATTTATCGAGTCGGTCGATGGGCTGGCTCGACTTTGCGACGAGCTCCAGGAATGCGCCCATGCCGCGCGCGATGCGCTCATCGGCCGAGGCCTCGCAGAGCATGTCGTTGTCGCCGAATGCTTCGAGCGGACGCGCCTGCGCAATCGGCTTGAGGTTGATCTTGTCGCACAGCGATGCGTACACGCTGTCATGCTCGAGCACAACGGTCTCGGTTGCACCCTGATGGGATTCGGTTTGTTTCATTGGATTGTCCTGTCTGCGTTCGTTTGGATACCGGGTTGCCGAAAGGGCCTAAGGCCGCATTGGCCGTGCGCCGTCAGGCATGACCTTCCGGCTGCGTGGCGGCCGTCGCGATCTGCGCCAGTTCGCCGCGCAACGCGTCAGACAACCGCTTATCCTTCAGGACTTTCTCGAACTCACGCCGGAACGCCACGTTGTCGAGCAAATTCGACTTGAGATCGCGCAACAGATTTCGCATCGCAAGCATGGCCTGCAGTTGCGGAATCTGACGCG
>CAYRLJ010000241.1:0-1561 GCA_964425025.1 uncultured Burkholderia sp. | reverse complement strand
GACTACCGGCCCAATCAAATGGCCCGTGGCTTGAAGCGCGGGCGCAATCGGCTCGTCGGCTTGCTCGTCGCCGATATTACGAATCCGTACACCGTCGGCGTGCTGCGCGGCGTAGAAGCGGCATGCCATGCACTCGGCTTGATGCCGCTCGTTTGCAACGCGGCCAACGAAGTCGAGATGGAACGACGTTACTTGCAGTTGATGACGACCTACCGTGTCGAAGGCGTCATTGTCAACGCGCTCGGCGTCGAGGAAGAGATGCTGCGCCCCGTCGGCGAAGGCGGCACCCCGGCCGTGCTGGTCGACCGTTCGATCGACGGGCTCGCGGCCGATATGGTCGGGCTCGACAACGGCAACGCGGTCACACTCGGCATGCGCCATCTGCGCGAGCAAGGATTCGAGGATATTCGCTTCGTCGTGCAGCCTTACGAACGCGTGAGCTCGCGCCGCCTGCGCGAGGCGGCGTTCCGGGCCGCGCTCGACGAGGCGCAACAGACGCGCGACGGCGGCGCGGCGCCGCCGCGAGGCGAAACGATCGTGCTCGATTTGAACGAGACCCAAGCGGTCGCACGAACGCACGAGGCGGTAGACCGGCATTTGGAGGAAGCATCCAAGGCCGGCGGACGGCGCGTGGCATACTTCGCGGCCAACGGGCCCGTGGCGCTGTCGCTGGCGTTGCACTTGCATGCCAAATACGGTTCGCGTTGGCAAGAGCGCGTGGCGCTGATGTCGATCGACGACTCCGAGTGGGCGGAGCTGATCGGCATCACGACGATCCGGCAGCCCACTTACGCGATCGGATATCGCGCGGCAGAGTTCTTGCACGAGCGCATCGAAGGCGGTGTGGACCCTGCGCGCGAAGCGATGTTGCCGGGCGAACTCGTTATCCGCCGCTCGACCGTTTGGCAAGACGACAACTGACTTCGCACGCGAGTTAAAGCGTCGCACCCGCGGGCGCGGCGCTCCTTTCAGCCCGCACGACTCAAGCATTGAGCTTCAAGATGGAACTTTACCGATTCGAATGCCCGAGCGCCGACATCGAAGCGCTCGCCCAAGTCGTCAGCGACCTTTTTCCCGAGCAGACGGTTTTCGCGGAGCGCGCGGGCGACGACGGCACGCCGTACTTCGACGTGCAGTGGGTGGCCATGCGATTCGGATCGACGGCGCGCCGCATGACGCTGACGATCAAGTTCGCGGCCAGCGCATTCGCCCGCTATCGCGGGTTGCCGCCGCGCGTACGCGCGCGCAGTTATGCCGTGCTGCGCGCCTACGTCGAGGCCGGGCTCGGTTCGCTAGAAGAACAATATGCGGCCGGCGAAACCGTGCCGCGCGAGATGACGATCGAACTCGGCGACGAGTTCGCCTAGGCGTCGCCGATTGCCTCGCCGATTGCCTCGCCGATTGCCTCGCCGATTCGAAACCGGGCGGAATCGGGCTGATTGGAGCAGCGCGGTGTCTATCCGTCAGCTCGCCGGCGCCGCGCCATAGACCTGAGCAAATCGATCGGCGCGCACGACGCCATAATCGCCGGGCGCATATTGCAGGACCCAATCGCCGGCGG
>CAYRLJ010000240.1:0-1575 GCA_964425025.1 uncultured Burkholderia sp. | reverse complement strand
ATGTTCTGCGTCGGGTCCTTGATATCGCACGTCTTGCAATGCACGCAGTTCTGCGCATTGATCTGCAGCCTTTCTCCCTCGTCCTCTTTGATGAATTCGTATACACCAGCGGGACAAAACCGCGCTTCCGGTCCAGCATACGTCTCGAGGTTGACGCCCACCGGAACGCTCGGGTCCTTGAGCGTCAAATGCGCGGGCTGATTCTCTTCGTGATTCGTATTCGAGAGGAATACGGAAGACAGTCGATCGAACGTGAGCTTGCCGTCGGGCTTGGGGTAAGCGATCGGCGTGCACTGCGAGGCCGGCTTCAGCATCTCGTGATCGCGGTGCTGATGATGGAGCGTCCAGGGCACGTTGCCGCCGAGCAGCTTCTGTTCAATGCCGACCATGATCGTGCCCAAGTACAAGCCCTTGCTCATCCACTGCTTGAAATTGCGCGCGCGATACAGTTCGCTGTGCAGCCACGATTGCTTGAACGCCTCGGGGTAGGCAGTCAGTTCGTCGTTTTGACGGCCGGCCTGTACGGCATCGAACGCGGCCTGCGCCGCGAGCATGCCGCTCTTGATCGCCGCGTGGCTGCCCTTGATACGCGAGGCGTTCAGGAACCCGGCATCGTCGCCGGCGAGCGCGCCGCCCGGGAATGCGAGCTTGGGCAGCGAGAGAAGGCCGCCGGCCGTAATCGCGCGCGCGCCGTAAGAAATACGCTTGCCGCCTTCAAGAAATTTGCGGATTTCGGGGTGGGTCTTGTAGCGCTGGAATTCCTCGAACGGCGACAGATACGGGTTCGAATAGCCGAGCCCGACGACGAAGCCCACCATCACTTGGTTGTTGTCGATGTGATAGAGGAACGAGCCGCCGTACGTTTGCGTATCGAGCGGCCAGCCGGCCGTATGGATCACGAGGCCGGGCTGATGCTTGGCCGGATCGATTTCCCACAGCTCTTTGATCCCGATCCCGTAGACTTGCGGATCGGCCCCCTGGTCGAGCTTGAATTTTTCGCTGAGCCGGCGGCCCAGATGCCCGCGCGCGCCTTCGCAGAACAGCGTGTATTTCGCGTGCAGCTCCATGCCGAGCTGGAAGTTTTCCGTCGGCTCGCCGTCCTTGCCGATTCCCATGTTGCCCGTTGCGACGCCCTTCACCGAGCCGTCGCCGTTGTAGAGCACCTCCGCCGCGGCAAAGCCCGGAAAGATCTCCACGCCGAGCGCTTCGGCTTGCTGACCGAGCCAGCGCGTGACGTTGGCCAGGCTGATCACGTAGTTGCCGTGATTCTTGAAGTTGTCGGGCAGCGCCCAATTCGGCGTTTTGACCGCACCCTTTTCCGTGAGAAAAAGGAAGCGGTCTTCAGTCACCTCGACGGTCACGGGCGCGCCTTTTTCCTTCCAATCGGGGATCAGTTCGCCAATGGCACGCGGGTCCATCACGGCGCCCGACAGAATATGCGCGCCGATCTCCGAGCCCTTCTCGAGCACGCACACGCCGATATCGGCGCCTTTCTCCTGCGCGAGCTGTTTGAGGCGGATCGCGGCCGACAGACCGGCGGGACCGCCGCCCACGATCACGACGTCGTATTCCATC
>CAYRLJ010000239.1:0-1612 GCA_964425025.1 uncultured Burkholderia sp. | reverse complement strand
AGCGTCAAGAGCAGCATGCCGACCATGAGCGTGACTGAAAAGCCGATTTGAAACACGCCGATCTGCGGCGCGGCGCGATTGAGGATACCGAGCGAGAGGTTCGCCACAAGCAGGGCGACGACAACCGGCAGTGACAACAGCAAGCCCGCCGTGAAGATCGAGCCGCCCCATTGCACGAGCGAGTGCAGCCCCGGTGGCCCGACGAGGGCTGCCGCGATCGGCACGGATTGGAACGACTCGATCAGCGCCGCGATAACCTGCAAGTGCCCGTTATAGGCCAAGAACGCGATCATCGCGATCAAGTTCAGAAAGGTCGAAATGACCTGCGACGACGAGTTGGCCCCCGGATCGAAGAACGTCGCAAAACCGAGCCCCATCTGCAGACCGATGAGCGTGCCCGCCATTTCCACCGCGGTGAACACGAGCTGCATCGTGAATCCGAGCGCCGCCCCGATCAAGAACTGCGAGACCATGATCCAAATGCCGTTCGCCGAAAAGACGGTCGCGCTCGGCATGGGCGGCAGCGTCGGCGCGACGATCAGCGTCATGAATGCGGCGAGCGCGATCTTTACGCGCGCGGGGATGGATCGATGGCCGAGCACGGGCGCCATCGCGATCAGGGCCGCGATGCGCGTGAACGGCCAGAGGAAGGCCGTGAGCCAGGCGTTCAACTGCGCGTAGGTGACGGTAAACATCGGCTAATGAGGATCGGTGCGGGCGCGTGGTACCCGGCTATCCCGCGAACGAAGGAATGCTGGTCAACACCTCCCTCATGTAATCGAGAATGATCGCCATCATCCACGGGCCCGCGATCACGAGCGTGATCGTCACGGCCATCAGCTTCGGGATGAAAGACAGCGTCGCTTCGTTGATCTGCGTGGCAGCCTGAAAAAAGCTCACCAGCAAGCCCACGACGAGGGAGACGATCAGCGGCGGCGCCGTGAGCAACAGCGCGACGTACATCGCGCGGTGCGCGAGTGTCAGAACGGATTCGGGCGTCATAGCGAAGCAGTCCTCGAAAAAAGCGGCCTAAGGCGTAAAGCCCTACGCAAAACTCTGCGCGAGCGAGCCGATGAGCAACTGCCAGCCGTCGACGAGTACGAACAACATGAGCTTGAAGGGCAGCGAAATCGTCACGGGCGACACCATCATCATGCCCATCGACATCAGCACGCTGGCGACGACCATGTCGATGATGAGGAACGGAATGAAGATCGTGAATCCGATCTGAAAGGCCGTTTTAAGCTCGCTCGTGACGAACGCGGGCACGAGCAGCGAGAGCGGAACGTCCTCGGGCCCTTGCAGCGGGGGCGAGTGCGAGATCTTCGCGAATAGGGCGAGATCGGATTCGCGCGTTTGCTTCAGCATGAACTGCTTGAACGGTACCACGCCGCGCGTCACGGCCGTATCCATCGAAATCGTGCCGTCCGCGAACGGTTTATAGCCGTCGGTGTAGGCCTTGTCGATGACGGGCGACATCACGAATAGCGTCAAGAACAAGGCCAGACCGACGAGCACCTGATTGGGCGGCGTGGTCGCCGTGCCCAGCGCCTGGCGCAGCAGCGACAGCACGATGATGATGCGCGTGAAGCTCGTCATCATCAGCACCATC
>CAYRLJ010000238.1:0-1802 GCA_964425025.1 uncultured Burkholderia sp. | reverse complement strand
CGAATTCGGGCGCGGGCATGATCTGATCGGCGGTGAGCGTCAGCACGTCCGACACCCCGTCCACGACCATGCCGACGACGCGATGTGCGACGTTCAGGATGATGACGACGGTTTGATGGTCGTACTCCACGCGGCCCAATTGGAACTTGATCCGCATGTCGACGATCGGAACGATGATGCCGCGCAGGTTAATGACGCCCTTGATGAAATTGGGCGCATTGGCGATACGCGTTACGCTGTCGTAGCCGCGGATCTCCTGCACCTTCAGGATGTCGATGCCGTACTCTTCCGCACCGAGCGTAAAGATCAGGAACTCTTGCCCGGCCGCGTCGGCTTGCAGCGCATCGCGACGGCTTCCGGCGACGGTCAAGCCGTTCGCGTTGTTGGTTTGGACTTCTGACACGTTATCCCCCAAACGGTTGGGAATTAAAAGTTCAGTGCACCGTGCGACGCACGGCTTTCACGGTTCAGCGCCGCCACGTCGACGATCAGCGCGACGCTGCCGTCGCCTAGAATCGTCGCCGCCGAAATGCCGCGTACCTTGCGGTAGTTCGTTTCCAGATTCTTCACCACCACCTGCTGCTGGCCGACGAGTTCGTCGATCAACATCGCAAAGCGCCTGCCCTCGGTCTGCATGATCGTGACGATGCCTTGGGTCGGCTCCGTGCGCGCGCCGTCGACCGAGAACACTTCGTGCAACGCGACGAGCGGCAGGTATTCGCCGCGCACGCGCACCACGCGCTCGCCGCCGGGCTCCGTGTAGATGTCCTCGGCCACGGGCTGAAGCGACTCCATCACGAAGTTGAGCGGCAGGATGAAGATTTCGTTGCCGACCTTCACCGACATACCGTCCAAAATCGCAAGCGTGAGCGGCAAGACGATGCGCGTCGTCGTGCCCTTGCCCGCGTTCGAGGTGATTTCGACGTGGCCGCCCATCGATTGGATGTTGCGCTTGACCACATCCATGCCCACGCCGCGGCCGGACACGTCCGTCACCTGCTCCGCCGTCGAGAAGCCCGGCATGAAGATAAGGTTCCAGACTTCCTCGTCGGACATCGAATCGCTCACCTGCATGCCTTGCTTCATGGCTTTGGCGAGAATCTTGTCGCGTCGCAGGCCCGCGCCGTCATCGGACACTTCGATCACGATGTTGCCGCCGTGGTGGGCCGCCGACAGCACGAGCTGGCCCGCGCCTTCCTTGCCCGCCGCACGCCGCGCCTCGACCGTTTCGATGCCGTGGTCGAGGCTGTTGCGCACGAGGTGCGTAAGCGGATCGATGATCCGCTCGATCAAGCTCTTGTCGAGTTCGGTCGCTTGACCGAAGGTGACAAGCTCCACCTCCTTGCCGAGCTTCGCCGCGAGATCGCGCACGAGGCGCGGGAAGCGGCTGAAGACGTAATCCATCGGCATCATGCGGATCGACATCACGGTTTCTTGCAGATCGCGCGCGTTGCGCTCGAGCTGCGCCATGCCGTTGAACAGCCGATCGTGCAGCGCCGGGTCGAACGTGCTCGTCGTTTCGGCGAGCATCGCCTGCGTGATGACGAGTTCGCCGACGAGGTTGATCAGCTGATCGACCTTTTCGACGCCCACCCGGATCGAGCTGCCTTCGGCGCCTGCCGCGGCGGCGGCCGGGCGCGCCTTCTTGTCCTCGCCCCCCTGTGCCGCGGCGGTCTTGGCCGGTTCGCCCTGGGGCGCGGGCGTGCTTGTCGATATGGCCGGCGTGCTGGCCGCGGGCGCGGCCAGCGTAGCCGGGGCCGCAGCGGCCGGCGCCGGCGCGCTCGCCGGCGCAGCCGGGGCGG
>CAYRLJ010000237.1:0-1827 GCA_964425025.1 uncultured Burkholderia sp. | reverse complement strand
GCGTTGCAGCACACGGCCAAGCGAGTCCATCTCATCTCGGGTTTCGGCGGCATGTTCCGCGAGCAGATCCGCAGCGTGAAGCAGGGCGATGTCGTCATCGCCATCAGTTTCGAGCCTTACGGGCGCGAGACGCAGTATTGCTTGCGCATTGCGCACCATCATCAAGCGCAGACGCTCGTGATCACCGATAGCCGTCTGTCGCCGCTTGCGCGCTATGCGAGCGCGCAGTTGTTCGTCAAGGAGGGCAGCGCGTTCGCGTTTCGCGCGCTGACCAGCACGATCTGTTTGTGCCAGGCGCTGTTCGTGGCGCTTGCGTATCGGCTTGAATTGAACGTTGAAGAATCAAAGGACACTGGAGGATACGATGACTTTTAGCAGCAACGGCAGCGGTGGTGCGATCGACGTCGCCGTGTTCGGCGCGGGCCGTATCGGCCGCATCCATGCAGGCAATCTCGCTCGCCATCGCGGCGCGCGTCTCAAGTACGTCGTCGACGTCGATCGTGTCGCAGCGGCCGAGCTGGCCGCGCGATACGGCGCGATGGTGGTCCAAGCCGAGGTGGCGCTCGCGGACGAAGCCGTCGGCGCGAGCGTGATTTGCTCGAGCACTGACACGCACGCCGATCTCATCGAACGCTCGGCCGCGGCCGGCAAGCACATCTTCTGCGAAAAGCCCGTCGATCTCGAACTCGAGCGCGCGCGTGCTTGCGCACGGGCGGTAAGCCAAGCGGGCGTCGTCTGCATGATCGGCTTTCAGCGCCGCTTCGACCCGACCTTTGCCGCCGTCAAAGCGCGCATCGATGCGGGCGAGATCGGCACGCCGGAGATGCTTGTCGTGACGAGCCGCGATCCTGGGGCGCCGCCGGTCGACTATATCCGCCGTTCGGGCGGCATATTTAAAGACATGTTGATCCACGACTTCGACATCTTCCGCTGGATCCTCGACGACGAAGCGCAGACGGTGCACGCGAACGGCAGCTGCCTGACGGATCCGGCCATTCTCGATGCCGGTGACATCGACTCGACCGCCGTGACGATCCGCACGAAGCGCGGGCGCCTCTGTCAGATCAATACGACGCGGCGAGCCGCCTACGGCTACGATCAGCGGTTCGAAGTACTCGGCAGTGCCGGCATGCTGCAGGCGGGCAATGTGCGGCCGACCGAAGTCGTGGCCTATAGCGCGAACGCGGTGTCGAGCGACGTGCCCGAGGCGTTTTTCCTCGAACGTTATCGCGCGGCGTATGCGAGCGAGATCGCGCATTTCTTCGATGCTGTGACGCAAGGCACGCCCGTGCGCACGACGATTGCCGACGGCGTCAAGGCGCTGGAGTTGGCGGATGCGGCCACGCGCTCTTGGCGCGAGGGGCGCGTCGTTGACGTCGGCGCATAGGATTGGGGGGGCGTCGCGCGTCCCGCTTAAGCGCAGACTCGAGGATCGGCCGATGCGCAAACCGATGCGCAAACCGATGCGCAAACGATAGCGACAAGGAGTGAGGCAATGACAACAATGGCAAAGCGCGGCCCGTCGACAAAACCCGTCAAGATCGGCGTCGCGGGATTGGGCCGCCTGGGCAAGCGGCATGCGACGAATTTGGCTTACCTCGTGCCGGGCGCGGTATTGGCGGCGGCCTGCAGTCCCATCGACGAGGAACTCGATTGGGCGCGCGATACATTGCCCGAACTGCGACTTCATTCGGACTACGAAGCATTGCTGGCCGATCGCGAACTCGACGCCGTTTGGCTGGTCACGCCGTCCTCGCTGCATGCGGAGCAAATCATCGCGGCGCTGCACGCCGGCAAGCATGTGTTCTGCGAGAAGCCGCTCTCGCT
>CAYRLJ010000236.1:0-1842 GCA_964425025.1 uncultured Burkholderia sp. | reverse complement strand
CCGTCGCCATTTCCAGCCCGATGATGCCGCCGCCGATGACGAGCATGCGCTGGGGCACTTGGCGCAACTCGAGTGCGCCCGTGGAATCGACGACACGCGGGTCTTCGGGCATGAACGGCAGCATCACTGCCTGCGAGCCGGCCGCGATGATCGCTTGCTTGAACTTCACGATCTTCTTGCCGCCATCGCCCTGCACTTCCATGTGATGCGGATCGACGAACGCGCCGACGCCCGTCACAACCTCAACCTTGCGCGCCTTGGCCATGCCGGCGAGGCCCGTCGTCAGCTTCTTGACGACGCCGGACTTGAAATCGCGCAGCTTGTCGAGATCGATCTGGGGCTTGCCGAACGTAATGCCGTGCGAGGCGAGTTCCGCGACTTCATCCGTGATGAGCGCCGTGTGCAGCAGCGCCTTCGACGGAATGCAACCGACGTTAAGGCAAACGCCGCCGAGCGTCGAATAGCGTTCGACGAGCACCGTCTTCATGCCGAGGTCGGCGGAGCGGAACGCGGCCGAATAGCCGCCGGGGCCGGCGCCGAGCACGAGCATGTCGCATTCGATATCGGCGGAGCCGGAGAAGCTGCCGGCTTGCGGCGCGGCAGCGGGCGCGGCCTTCGGCGCAGGTGCGGGAGCAGCGGCAGTAGCCGGCTGCGATGCCGGCGCACTCTTGGCCGGCGCTTGCTCGGCGGCTGCGGATGCTTCGACGAGCGCGACGACTGTGCCCTGGGACACTTTATCGCCGGCTTTGATCTTCACTTCTTTGACGGTGCCGGCGACATCGCTCGGCACTTCCATCGACGCCTTGTCGGATTCGAGCGTCAGCAGCGACTGTTCTTTCTCGATGACATCGCCGGGTTTGATGTTGACTTCGATGACGTCGACGTCTTTGAAATCGCCGATATCGGGTACTTTGACTTCGATGAGACTCATGTACGTCCCCTTCTTGTTTAGCAACTGAGGGAGGACCTCGCGTATTGAACTAGGGCCTAACTGGAGAACGGGGGCCTGGGCAGCATCCCCTTTGCCGTCCGCCCAAGGACGCGCCTTTCTTTTGGTTGCTTTTCTTTGGAAGTGCAAAGAAAAGCGACCGCCGCCTCCGCGCAGGGGCAACGCCAGCAGACCGCTACGAAAACAAGTTCAACGAGGGACGTGGATCAACGACATGACAGACGTCAAAACCCACGCCCCAGCGAGGCCCATCGCTCAAAGAATCACACGCCGGAAATCGGCAAGCAGCGCACCGAGATGCGCATTGAAGCGCGCAGCTTCGGCCCCATCGATCACGCGGTGATCGTACGAGAGCGAAAGCGGCAGTGTGAGGCGAGGCACAAACTGCTTCCCGTCCCACACCGGCTTCATCGCCCCACGCGACAACCCAAGAATCGCCACTTCAGGCGCATTGATGATCGGCGTGAAGTTGGTACCGCCAATCCCCCCGAGCGAGGAGATCGAGAAGCAACCGCCTTGCATCTGATCCGGCTTGAGCTTGCCTTCACGCGCGAGCTTCGAGAGTTCGGCCATTTCCTTGGCGATCTCGATGAGCCCCTTCTTGTCCGCGTCGCGAATGACGGGAACGACGAGCCCATTTGGCGTATCGGCTGCGAAGCCGACGTGGTAGTACTGCTTGAAGACGAGGTTATCGCCGTCCAGGCTGGCATTGAACGTCGGGAATTTCTTCAGCGCGGAGACGACCGCCTTGATCACGAACGCCAGCATCGTGACCTTCACGCCGGCCTTCTCGTTTTCCTTGTTCAACTGCACGCGCAGCGCTTCGAGTTCGGTGATATCGGCTTCGTCGTTGTTCGTGACGTGCGGGATCATCACCCAGTTGCGATGCAGGT
>CAYRLJ010000235.1:0-1966 GCA_964425025.1 uncultured Burkholderia sp. | reverse complement strand
CGGGAGCAGCGGGAGCAGCGGGAGCAGCGGGAGCAGCGGGAGCAGCGGGAGCAGCCGGAACCGCGGGCGGATGGTCGAACGATTCCGCATCGGCTTGGCTCGGGGCCGCCTCGACAGGCGTCGTCGGCGCAGCGGGAGCGACTGCTGCAATACCGGGCGCGTCGGGCAGCGGCGTGGCGATCGGTGCGGGCGTCGGCACCGGTGTGACTGCCACGTCCTCGGCTCGCGGCGCAGCCGCGGCTTCGCCGGCGTGGGCCGGTTCACGCGATTCGCTCGTTGTATCGACAGCGGGCGCTGCTTGCGGCGGCACGGCAGTGGCGGCGCCTTCGGCTTCGGCCACATCGGCGGCGAGCGTCGCGTTCAGGCCTTCTTCCTCGCGCTCGCGGCGGCCGCCACGACGGCCGCGGCGGCGGCGGCGGCGCTCTTCACCGTCGTGTGCCGCAGCATCCAGTTCGGGGGCGGGAACATCGGCGGCTACTGCGCTTTCAGCTGTTAGCGCGTCGACGCGCGTATCGGCTTCGACGGCCTCCTCCGCTTGCGGCTTACGGCGCTCGCCACGCTCGGGGCGTTCTTGACGCTCGCCGCGTTCAGCACGCTCGCCACGTTCTTGACGCTCGCCGCGTTCGGCACGCTCGCCGCGTTCAGCACGCTCGCCGCGTTCAGGACGCTCGCCACGTTCTTGACGCTCGCCACGTTCAGGACGCTCGCCACGTTCCACACGCTCGCCACGCTCGCCACGCTCCAAGCGCTGGCCTCGTTCGCGCCGCTCTTGTCGCTCACCGCGCGTCGTGGCATCGACTGCCTCGTCGCGCTCTTGGCCACGCTCTCGTGCCTCGCCACGTCCTTCCCGACCCTCACGGCCTTCACGCTGCTCGCGCGCCGGACGTTGCGACGGTTGCGCGGCGGGACGCCCGCCGACGGCCGCCGATTCGGTTCGGGCGGCGCCGTCGCGCCCAGCCGCGCCGCGGCGGTTGCGGTTGCGATCGCCGCCACGCTCTTGGCGTTCGCCGCGCGCCGGACGTACCGGTTGAACCGGCTCCGCCGCCGGTGCCGGCGTTTCAGGCTTGGCGCCGAACAGATTCTTGATCCATCCGAAGAAACCGCCCGTGCGCTGCTCGGCCGCGGCGGGTGCCGGCGCGGCTTGCTGTTGCGCACGCACCGGCGCGCTCGGCGCGGGCCGCTCGGGTGTGATGCCCTTGACGGCCGCTTCCTGCTTCGGCTTCACCTCTTCGGTGCGCTTGCTGTACGCCGTTTCCGATTCGAGTTCGCGAGCGGCTTCCTCGGCCATCTTCCACGAGGCGCGCGGCTCGTCCAGGCGCGAATCGTCGTGACGCAGGCGCTCGAGCTTGTAGTGCGGCGTATCGAGATGCTTGTTCGGAATGAGAACGACGCCCACCTTGAAGCGCGACTCGATCTTGTTGATTTCCTGACGCTTTTCGTTGAGCAGGAAGGCCGTGACTTCGACCGGCACCTGGCAGTGGATCGCCGCGGTGTTTTCCTTCATCGCTTCTTCTTGAATGATCCGCAGCACTTGCAGTGCGGACGATTCCGTATCGCGGATATGGCCCGTGCCGTTGCAGCGCGGGCATGTGACGTGGCTGCCTTCGGACAGCGCGGGGCGCAGGCGCTGGCGCGACAACTCCATCAGGCCGAAGCGCGAAATCTTGCCCATTTGCACGCGTGCGCGGTCGTGCTTGAGCGCGTCTTTCAGGCGCTGCTCGACTTCGCGCTGGCTCTTGGCCGATTCCATGTCGATGAAATCGATCACGATCAGGCCGCCGAGATCGCGCAGACGCAGCTGGCGGGCGACTTCGTCGGCGGCTTCGAGGTTCGTGCGCGTGGCGGTTTCCTCGATGTCGGCGCCCTTCGTGGCGCGCGCCGAGTTCACGTCGATCGCGACGAGCGCTTCGGTGTGATCGATGACGATCGCGCCGCCCGAAGGCAGCGGCACCGTGCGCGAGTAGGC
>CAYRLJ010000234.1:0-1971 GCA_964425025.1 uncultured Burkholderia sp. | reverse complement strand
CGTCGTCATGAATCATGAATTTCGGCACGATGAACAGCGAGATGCCTTTCACACCTTCGGGCGCATCGGGCGTGCGTGCCAACACGAGGTGGACGATGTTCTCGGCCATATCGTGCTCGCCCCACGTGATGAAGATTTTCGTACCGAATAAACGATAGCTATCTTCGCCCTGCGGCTCGGCGCGCGTGCGCACGAGCGCCAAATCCGAGCCCGCTTGGGGCTCCGTCAGGTTCATCGTGCCCGTCCACTCGCCCGAGAGCAGCTTAGGCACGTAGCGCTGTTTCTGTTCCTCGGTGCCTGCCGTCAGCAGCGCTTCGATCGCACTGTCCGTCAGCAGCGGGCACAGCGCAAACGACAGATTCGCCGCGTTCAGCATTTCGATGCAAGGCGTCGCTATCAGCTTTGGCAAGCCTTGGCCTTCATATTCCGACGGGTGCTGAACACGCTGCCAGCCGCCTTGCGCGAATTGCCGGAAGGCTTCCTTGAATCCCGGCGTTGCCGTGACGACGCCGTCCTTCCAACTGCTCGGGTTGCGATCGCCCTCGACATTGAGCGGTGCCAGCACGTCCTCGCAAAGCTTGGCCGATTCCTCAAGCACCGCCCGCGCCGTGTCGATACCGGCTTCTTCGAAACCAGGAAGCTCGGCCACCTTGTCGAGGCCGGCCAACTCGTTCAGCACGAACAGCATGTCCTTGATCGGGGCGGTGTAGCTCATAGCGTGTCTCCTCCGAGGGAATAAAAAAGGGGGCGCCGCTCGCAGGCGCGCCCCCTTGTTTTTACGTCAGGCGCCTACTTTCGCGGCGCTGCTCGTTTAGCCCAATGCGTTCACGAGTTCCGGCACGAGCGTAAACAAATCTCCGACGAGGCCATAATCGGCGACGCTGAAAATCGGCGCTTCGGGGTCCTTGTTGATCGCGACGATCACCTTCGAATCCTTCATGCCGGCCAAGTGCTGAATCGCACCCGAGATACCGACCGCCACATACAACTGGGGCGCAACGATCTTACCCGTCTGGCCCACTTGGTAATCGTTCGGCACATAGCCTGCGTCCACCGCTGCGCGCGAGGCGCCCAGCGCCGCACCGAGCTTGTCCGCCAGCGGCTCGAGCACCTTCGTATAGTTCTCGCCGCTGCCCAAGCCCCGGCCGCCCGACACGATGACGTGCGCACTCGTAAGTTCCGGACGATCGAGCTTCGTGACTTCGCGGTTCACGAACTGCGAAATGCCGCGATCCTGCGCCGCTTCGATCTTTTCCACCGATGCGTTGCCGCCGTCAGCCGCAACGGCGTCGAAACCCGTCGCACGCACCGTGATCACCTTGATCGCATCGCCCGATTGCACCGTGGCGATGGCGTTGCCTGCATAGATCGGGCGCTCGAACGTATCGCTCGAGACTACCGCCGTAATTTCGCTGATCTGCGCGACGTCGAGCTTCGCCGCCACACGCGGCGCCACGTTCTTGCCGTAGGCGGTGGCCGGCGCCACGATGTGCGAGTAATCCTTCGCGATGTTCAGCACGGTCGCTTCGACGTTTTCCGCCAGGCCTTCGGCCAATTGCGGCGCATCGGCCAGCAGCACCTTCGCCACGCCAGCGATCTTCGCCGCCGCGTCCGCCGCGCCTTGCGCGTTGTGGCCCGCGACCAGCACGTGGACGTCGCCGCCCATCTTCTGTGCGGCAGCAACGGTGTTCAGCGTCGCGCCCTTGATCGACGCGTTGTCATGTTCGGCAATTACCAGAATCGTCATTTCTTCGCGCTCCCCTTACAGCACCTTGGCTTCGGTCTTCAACTTCCCGACCAGCGTCTGCACATCCGGCACCATCACACCGGCGCTGCGCTTCGGCGGCTCAGCCACCTTCAGCGTTCTCAAGCGCGGCGCCACATCCACGCCGAGCTCCTCGGGCTTGATCGTCTCCAGCGGCTTCTTCTTCGCCTTCATGATGTTGGGCAGCGTCACATAGCGCGGCTCGT
>CAYRLJ010000233.1:0-1989 GCA_964425025.1 uncultured Burkholderia sp. | reverse complement strand
GGTCGAGCCTTGTCCCGCGGGATCGGCTAAGCGTTCGAGCGCGGTTTCGACTAGCGCGCGGCTCGACGTGCGGCCGGCGGCCAAATCGGCGGCGAGCCGGGCGAGGGGGGGGAACGGAGCGAAATCGGTGGCCATGGGATGTCGAGTCGAAGCGTACGATGGCGCGCGTGGTGAAAGGCGATTCGCGCGGGTGGAATGGGGCGACCTATGCATCTTCGAGCGATTGTAGCTGCTGGCCCTCGATTTGCGACGTCGGCGCGGCAGTTTGCGAGCGAGCGCCACGCTGACGGATAATGGTCCCATTTCATCGCCTTGCGTACGAGACGCGCCTGCCCATCGTCATGAGCGAAAACACACCGCCGAACGCCGGTCGCCCCGGCCCTGAATCTTCCTCCTCGTCGTCGGACTCACCCGGCGCCGCGCCGACGAACCACGTCACGCCGTTACCATCATCGCCGTTGCCGTCGCCTTCTGTGGCCCCGCTGCCGCCCGGTTATGACTCCAGTGCGGCCGCGCCGAGCGCAACGGAGCCGCCACCCGGTACGCCAGGGTCGACGGATGTGGCATCGACCTCGAACGCGACCGATACGCCGAGTGCGGCTTCGCGCGCCTCGTCCGACACGCTCGAATCGGCGTCCGCGATTGCGTCGACGGTGACGGTAGGAACGCCTGGCGCGACGACGCATGAAGCCGACGCTGCCGAGGCAAAAAGCGCGGCGGCCGCCGAGACGGCAGCGCAGGAGCATGCGGCGCAAAGCGCCCGCGCAGCAGCGCCGGGTGCCGTGGGGTCGCCGCGTGCGCCCGGTGCCCCTCCGCCGGGCTTTGGCATGCCGCCCGATTTCGACACGCCGCGTCCGCCTCCCGCGAGCACCGTCGCGCAAACGCAGCCGGCCTACCTGCGGCAGAGCGACTCGGCATGGACGGTTCTAGGCCGAACGATCGCCGCGCGCGCGCGGCAACTGTTCGATCGCGCGGGGCAGCGCATCACGCAGCGCACGTTGCGGATCGGCGTCTCCGCTCGGATTTTTCACCCCGAGCCCGGCGCGCGGGGGCTGCGTGGCAAGACATTGCAGTACCTCGAGGAATCCGTTGCTCATTGGGTCATGTCGCGCGACGTGATGGTCTTCATGATTCCGACCGTCGGCCACCAAGGCATGCTGCATCCAAGCAATATTCGGCTGCGCGATTACGCGAAGCATCTGGATGGACTGCTGCTGCAAGGCGGTGCGGACGTGTCGCCGCAGACCTACGCCGCGAGCGACATGCGTCCCGAATGGCCCGGCGATCGTGTGCGCGACATGTACGAGCTGGAGCTGCTCTACGAGTTCATCGAATCGGGCAAGCCCGTGCTGGGCGTTTGCCGTGGATGCCAACTGATCAACGTCGCGTTCGGCGGCACGCTCTATCAAGACATCGCCACCGAAGTGCCGACGGCGGGCGTTCATGTCAGTGAGTTCTACGACCAGCACCGGCACGCGGTGCGTTTTCCCGACGGCTCGACGCTCGCGAGCATGTTCCCCGGCCGCCGGGAGGCAGTGGTCAATTCAATCCACCACCAGGCCGTTAAATCGCTCGGTCGTGACTTGAACATCGAGGCCGTCTCCGCGGGCGATGGGCTGATCGAGGCCGTGCGCTATCGGCGCGCGCCGTTCGTGGTGGGGGTGCAGTGGCACCCTGAATTCCACCGCGCGGGGGGGGCGGAGTTGCTTGACTGCACGCCGATTCTCGACACGTTCCTGCGCGCGGCGCGCGAGACGCGGTTCTGAAGCGACGACCAGGCGCTTGCGCGTGCTGCTTGGCGGGCATGCCCGGCGCTCGGCGTGCCCGCCCAAATTCGACGCAAAAGTGTTGACACGTTTCAGCGGTTTATCCATAATCTCGTTTCTCCGGTGCACGCGGATCAACGTGTGAACCCGGGAAGAGGGAAGCAAACTGCGGGAGTAGCTCAGTTGGTAGAGCGCAACCTTGCCAAGGTTGAGGTCGCGAGTT
>CAYRLJ010000232.1:0-2029 GCA_964425025.1 uncultured Burkholderia sp. | reverse complement strand
TCCGACTGGCTTCCGTCTGGCCGTCAGCCGCAATTGGGCTTCGCGTTGGTACGCGGGCAACAACAATTTCGCGGCGATGCTCCAGGAAGACATCGGTGTTCGTGAGTATCTGAAGAAGAAGCTCAAGAACGCTTCGGTTGGTCGCGTCATCATCGAGCGTCCGGCGAAGAACGCACGTATCACGATTTTCAGCTCGCGTCCTGGTGTCGTCATCGGCAAGAAGGGCGAGGATATCGAACAGCTGAAGTCGGAGCTGCAAAAGCGCATGGGCGTGCCCGTGCACGTGAACATCGAAGAAATCCGCAAGCCGGAAACCGATGCGCAGCTGATCGCCGATTCGATCACGCAACAGCTCGAGCGTCGGATCATGTTCCGCCGCGCGATGAAGCGTGCGATGCAAAACGCGATGCGTCTGGGCGCGCAAGGCATCAAGATCATGAGCGCCGGCCGTCTGAACGGGATCGAAATCGCCCGTACGGAGTGGTACCGCGAAGGTCGCGTGCCCCTGCACACGCTGCGTGCCGATATCGACTACGCAACGTCGGAAGCGAAGACGACGTACGGCATCATCGGCGTGAAGGTGTGGGTCTACAAGGGCGACACGCTGGGCCGCAACGAAGCGCCGGTCGTCGAGGAAGCGCCGGAAGATAAGCGTCCGCGCCGCAACGCGCGTCCGGGCGATCGTCGTCCGCGTCGTGACGGTGAAGGTGGCGCGCCCGCAGGTGCTCGCCGTGGTGCGCCGCGTCGCGGCGGTGCCGGCGGCAACGCTGGCGGCGACGGCAAGACTGGAGAATAACGATGCTGCAACCGAAACGCAGGAAGTATCGCAAAGAGCAGAAGGGTCGTAACACCGGTGTGGCGACGCGCGGCAACGCCGTGTCGTTCGGTGAGTTCGGCCTGAAGGCCATCGGTCGCGGCCGTCTGACCGCGCGTCAAATCGAAGCGGCGCGTCGTGCTATGACGCGTCACATCAAGCGCGGTGGCCGCATTTGGATTCGCATTTTCCCGGACAAGCCGATCTCGCAAAAGCCGGCCGAAGTACGGATGGGTAACGGTAAGGGTAACCCTGAGTACTACGTCGCCGAGATTCAGCCGGGCAAGATGCTGTATGAAATGGATGGCGTAACCGAAGAGTTGGCACGCGAAGCGTTCCGTCTGGCTGCAGCGAAGCTGCCGCTCAAGACGGCGTTCATCGTTCGTCAGCTCGGCGCCTAAGGAGCAAATGATGAAGGCTTCCGAACTTCACCAGAAAGACAAGGCCGCGCTCAACAAGGAGTTGTCGGACTTGTTGAAAGCGCAATTCGGCCTGCGCATGCAACTCGCGACGCAGCAGCTCACGAACACGAGCCAGTTGAAGAAGGTTCGTCGCGACATCGCACGTGTGCGGACCGTCCTGACTGAGAAGGCGAACCAGAAATGAACGATAGCGTTAAAACCTCGCTCAAGCGGACGCTGGTCGGCAAGGTCGTCAGCAACAAGATGGAAAAGACGGTCACCGTGCTTGTCGAGCACCGCGTGAAGCACCCGATCTACGGCAAGTACGTCGTGCGTTCGAAGAAGTACCACGCGCATGACGACACGAACACGTACAACGAGGGCGACCTCGTCGAAATCCAGGAAACGCGTCCGATCTCGAAGACGAAGGCCTGGACGGTGTCCCGTTTGGTCGAAGCGGCTCGCGTCATCTGAGGCGAAAGCTGCTCAAGTAGTAGAAGTCGTTGAAATCGCGGTAGATTTCGCTTGCAAGGCCGAGGTTATTTGATATAATCTCGGTCTTCCTTCTTCACGAGATCCGTTGCGGGCCGCGTGAAAAGGGAGGCGGAAGGGCGCCAGCCCGCTCCGAGGGAATCACTCGATTGCGATGGCGGTTTCGTTGCCGTCGCTGCTGTTCTAACCCAAGCAGCCGATTGGCTGACGGGACCAAGACTGACCGGCTGAACCATGGTGGTCCAGGCGGATTAAGTTGGGAAAGATAAACCATGATCCAGACCGAATCTCGGCTTGAAGTGGCCGACAACACGGGTGCGCG
>CAYRLJ010000231.1:0-2072 GCA_964425025.1 uncultured Burkholderia sp. | reverse complement strand
TGGTCATCAGCTTTCATTCGCTCGAGGATCGAATCGTGAAGCGATTCATGCAGGCCCATGCCAGTGGGCCTGTGGTTGACCGTCGCTTGCCGATTCGTGCCGTCGATCTGCCCGCCGCGCCGTTGAAAATCATCGGCCGCGTGTTTGCAAGCGACGCCGAAGTCGAGGCCAACCCGCGTGCCCGTTCGGCGGTCATGCGCGTCGCGGAGCGCGTCGCGCCATGAGCCGCCTGAACATATTTCTGCTGATCGTCGTTCTCGGTTGTGCTCTTTCCGTTGTCAACGCCACGAACCAGCAACGCCAGCTGTTCGTGCAGCTCGAGCGCGCGCAATCAGAGGAGCATCAACTGCAGCAGGGCTATGCACAACTGCAGTATCAGCAAAGCGCGCTGTCGAAAACGTCGCGCATCGAACAGCTCGCCACCGATACGCTCGAGATGCAATCCGCTTCGACGGGCGAGACGCAATTCTTGACGCTCGCTCCCGGTGCGAGCGTAGCCGATAACGCGCCGATCCCAACGCTTCCCGCCAGTGTGCCGGCCGTGTCCGCGCGCGCCGGCAGGGGCGCGGGCAAAAACGCGGCCGATCCCGCTAGCCACTCCGCCAATCGCCGAGGCGCGCGATGAAGCAGACGGCCAAGACGAAAAGCGTCACGTTCTCCTCGAGCCCGGTCCTGTCGGTACGTTTGCCGATGTGGCGCTCGAAGCTCGTGGTGTTCTTGCTCTTCACCGCCTTCGTGGCGCTTGCGGCCCGCGCGTTTTGGATACAAGGCCCGGGCAATGCGTTCTATCAGAAGCAAGGCGAAAGCCGCTATGAGCGCACGATCGAATTGGCTGCCACGCGCGGCAAAATCGTGGACCGCAACGGCGTCGTGCTCGCCACCAGCCTGCCCGTGCGCGCGATTTGGGCGATACCCGAGTCGGTGCCCGAGGATCTTGATCCGGCAAAGCTCGCGACACTCGGCGGTTTGCTCGGCATGACGCAAAAGCAATTGCGCGCGAAGCTTTCCGAAGACAAAACGTTCGTCTACGTGAAGCGCCAAGTGCCGGTCGACGTCGCCGAAAAAGTCGAGGCACTCAAGATCCCCGGCATCTATCAGCGCACCGAATACAAGCGCTTTTATCCGGAAGGCGAGATCACGGCCCACCTGGTCGGCTTTACGAACGTCGAGGACGAGGGGCAGGAAGGCGTCGAGCTCAGCGATCAAAAACTGCTCGCGGGCACGCCCGGCATTCGCCACGTCATCAAGGACCGGTTAGGGCGCATCATCGAGGACGTCGACGAACAAGTCGTGCCGCACAACGGCAAGGATGTCGACCTCTCGATCGACAGCAAGATCCAGTACATCGCCTATTCGAATCTGAAGGCCGCCGTGGAGAAGTCGAAGGCAAAGGCCGGCGCGGCGATGGTCATCGACGTGAGCACGGGCAATGTGCTCGCGCTCGTCAATTATCCGACGTACAACCCTAACGATCGCACGCGCCTGACCGGCGAGCAGCTGCGCAACCGCACGCTCACGGACGTATTTGAGCCGGGCTCGATCATGAAGCCGTTTACGGTGGCGCTCGCGCTCGATTTGCACCGGATCACGCCCAACACGCTCGTCGATACGGGTAACGGTCACTTCACGCTCGACGGCGCGACGATCACCGACGACAGCGCAAACGGCGTACTCACCGTCGGTGGCGTGATTCAAAAGTCGAGCAACATCGGGGCGACGAAGATCGCGATGCAGCTCAAGCCCGAAGAGATGTGGAACATGTACACCAGCATCGGTCTCGGCCAGGCGCCGAAGGTCGGTTTCCCGGGCGCGGCGGCGGGCCGCCTGCGTCCATGGAAGAGCTGGCGCCGCATCGAGCAGGCGACCATGTCGTACGGCTACGGCCTGTCGGTGTCGCTGTTCCAGCTGGGCCGCGCGTACACGGCGATCGCGCATGACGGCGAGATCATGCCGGTGTCGATCTTCCGCTCGCCCGGCGATCAGCCAGTCACCGGTCCGCAGATCTTCTCGCCGACCACCGCGCGCGAAGTGCGCGCGATGCTCGAGACCGTGACCGCGCCGGGTGGCACGTC
>CAYRLJ010000230.1:0-2118 GCA_964425025.1 uncultured Burkholderia sp. | reverse complement strand
GTCGCGCGTCGGTGGTGCGGCTCAAACGAAGATCGTCAAGAAGCTGTCGGGCGGTATCCGTACCGACTTGGCACAGTATCGTGAGCTGGCCGCGTTCGCGCAGTTCGCGTCGGATCTCGACGAAGCCACCCGTAAGCAGCTCGAGCGCGGCCGCCGCGTGACCGAACTCTTGAAGCAGCCGCAGTATCAGCCGCTGCAGGTGTGGGAGTTGGCCTTGTCGCTGTTCGCGGCGAACAACGGCTACCTCGACGATCTCGAAGTCAAGGATGTGCTGCCGTTCGAAAAGGGCGCGCGCGAATTCCTGAAGACGAGCCATGCCGACTTGGTCAAGCGCATCGAAGACACGAAGGACTTGTCGAAGGACGACGAAGCAGCGCTGCACGCCGCTCTGAAGGACTTCAAGAAGTCGGGCGCTTATTGATCCGAAAGGAAACGCCGGGCCGCCCCAAGTTTTCTTTCCCCCCTCGGGGGGCTGCCGCGTAAGCGGCAGGTAGGGGGGGCTAAGCTCGATAAGGACCTTGAAGCGGTGAGCGCACGTTTTAAGAAGTTGTTTTGACGACGCGCACGCCGCTTCGATCAGGAGCAAGCAATGGCTGGAATGAAGGAAATCCGCGGCAAGATCAAGAGCGTGCAAAACACGCGCAAGATCACGAAAGCGATGGAGATGGTGGCCGCATCGAAGATGCGCCGCGCTCAGGAGCGCATGCGTGCTGCTCGCCCGTATGCCGACAAGGTCCGCGACATCGCTGCGCACATGAGCCGTGCGAACCCCGAGTATCGTCACCCGTTCATGGTGTCGAACGAAGGCGCGAAGGCGGCTGGCATCATCCTCGTCACGACCGACAAAGGTCTGTGCGGCGGCATGAACACGAACGTGCTGCGCGCGACCGTGGGCAAGTTCAAGGAGTTCGAGAGCAAAGGCCAAACCGTCGAAGCGACGGCGATTGGCAGCAAGGGGCTCGGCTTTTTGAATCGCATCCGCGCGAAGGTCGTCTCGCAGGTCGTTCACCTCGGCGATACGCCGCATCTGGAAAAGCTGATCGGCGCGGTGAAGGTGCAGCTCGATCTGTACTCGGAAGGCAAGGTCTCGGCCGTGTATCTCGCATACACGCGCTTCGTCAACACGATGAAGCAAGAGCCCGTGATCGAGCAGTTGCTGCCGCTGTCGGCGGAACACTTCGAGACGGATGAGACGACGCCGAAAACGGCGTGGGATTACATCTACGAACCCGATGCGCAAGCGGTCGTCGATGAACTGCTCGTTCGCTACGTCGAGGCGCTCGTGTACCAGGCCGTTGCGGAAAATATGGCGTCCGAGCAATCGGCGCGCATGGTCGCGATGAAGGCCGCGTCGGACAACGCGAAGACGGTGATCAGCGAGTTGCAGCTCGTCTACAACAAGAGCCGCCAGGCCGCGATCACGAAGGAACTGTCGGAAATCGTGGGCGGTGCCGCCGCGGTCTGACGCGTGTCGGCTCGAACCGTCCTTAGCGCCGGTTGCGCGTGTGAAGAATTGAGTATCTAAAGGAAAAGCGATGAGTACTACTGCTTTGGTAGAAGGCAAGATCGTACAGTGCATCGGCGCCGTGATCGACGTGGAATTCCCGCGTGAGCACATGCCGAAGATCTACGACGCCCTCGTGCTCGAAGGCACGGAACTGACGCTCGAAGTTCAGCAGCAGCTGGGCGACGGCGTCGTGCGCACGATTTGTCTGGGCGCGTCCGACGGTCTGCGCCGCGGCGTCATTGTGAAGAACACGGGCCTGCCCATCAGCGTGCCCGTCGGCAAGCCGACGCTTGGCCGCATCATGGACGTGCTCGGCCGTCCGATCGACGAAGCCGGTCCGATCGAAAGCGAAACGAAGCGCTCGATCCACCAGAAGGCTCCGGCGTTCGACGAACTGTCGCCGTCGACGGAACTGCTGGAAACGGGCATCAAGGTTATCGATTTGATCTGCCCGTTCGCGAAGGGCGGCAAGGTGGGCTTGTTCGGTGGCGCCGGCGTCGGCAAGACCGTGAACATGATGGAGCTCATCAACAACATCGCGAAGGAGCACGGCGGTTACTCCGTGTTCGCGGGCGTGGGCGAGCGTACCCGTGAAGGGAACGACTTCTACC
>CAYRLJ010000229.1:0-2202 GCA_964425025.1 uncultured Burkholderia sp. | reverse complement strand
CAAGTGTTCACCGGCGAGACGTATTTGCAGACGAAGCCGCCGATCGATCCGTCGAGCCTGACGCGCTGGCGTAAGCGGCTGGGCGAAGCCGGCGTTGAAGAGCTGCTGGCCGAGACGATCGAAGCGGCCAAGCGCGCCAACGTCGTGAAGACTTCGAGCCTGAAGCGGGTGATCGTTGATACGACGGTGATGGAGAAGGCGATCGCGCATCCCACCGATTCGCGGCTGCTCGAGCGTTGCCGGGAACATCTGGTGAAGGCTGCCGCCCACCACGGGCTGAAGCTACGGCAGAACTACAACCGCGAAGCGCCGCGTTTGGCGAGCCAGATCGGGCGCTATGCGCATGCCAAGCAGTACAAGAGGATGAAGAAAGCGCTGCGCACTTTGCGTTCGCGAGTCGGGCGAGTGATGCGTGACGTTGAACGGCAAATGGACGGCGTCGCACAGCAAAGTCGCGCGGCGTTGGAAGAGCTGATCGGCCACACGAAGCGGATTCTCACCCAGAAGCAGAAGGACAAAAACAAGCTGTATGCGCTGCATGCGCCGGAAGTCGAGTGCATATCGAAAGGCAAAGCACGCAAGCCGTACGAATTCGGCGTAAAGGTGTCGATCACGACAACGCACAAGGAAGGTCTGGTCGTCGGAGCTCGCTCGATGCCGGGCAATCCTTACGATGGGCACACGCTGGCCGAAGCGTTAGAACAAGCGGCAATCCTGAGCGATGTTAAGCCGGAGATTGCCGTCGTCGACCGCGGCTACAAGGGCGTCGCGATCGATGGTGTGAAGGTTTATCACCCAGGCTTGCGACGCGGTATCACGCGCGGCCTGCGAGCAATGATCCGGCGTCGCAGCGCGATCGAACCAGCCATCGGACACATGAAGGCCGACGGCAAGCTCGACCGAAATTGGCTCAAGGGTGCGCTGGGCGATGCGATTCATGCGGTGCTGTGCGGCGCCGGTCACAACCTGCGGATGATCCTGCGCAAGCTCCGGCTTTTTTACGCCCTGATTCTCGTCGCTTTGCTCGGCTTCAAAACCGCTGCGTCGTCGGCGGTGTAACTGCATCTGTGCGACAAAGCGAATTGTTCAGGGCCGACTACTTCGCTCGGCGGTGGTGCGCCCAGGCCCGGCGCTGGCGGTGTTCAGGTGGCCCCGTACGTGATCGTCGTACCAGGCCGCGGAAGAAAGTCCGAGCGCGCTCAGGTCGTCGGGGGTAAAGATGGGCAGTGCGTCGCACGCCGCGCAGATCGCCATGAACTCCCCCGATTCGGTCGCCTCCGCGGCGTTCAATAGCAGACCCAACTCGCCGTGCCGTTCGAGCAGTGCCCGCCGGATATCGGCGTGAATCGGCAGCGTCGGCACGATGTCCTCGATCGCCCCGCCGAACAGCACATGAACCAGCGAGAACACGCCCGTGATGAACGCGGTATCGGCAAACCGATGGTCACCGGGCCGCATCCGGCCAGCGGCAAGTTCCATGAATCGCGCACGCGTGCCACACAGTTGCGCCAAGGGATCGGCGCGCAACGCGTGGAGAGTACCGTCTGCGAACAGGAGCAACTGGACCCAGTGCGTGATTTGCTGCGTGCCGACTACCATGATCGCTTCGCGCAGTGACGAAATCGTCCGCGCAAGCCCGAACGCGCTGGAACTGAGCAGACGCAACAGTTGCATCACGAGGTTCGGAGTCAGTCGGAGTTCGGCTTCGAGCTCGCCCATCTCCGGTTCGCCGCTCAGCAGTACGAGCAAGCGCAGCAGCGCGTCGCGCGATGGCGTGCTACGCCGCGCGGTCAGCATCTGCGGCTTCGCAAAGTAATACCCCTGAAACAGTTCGAAGCCGACGCGCATCGCGGCGTCGTGGTCCTCCCGTGTCTCGACTTTCTCGGCGATCGACACTTTCCCGTGCTGCCTGACGACGCCGAGCAGTTCGGCAAGGCGTTCGCGCGGGCAGTCGAGAAAGTCGATCTTGACGATATCGACGCACGGCAGAAACTCGAGCAGGCGTGGGGACACCTGCTCAACATCGTCCAGCGCGAACCGGAAGCCCGCGCGCCGCAAGTCGTTGCAGCGCCTGAAGAGTACGTCGTCGAACGTCACCGTTTCGAGGATCTCGAGCACGAAGCGCCCGGGCGGCAACAACTGGACAATGTCGGACATCAACACCGTCCGGTCAACGTTCACGTAGCCGGTGTGATCGCCCCG
>CAYRLJ010000228.1:0-2239 GCA_964425025.1 uncultured Burkholderia sp. | reverse complement strand
AAGATGGAGTTTCGCAATCGCGAGGAAGCGCAGGCGGAGAATTTCCGCAAGATGTTGCTCGCGATGGCGCGCGACGTACGCGTCATCCTCGTCAAGCTCGCTGACCGGCTGCACAACATGCGCACGCTCGGTGCGGTGCCGTCCGAAAAGCGCCGGCGCGTGGCGCGCGAAACGCTCGATATTTACGCGCCGATCGCGCACCGGCTCGGTCTGAACAACACCTATCGCGAGCTGCAGGATCTGAGCTTCGCGAATTTCAATCCGCATCGCTACGCCACGCTCGAAAAAGCCGTGAAGGCGGCGCGCGGCAATCGGCGTGAAGTGGTCGGCAAGATCTTGGAGTCG
This sequence comes from uncultured Burkholderia sp., assembly GCA_964425025.1. GTDB lineage: Bacteria > Pseudomonadota > Gammaproteobacteria > Burkholderiales > Burkholderiaceae > Trinickia. The sequence continues at coordinate 1,894 of CAYRLJ010000228.1, read as the reverse complement.
GTGCAGCGGGCGATCGCCGACGCTAAAATCGAAGCCGAGGTAACGGGCCGCGAGAAAACGATTTTCAGCATCTACAAGAAGATGCGCGACAAGCAGCTGTCGTTTTCGCAGGTGCTCGACGTCTACGGTTTTCGCGTCGTCGTCGGCAGCGCGCTCGAATGCTATACGTGCATCGGCGTGCTGCATGCGCTGTACAAGCCCGTGCCGGGTAAGTTCAAGGACTACATCGCGATTCCGAAGGTCAACGGCTATCAATCGCTGCACACGACGCTCGTCGGTCCGTTCGGTGCGCCGGTCGAGTTTCAAGTGCGCACGCGCAAGATGCACGAGATCGCCGAGGCGGGCGTGGCCGCGCACTGGTTGTACAAGAACGGCGGCGCCGACCTGAACGACGTGCAAAAGCGCGCGCATCAATGGCTCAAGTCGTTGCTCGATATCCAGAGCGAGGCCGGCGATTCGAGCGAGTTCCTCGAGCACGTGAAGATCGATCTGTTCCCGGACGCGGTCTACGTGTTCACGCCGAAGTCGAAGATCATGGCGCTGCCGCGCGGGTCGACCGCACTCGATTTCGCTTATTCGATCCACAGCGACCTCGGCAATCAATGCGTCGCCGTCAAGATCAACAACGAGTTGCTGCCGCTGCGCACCGAACTCAAGAGCGGTGACATCGTCGAAGTGATCACGGCGCCGTATTCGAAGCCCAATCCGGCGTGGCTCGGCTTCGTGCGCACGGGCAAGGCGCGCTCGGCCATTCGTCACTACCTGAAGACGATGCGGCTCAACGAGTCGGTCCAGCTCGGCGAACGGCTCGTCGACCAAAGCTTGAAGGGGTACGGGTTGGCGCTCGCCGATATCGAGCCGGAAGTGTGGGACAGGCTCGTGCAATGGACGGGCAACAAAAATCGCCAAGAGATCTTCGCCGACATCGGGCTCGGCCGGCGCGTGGCCGCGGTCATGGCCAAGCGGATCGAGGTGCTTGTCAGCGGCCGCGATGCCGACGATGAGCGCGCCGAACATACGGGCCACGCCACGGCGCCGCATGCGCCGCCCGTCGTCATCACGGGTACGGAAGGGATGTCGGTGCAATTGTCGGCTTGCTGCCGGCCGATTCCCGGCGACGACATCATGGGCTACATCGGCATCGGGCTCGGCATGGCGATTCACACGACGGATTGCCGTGTCGCACAGCGCATTCACCGGCGCGATCCGGGGCGTTGGATCGACGTCGCGTGGGCCCCGCAGCCAGGCCGGTTGTTCGACGTGGCCGTCAAGGTCCTTGTGTGCAACGTGAAGGGCGTGTTCGCTCGTGTCGCCGCCGATATCACGTCGGCCGATGCGAACATCGTTCACATCGCGATGGACGAGGATTTGTCGCAAGAATCGACGGTCCTACGGTTCGTGATTCAGGTCAGCGATCGCGTTCATCTGGCGAACGTCATGCGTCGCGTCAGAACGAACCCCGATGTCATGCGCATCGCCCGCGAGCGTCCGAGCGAGGATGGGCATCATCGTCACGACGGCGGAATGCGAATCGAGCGCGAGCGCGGCGATTATTGAGTCCGGCCAGCGAGGCGAGCACTAGGGGGCCGGCCGGCAGGCAGCGGGCTCATCGCCGAGGCTCGAGCTTGTTATCAATAGATGCTGAAAGGCGCCGAAAAAACAAAGGGCCTTCCGACTGGAAGGCCCTGCATAGGTGGCGCGGCTGGCAGGATTCGAACCCACGACCCCTTGGTTCGTAGCCAAGTACTCTATCCAACTGAGCTACAGCCGCACGCTAAAACGTAAAACCGTACTTCGGTGAAACAAAAGAGCCTTCCGTGAAGAAGGCTCTTGTAAAGAGTGGTGCGGCTGGCAGGATTCGAACCCACGACCCCTTGGTTCGTAGCCAAGTACT
>CAYRLJ010000227.1:0-2244 GCA_964425025.1 uncultured Burkholderia sp. | reverse complement strand
GACCTCGACCAAAAGACGCAGACGTCGGCGCAGATGGTCGGCGTGTTCGACACGGTTCGCAAACTCACGACCTACTTCGACAGCTCGCGTACGGGCCGCGACTGGAACCTCGCCACGGCCATGGTCATCAACGGCAAGGCCGGGATGCAGTTCATGGGCGATTGGGCGAAGGGCGAGTTCGCGAACGCGAACAAGAAGTCGGGTACCGACTACGTCTGTGCACCGGTGCCGGGCACGCAGAAGGCCTATACGTTCAACGTCGACTCATTCGTGTTCTTCCAGCAGAAGGGGCAAAAGGCGGCGACGCCGGGCCAGGTCGCGCTCGCGAAGACGATCATGAGCCCGGCGTTCCAGGAGCAGTTCAGCCTGTACAAGGGTTCGATCCCGGTTCGCTTGGGCGTCGACATGAGCAAGTTCGACGATTGCGCGAAGAAGTCGTACGCGGATGAGCAAGGCGCTATCAAGGCGGGCGGTTATGTGCCGTCGCTTGCACACGGCATGGCTCAAGGCGATGCCACGGCCGGCGCGATGAGCGACGTCGTCACGAAGTTCATTAACTCGAACGAATCGTCGAAGGAAGCGGTTGCCGCGCTCGCGAAGGCAGCGCAAACGAAGTAAGCGTAGTTCGAGGGGCGGTTTGCGCGCGGTATGCGCGGCCCGCCCGCGTCACTCTAGCCGGCCGTGCGTTCATTTAAGCGTTCGGTTCGTCGCGGCTGGCATGCAAGTACTTAGGAGTCGAGCAGTGGCTGCCTCTCTAAGCGGAAAGGGTAACAACGTGGCGCACGTCCCCCCCCGCACCTCGTCGACATCGGCGCTCGCCGATCGCTGGATCCCGAAGCTCGTGCTTTCGCCGAGCGTGGTAATCAGCCTTGTATTCGTCTACGGCTTCATACTGATCACCGGCTACCTGTCGCTGTCGAAATCGCGACTGATGCCCAATTACACGTTCGCCGGCCTGACGCGCTATAGCGAACTGTTTCAAAACGACGTCTGGTGGACGTCGGCGAAAAACCTCGGCTGGTTCGGCATTCCGTTCATCGGCATTTGTATCGGGCTCGGGTTGTTCCTAGCGATCCTGCTCGACCAAAAGATCCGCAATGAGGGCGCCTTGCGCGCTGTGTTCCTTTATCCGATGGCGCTTTCGTTCATCGTGACGGGCACCGCCTGGCAATGGATTCTGAACCCCTCGCTCGGCTTCGAAAAAGTGCTGCACGACTGGGGCTGGACAAGCTTCTCGTTCACCTGGCTCGACGATCCGGACAAGGCCATCTTCTGTATCGTCATCGCCGCCGTGTGGCAATCGACCGGCTTCGTCATGGCGCTGTTCCTCGCCGGTTTGCGCGGTGTCGATGCGGAAATCTTCAAGGCAGCTCAAGTGGATGGTGCGACGCTGCCGACGATCTACCGCAAGATTGTGATTCCAAGCATGCGTCCGGTGTTTTTCTCGGTGCTCTTGATCCTGTGCCACATCACGATCAAGACGTTCGACCTCGTCGTCGCCCTGACGGCGGGCGGCCCCGGTACGTCGTCGTCGCTGCCCGCGATGTTCATGTACACGTTCTCGTTCAACCGCGGGCAGCTCGGTGTGGGTGCTGCGTCGTCGATGATGATGCTCGCCACCGTCGTTGCCGTACTGGTCCCGCTCATGTACTTGGAATCGAGGAGCACCCGCAATGCAGCCTAAATTGGAACAGCCCCCACGCTCGCTGCGCTCGCTGCCCCCCGGGGCGCCCGGCACGCTTGGGGGCGGCCCGGCGCGTACCGGGATCACGTTCAGTCGCGCGTTCATTTACGCTGCGCTCCTGCTGTTCGCGCTGTACTTCCTGTTCCCGATCTACGTGATGCTGTCCACGTCGTTCAAGGATCTCGATCAACTGCGCACGGGCAACTTGCTGACGCCGCCCTCGCATTGGACGGTCGCGCCGTGGGTGAAGGCCTGGAGCGAGGCGTGCACGGGCGTGCGTTGCGACGGCATGCGCCCGTTCTTCATGAATTCGGTGCGGATGGTGATCCCGGCTGTGTTGATTTCGTCGATCGTCGGCGCATTCAACGGCTATGTGCTGACGCATTGGCGCTTTCGCGGTGCCGATGCCGTGTTCACTGTGCTGCTCGTCGGCTGCTTCATTCCGTTTCAGGCGATCTTGCTGCCGATGGCGCGCCTGCTTGGGGTCGTCGGGATCTCGAATACGATCACGGGCCTGGTGTTCGTGCACGTCGTCTACGGGATCGCGTTTACGACGATGT
>CAYRLJ010000226.1:0-2352 GCA_964425025.1 uncultured Burkholderia sp. | reverse complement strand
ACGGCGCTCGGGTGCGGTATCGGCAAGGAAGACTACAACCTCGATAAGCTGCGCTATCACCGGATCATCATCATGACCGACGCGGACGTGGACGGCGCGCACATTCGTACGCTGTTGTTGACGTTCTTCTATCGGCAAATGCCGGAGATGATCGAGCGCGGCTATATCTACATCGCACAGCCGCCGCTTTATAAGGTGAAGGCTGGGAAGGACGAGCGCTATTTGAAGGACGCCTCGGAGTTGAACGCGCATATGCTGCGGCTGGCGTTGCAAGGGTCCGAACTCCTGGCGGCGGAAGGCGCCGCACCGATCGCGGGTGATGCGCTGGGCGAATTGGCGCGCTCGTATTTGCTGTCGCAAGCGGTGGTGGAGCGGTTGAGCCGGCTTTACGACGCGCGTGCGCTCGAGGCGGTGATGGACGGTGTAGTCATCGATTTGACGAGCGAAGCGGCGGCCGAGGCTTCTGCTAAGGCGCTCGAAAAGGCGCTGCAGAGCGATCCGCTGAAGCCCGAGGTGACGGCGCACGCGATGTATGACGCGGTGCGTGAGCTTCGGTCGCTCGTGGTCGAGCGCCGGCATCACGGGAATGTGAAGAAGTCGGTGATCGATGCGGATTTCTTGATCACGGCCGATTATCAGCAGCTGTTGAGCACGGCCAATACGTTTAAGGGGTTGATTGGCGCGGGTGCGCTGATTAAGCGCGGTGAGCGGAGCATGGCAGTGTCGGATTTCAAGACTGCGATGCGGTGGTTGATTGCCGATGCCGAGCGGAACGTTTCTAAGCAGCGGTATAAAGGGCTTGGAGAGATGAACCCCGGGCAGCTATGGGAAACGACTATGGATCCGACCGTGCGGCGATTGCTGCGTGTGCAGATCGAGGATGCCATTGCTGCCGACGGGATCTTTACTACGCTCATGGGCGATGATGTCGAGCCTCGGAGAGCGTTTATTGAGAGTAATGCGTTGCGGGCGGGGAATATTGATGTTTGAGGGGGTTTGTAGATAGCCTCATAACCTAAGAAAAACGGACCCATAAGCTGAGAAACTTATGGGTCTTTTCTATCGGTAGCTAGGATTTATCGAGAATTCGTAGATGCGCATCGGTGCTCTTTGAAGACATGTCGTTATCCAGAAGTGTCTGCATCGCCGTCATCGCGCAATAGGCGAATGGTTTCCGCGGCGATATGAACTTTCGTGAGCCCCTTCCAGATCGTCTCCGCGCCGGGTTCGCCGTCGCCCTTGCGGGCAAGGAATCCGCCCAGGCGTGCAACCAAACGCAACACCTCGTTGAGCTTCGGTTGCGCTGGGACACGCGTTTTCGTGAGCAAGTGGGCAGCCCGAATTTCATCGGGATCGAAGAACAGATGCGCGTCCAGGTCAGGACAGGTCCGTCCCAGCCGCATCAGATAGGTCACGCGCCAAGCCACCACAAGAAACAGCGCCAACGCGCACGCTCGAGTCGTTCAATCGTGCCCAACTGCAGCTCTTCGACCTGACAGCCGTTCTTCAGAACGTTGAACAGGATCTCGATTTCCCATCTCGCCCGATACCACTCGATCAATTCGATCGCTTCGTCCAACGTGCTCGCCGCACGGTTGGTCAGCAAGCGCCATTCGAGCGAGCGATGCCGTATCTGCAGTGCGACGGCGCCGAGGAGCTTGGTGCCCTTTTTCAAGGAGTAACAAATGTCCTTGTCTTCCACTCAGGTCGGCGTGATAGGAGAGAACTTGCTGGTCAATGCGGTCATGAAGGCAAGCGATGGGCGCCTTTCGCCGTTCAGACCGATTGCAGATGACGACGGTTTGGACGTGCTGTTCTTCGATAAGTAGACCGGCAACTCCGTTGCGATGCAGCTGAAATGCCGCACTGTCACTACGAGGAAGAGGAAATCGGAAGAGCGAGGAAATGTGGCTCAGTTCCAGGTGCGTAAAGCGACATTCAATGAAGCCCGACGCGCCTTTTTTGTCGCAGCGCTGTTCAACGAAGAGTTGACCGAGTTCGTGGCCACATGGTTCATACCAATGGAACAACTGCCTAGCATCGGCAAAAACACACCGGAGACATGGGGCATTCAACCGAGCAAGGCAAAGAGCAGCAATGACCGCTACACGCCGTATCGGTGTCTAACGTCAAAGGAGCTAGCGCATAGAATCGTCGATGTATGCGAGGCCAAAACGCGTTCCTTACTTCGGATTTGACACCGGTCCATCGACGCAGCGCCTCGTGCAGACCGTTTATCGCAACAGTTAGGTCGAGCGCCGATGCGAGGGCTTGCACGGGCAACCGCTTCAAGTAATTGTCAACGCCGATTTAAATCTGACCCACTTTTCGACGATTCGCCGAAGTAAAACT
>CAYRLJ010000225.1:0-2400 GCA_964425025.1 uncultured Burkholderia sp. | reverse complement strand
TTACCGCGCGTTTACAAACGCAGGTCGACCAAACGCGCTCGATCGTCGCCTCGGCGGCGGCACAAACAGCGCTGGGTGACGCGATCCTCCATAAAGACGGCGCCGCGCTCCGGCCGATGCTCCAAACGCTGCAGCAGCCGAATAGCTTCTCGTTCGTTTCGGTCGTCGACGCAAAAGGTCACGTCGTCGTACGCGCCAACGGCTTAGACATCGGTTCCATCGACAACACTGCAGTCGCACAAGCGCTGCACGACCGTATTGCGGCGGGCGTCACGCACCTCTCGCAAAAAGAACTCGAAGGCGAGTATCTCGATCGCGACATCGCCCCGCTGCACGATGCCGTTGCAATCGCGGCTGCCGCGCCGATCACCTCGCAGAACCGCCTCGTCGGCGTCCTCTATGCCGGCTCGCTGCTTGCCGGCGACAGCCGTCTCGTGAGCGACGTCGCGAAGTTCACCGGCGGCCAGGCTGCGGTGGCCTTCGGCAACACCGTGGTCGCCAATTCAATCCAAGATAAGGATGGCGCGCCGCTCGTCAACACCGGGCTCGATAAGATCGGAGCCGCGTACGAGTCGCGCGTCGTAGCCGTTCCCACGATCGACGGCAGCAAAGTGTCGCTGTGGTTCGGCGTTCCGGAAGCGCAGTTTGCCGCGATTGCGGATAACACGAGTCGTTCGGTCGTGATGTGGTGCATCGTCGGGTTGCTCATCGCCATCGGCATCGCCATCGTGCTCGCCGAGCGCATCGCCCGTGCCCTCGCCCGCCGCAGCGAACAGGTTGCGCGTTCGGTCAAGGAACTGGGCGTGCTCGTCATCGGCAGCGAGGTCTCCAACGACCACGTCGTCGAGACGCGCCGCAAGCTCGAAACGCTCGAGAAGATGCTGCAGGACAGCGTGCCGCAGCCGGCCGACAACGAATCGAAGCGTCTGCAAGCGCTGGCGACCGAGGCGCATGCCGACGTCATCGTCATCGATGCGCTCGCGGGAGAGTTGAACGCGCGCATGGGCGAGGCCCAACACCGTGTTGCCGAGCTTCGCGACGTCGCGCTGGGGCTCAACGCACTCGTTAAGGGAAAAGCAGCGTTAAACTAACCTAAAGTCGCTAAATTTAACTGCGACTTCTGCCGTACTTCTATAGGGGGCAGTCAGGAGCTTTGTACGAGCTCCATTTGGTGCTGATTGCCCCCTTTGCACCAACGACGAGGAAACTTCTGTGGGAGTAACCCGGTGATTCAAGCCCGCTTTGCGGAATGGCGCAGCCATCTCTCTTTGCTGCCGCGACTCGCGGTTGCGATCGTGATTGCCGCCGTCTGTGCCGCCATCGAGTGGGCCGGCGCGGCGCGGGTGCCCGGAATCGAAGTACTCGTCCTCGGCCTCGTTCTCGTCGGCGCAGCTTTGACCGGCGTGCCCATCGGTCCCATTCTCGCGGCGGTAGCCGCGTTCTTCATTTATGGCGTGCGTGCCGATCAGCATCTGCCCGGTGAAGTCTCGGCTGCGGCGCTGACGCTGATCGCCGGTGTGGCGGGAAGCTTCTTGGTTGCCGGGAGCGACGAGGCCGCCTCGGGCGATGCCGACGACGTGCTCGCCCTGGGCTTCGGGTCCTCCGGCCGCCTCGCGCTTCCGCGCGCCGAGAGCCTGCAGCATTCCATCATGGCGCTCGCCTCGGGCATCCGCGAAGTCTCGCAAGGCGACTTCACCAAGAACTTAGCCGTCTCCGATACGGCACTTTCGGATTTGGCCATCGCGCTGAACAAGTTGATCTTCAGCATGCGCGAGTTCCTCGGCCAACTGCACGAAAACGCATCGCAACTCGGCTCGCAGGGCGGCGACTTGCAAAGCACGGCCTCGACGGCGCTGGCAGTTATCGAAGGTTCGACAGTCGCACAAGGTCAGCTCGACGACGGTATCGCGGAGCAGTCGCGCATCGTCGAATCGGCGACGCTAAAAGTCGCGCAACTTACCGAAACCATCAACGCGATTGCAGCGGCTGCTGAAGAGCAGACGCGCAGCCTCGATGAAACGTCGCTCGCCGTTTCGAACATGGCCAGCTCGATCGAGCAAGTCACGGCGCAAGTCGATTCGCTCTCGTCGATTTCGACGGAAACTTCGCAGACCGCCGAACGCGGCGGCGCGGCGATTCACACGATCGTCGAGGGCATGGACACGATTCGTACCACGATCGGCGAGCTTGCGAACGATATCGCGCAACTCGGCAGCAATTCCGAGCAAATCGGCGACATCGTCAAAGTTATCGACCGCATCGCGGAGCAGACGAACTTGCTCGCGCTCAACGCCGCAATCGAAGCGGCGCGTGCCGGCGAGCACGGGCGCGGCTTCGCCGTCGTCGCCAGCGAAATCCGCAAGTTGGCCGACGGCAGCGTTCAGGCCACCAAAGAGATTG
>CAYRLJ010000224.1:0-2417 GCA_964425025.1 uncultured Burkholderia sp. | reverse complement strand
GCCCGCTGGCAATCAGCCCGTGGAGGCAGGCGGGCAAGACTTCCCTGGCAGCTTACTTGCCACGTTCCAGGGTAGTAATTCGTCGATACGGTTAATGGGGTGATCAGCGATATGGGTCAGCACGTATTCGAGGTAAGCGCGCGGGTTGATCCCGTTCAGCTTGCACGTGCCGATCAGGCTGTACATCGCTGCAGCCCGCTCGCCCCCGCTGTCGGAGCCGGCGAACAAGAAGTTCTTGCGACCCAGACTCACACAGCGCAGCGCGTTTTCGGCCAGTGCGTTGCTGATCTCGGCACGACCCTCTTCGCAGTACAACGCGAGGGCATCCCATTGGTTAAGCGAGTAACGGATCGCTTTGGCCAAATCGGATTTCTTCGACAGCGTCGCGAGTTTGTCCGTCATCCACGTCTTGATGGTCGCCAGCAGCGGCACGCTTTTCTCCTGCCGCACGCGCAGCCGTTCAGCAGCGGGTTTGCCGCGGATGTCCGCCTCGATGCCGTAAAGTCCGCCGATCAGCTCGAGCACCTCCCGGGTCGCCTCGGTAGGCGTTCGCGCATGCACGTCGTATATGTACCGTCTCGCGTGGTCCCAGCATGCCGCCTCGCGAATTTTTCCGCTCTCGTACAGTTCGTTGAAGCCGCTGTAGGCGTCGGCCTGCAAGATGCCCTCGAATCCTGCCAGATGGGTCTGGGGGTGGATGCCTTTGCGGTCCGGCGAGTAAGCAAACCACACTGCGGCCGGTTCGGTCGAGCCCGAACGGGTGTCATCGCGCACATACACCCACAGGCGCCCAGTCTTCGTCTTCTTCTTGCCCGGCTCGAGTACCGGGATCGGCGTGTCATCCGCGTGCAGCTTCGCAGGTGCCACCGTGTAGCGGCGCAGTGCCTCGGTCAGCGCATCGCAAAGGGCCTCGCACTGACCAACCCAGCGGCCCATGCTGGCCGGGTCGAGCTTCACGCCGTCGCGCGCGGCAATCTGCGACTGCCGGTACAACGGGGCGTGGTCAGCGTACTTCGAGACGAGGATGTCGGCCAGCAGGCTCGGATGGGCGATGCTGCGCGTAATCGGCAGACCGGGCATCGGCGGCTGCGAGAAGTGATGGCCGCACGGACAAACCGTCTTGCGCCGGATCGTGCGAATTACCTTGAACATTGCCGCGACGCGGGCGAGTTGCTCGGACACGTCTTCTCCGAGCGGCTGCATTGCGCTGCCGCACTTCGGACACGTTGCGTCAGCCTCCAGTACACGTTCTTCGCGTGGCAGATGCGGCGGCAGCGCTTCTTTCGGCGATGCGTCGCTCACAGGCGCGCTCGCGCTTGATTGGCGGGCGCGCCGCACATCAGCGACACCACGCTCGCCGGTCAGGTCCTCGAGCGCGGTTTCGAGCCGCGCAACCTCCCGGTCCAACTGCTCGGACTTGCGCCCGAATTGCATGCGCCTAAGCTTGTCGAGCTGGGCCTTGAGCCGCTCGATCTCCAGATCGCGCTCGGCAAGCTGAGCACGAGCCTCGAGCAGCAAGGCTCGCAGAGTTTCAACATCGTCAGGAAGTTCGGCGCCGTTCGACATGCGGCGCAGTTTACGAGCCTTCTGCTCGGTTTACAACATCGACAGTGCAGCGGTGCGACGCGGCTGCCGCCAATCGATGCCTTCGAGCAACATCGACAATTGCGCCGCCGTCAGATGGACCTTGCCGCCATCGGCCTGCGGCCACACGAAGCGCCCACGCTCAAGCCGCCTGGCAAGAAGCCAGAGCCCGTCCTCGGTCGCCCACATGAGCTTCACGAGATCGCCGCGCCGGCCCCGGAAGATGAATACGTTGCCACTGAGCGCATTGTCCTCGAGCGCCGTCTGCACCTTCGCCGCCAGCCCTTGGAATCCGCAGCGCATGTCGGTGACGCCCGCCACCAGCCAGACGCGTGTACCCGTGGGAAGAGAGATCACGATCGCATGCTCCCCAGTACAACGCGTAGCGTGTCGGCGTCGACGATGCCGTCGACCTTGACTACCACGTCACCGAATCGAATCTCGATCGTCCCGGCTCGTGTGGTCCGGTTGCCGACGGCCCGTGCATCCGCGGGCATCGCCACGCGCTGCGGCGGCGTTTCATGGACCACCGCCACGGGAATCAGCGACGTCGTTTCGGTCTGCAATTGCTCGCGATAGCGACGCCGCCACATGAACAGCATGTTTGCATTGATGCCATTCTCGCGCGCCAGCTTCGCGACCGAGGCACCAGGCTCACATGCCGCAGCCGCAAGCCGGCGTCGAAACTCGCGATCATAGTTTGGGCGTCCCTTGCGGCTACCCGGCCTGGCTTCTGGCTGTGTCACAGTGATGTCCATCAAATCGAAAATGATGGGCACCACTTTGATGTCGGTTCTCGTCCTCGTCTACGACGGTCGCCGTGAGGCGCTTAC
>CAYRLJ010000223.1:0-2457 GCA_964425025.1 uncultured Burkholderia sp. | reverse complement strand
ACACCTGTTGCTCGCGCGCTTTCGCGCGCAGCTTCGTCAGATCGCCAACCGTGATCCCACGATACTCGGCCAACACCATGGTCTGGGCCTTCGCGACTTGCGCGGAAACCTCAGCCACAACGGCCTGCTTATCTTCTTTGTTCAGTGGCACGGTTAACCTCCAGATTCGGTGCGCCGGGCGAAAGGCCCGATACACCGCGTTCAACAACGGCGTCCGACGGTTAGGAGTATTTCACCCACCGGCTCACGCATCGCTGCGCGAGGCCAAGGGATCAATCACTGCAAAACTTATTCGGGTTCGCCATCTGCGTTGGCTTTAAATTAAGGAAACGTCCACCTGCTGCTGATGTGGCCCATTCCCGCCAACGGTCTTTGACAACCGGCCGTGCGAGGCATGCTGCCCTCTCACGACCGCCCAAAGCCCTTAATACCGCGCCGGCGAGCGGTTGCTCCGCCGGACGCGATCGATTCTTTACTGTTGTGCAGCCAGCGACGACTGATCGACGCGCACGCCGACGCCCATCGTGCTCGACAAAGCGATCTTGCGCAGGTACACGCCCTTGCTCGTAGCAGGCTTGGCCTTTTGCAGCGCTTCGACGAGTGCGGACAGGTTCGAGCGCAGCGCTGCCGGCTCGAACGACGCACGGCCGATGGTCGCGTGGATGATACCGCCCTTGTCGACGCGGAATTGCACTTGGCCTGCCTTGGCGTTCTTCACTGCCGTGGCGACGTCGGGCGTGACCGTACCGACCTTCGGGTTCGGCATCAGGCCGCGCGGGCCGAGGATCTGACCCAACGTACCGACGACCCGCATCGTGTCCGGCGAAGCGATCACGACGTCAAAATTCAGATTGCCGCCCTTGATTTGCTCGGCGAGATCTTCCATGCCGACGATTTCGGCGCCGGCTGCGCGCGCTTGCTCGGCCTTCTCGCCTTGAGCAAACACGGCCACGCGGACCGACTTACCGGTACCGGCGGGCAGCACGACCGAACCGCGAACGACTTGATCCGACTTCTTGGCATCGATGCCGAGTTGAACGGCAACGTCGATCGACTCGTCGAACTTCGCCGTGGCGCATTCCTTCACGAGCGACAGGGCTTCGTCGATCGCGTACAGCTTCTGACCGTCGACCTTGTTCGCGAATGCTTTCAGACGCTTGGAAACCTTAGCCATTTACACGCCCTCCACGGTGATGCCCATCGAACGGGCGCTGCCTGCGATCGTACGAACCGCGGCGTCCAAATCGGCAGCCGTGAGGTCAGGCATCTTCGCCTTGGCGATGTCTTCGGCTTGCGCACGCGTGATCGAACCGACCTTGTCGGTGTGCGGCTTGGCCGAACCCTTGTCGATCTTCGCAGCCTTCTTGATCAGCACGGTGGCCGGAGGCGTCTTGAGGATGAACGTGAAGCTCTTGTCTGCAAACGCCGTGATCACGACGGGAACGGGCAGACCCGGTTCCATCGCTTGAGTCTGCGCGTTGAACGCCTTGCAGAACTCCATGATGTTCAGGCCGCGCTGGCCCAGTGCCGGACCAACCGGCGGCGACGGATTGGCTTTACCTGCAGGGATCTGCAGCTTGATAAAGCCGATGATTTTCTTTGCCATGTCGAAAACCTCGTTGGAACGCGTGAGCGTTCGGTGAGTAGTAGCGCGTGGTCACCGCGCGGTACTCGGCGGCTACTGACGCTCCTCAACGGCCATTACGCGGACCGTAAGCGCGAAAACGGACCGCCCGCTGCCGGGCGACCCGTTGGAATTTCTTACAGCTTTTCAACCTGCCCGAATTCCAGCTCGACAGGCGTGGCGCGCCCGAAGATCGTGACCGAGACGCGCACGCGCGACTTCTCGTAATTCACTTCCTCGACGCTGCCATTGAAGTCCGTGAACGGGCCTTCCTTGACGCGGACCATCTCGCCCACTTCGAACAGCGTCTTCGGCCGCGGCTTCTCGACGCCTTCTTGCATTTGCGACATGATCTTTTCGACTTCCCGCGGGGAAATCGGGCTCGGCTTGTTGCGCGTGCCGCCGATAAAGCCTGTCACCTTCGCCGTATTCTTGACGAGGTGCCACGTTTCATCGGTCATCTCCATTTCGACCAGAACATAGCCGGGGAAGAAACGACGTTCGGTCACCGACTTGTGACCGCCCTTCACTTCCACGACTTCCTCAGTCGGAACGAGGATTTGACCAAACTTATCTTGCATGCCGGCGCGCTCGATACGCTCTTGAAGCGCTCGCTGCACGCTTTTTTCCATGCCGGAGTACGCATGCACGACGTACCAACGTTTACCGCTCGGGGATGCCGGAGTATCGCTCATATCATTTCCAACCCAGAATCGCCGAGAAAATGACCCATTCGATGGATTTATCGCTGATCCACAGCAGCACCGCCATCACCAGCGCGAAGCCGAAGACGACGTGCGTGGTTTGCGTTGCTTCCTTGCGAGTCGGCCGGA
>CAYRLJ010000222.1:0-2486 GCA_964425025.1 uncultured Burkholderia sp. | reverse complement strand
TTCTTCAGCAAATGGGCGTCGCAGAACGGACCTTTTTTTACAGAACGTGCCATTGTCTGCTCCTTAACGCTTGTGACGGCGCTGGACGATCATCGTCGTCGTGCGCTTGTTGCTGCGGGTGCGATAGCCCTTCGTCTGCTGGCCCCACGGGCTCACCGGGTGACGACCTGCGGCAGTACGACCCTCACCACCACCGTGCGGGTGATCGACCGGGTTCATTGCCACGCCGCGCACCGTCGGACGGATACCGCGCCAGCGGTTCGCGCCAGCCTTACCGATTTGACGCAGGCTGTGCTCTTCGTTGCCCACTTCACCGATCGTCGCGCGGCACTCGATATGCACGCGGCGGATTTCGCCCGAACGCAGACGGACCTGCGCGTACGTGCCTTCACGTGCCAGCAGCATCGCCGAGGTGCCGGCAGAACGTGCCATTTGCGCGCCCTTGCCCGGCAGCATCTCGATGCAGTGGATCGTCGTACCGACCGGGATGTTGCGGATCGGCAGCGTGTTGCCTGCGCGGATCGGCGCTTCGGAGCCCGACATCAGTTGTTGACCAACCGTCATGCCCTTCGACGCGATGATGTAGCGACGCTCACCGTCTGCGTACAGCACGAGCGCGATGTTCGCGCTACGGTTCGGGTCGTACTCGAGACGCTCGACCTTCGCCGGAATGCCGTCCTTCGTGCGACGGAAATCGATGACGCGGTAGTGTTGCTTGTGACCGCCACCTTGATGGCGCGTCGTGATGTGGCCGTTGTTGTTACGGCCGGCAGCCTTGCTCTGCGTTTCGAGCAGCGCAGCGTGCGGCTTGCCCTTATGCAGATCCTTGTTGACCACCTTGACCATCGCGCGGCGTCCGGGCGAGGTCGGCTTAACTTTCACGAGTGCCATGATTACTTGGCCTCCGCTTCAAAGTTGATTTCCTGGCCCGGCTTCAGGCAGACATAGGCCTTCCTCACGTCCTTACGACGGCCCATGAAACGGCCGAAGCGCTTGGCTTTGCCCTTGACATTGAGCACGTTGACGGATTCGACGTCCACCTTGAAGAGCAGCTCAACAGCGGCCTTCACTTCCTGCTTCGTCGCGTCGGGCGCGATCTCGAACACTACTTGCTCGTTCTTGTCGGCCACCAGCGTCGCCTTTTCGGAGATCACCGGCGCGAGCAGGACCTGCATCAAACGATGATCGTTCTTGCGAATCTCGCTCATGACAGCAACTCCTCGATCTGGGCGACCGCTGCCTTCGTGATCAGCACTTTCTTAAAGTAGATCAGCGACAACGGATCGGCGTAACGCGGCTCGACAACGGCCACGTGGGCCAGGTTGCGCGACGCGAGGTACAGGTTCTCGTCGACCGTATCAGTGATGATCAGCACGGACTCGAGACCCATGGCCTTGAATTTTTCGGCCAGCAGCTTCGTCTTCGGCGCTTCGAGAACGATGTCCTCGACAACCGACAGACGGCCTTCACGGGCGAGCTGCGAGAAGATCGAGCAGAGGCCTGCGCGATGCATCTTCTTGTTGACCTTGTGCGAGAAGTTCTCTTCGGGCGAGTTCGGGAAAATCCGACCACCGCCACGCCACAACGGGCTCGACGACATACCGGCGCGGGCACGACCCGTACCTTTCTGGCGCCACGGCTTCTTCGTCGTGTGCTTGACTTGCTCGCGATCCTTCTGCGCGCGGTTGCCGCTACGGGCATTGGCTTGATAAGCCACCACGACTTGGTGAATCAGCGCTTCGTTGTAGTCACGGCCGAACACGACGTCCGACGCGTTCACGCCTGCGCCTTCTTGACCGTTAGCATTGAGGAGCTTCAGTTCCATTATTTCGCTCCTTTCGCGGCACGCGTCTTCACTGCCGGCGTCACGAAAACTTTGCCGCCCTTCGCGCCAGGCACTGCGCCCTTGACGAGCAACAGCTTGCGATCAGCGTCGATACGAGCGATTTCGAGGTTTTGCACCGTGACGGTCTCGTCGCCCATGTGACCCGTCATGCGCTTGCCGGGGAACACGCGACCCGGATCTTGCGCCATACCGATCGAACCCGGGACGTTGTGCGAACGCGAGTTACCGTGCGAGGCACGGCCCGATGCGAAGTTGTAGCGCTTGATCGTGCCGGCG
This sequence comes from uncultured Burkholderia sp., assembly GCA_964425025.1. Taxonomy (GTDB): domain Bacteria; phylum Pseudomonadota; class Gammaproteobacteria; order Burkholderiales; family Burkholderiaceae; genus Trinickia. Next base: position 364 of record CAYRLJ010000222.1, on the reverse strand, counting down.
TAGCCCTTACCGATCGACACGCCTTGCACGTCAATCTTTTGGCCGACTTCGAAGAGGTCGACACCGATCACGGCACCGGCGGACAGCTCGGCAGCCTTTGCGGCATCGATCTTGAATTCCCTGAGAATTTCACCGGCTTGCACACCGGCTTTGGCGAGGTGACCTGCGAGCGGCTTCGTCACGCGCGAGGGACGGCGCGTACCAAATGCCACTTGAACGGCCGTATAGCCATCCGTTTCAACGGTCTTGATCTGCGCCACACGGTTGTCGGACACGTCCAACACGGTAACGGGAATCGAATCCCCATCTGCCGTGAAGATACGGGTCATGCCAACCTTGCGACCTACGAGTCCAAGGCTCATCG
>CAYRLJ010000221.1:0-2490 GCA_964425025.1 uncultured Burkholderia sp. | reverse complement strand
GATCTCGGCGTGCAGGCGAAGATCGTCGACAAGGCCGGCGCCTGGTACAGCTACAGCGGCGAACGGATCGGCCAAGGCAAAGACAACGCGCGTGAATTCCTGCGCGAGAATCCGGACATCGCACGCGAGATTGAAAATCGGATTCGCGAGTCGCTTGGCGTCAACGCCATGCCGGCAAGTAGCGGCGGCGTCGAAGTAGCCGACGAAGAAGAGTAAGCCGCGCGTGAAACGGAAAGGGCGGGCGGCGCCGAGCGGGCGGCCTGAAGGGCGCCGCTTCGGTCTCGGTGGCGGGCGTCGCGACGACGCAGCGGGCGACCACACGTCCGGCGCCGAAACGCCGGGCTCCGTCGCCCCAGGCGCCGCTGTGCCGGGCGCCACCGCGCAGTCCGTTCTTGATCCGCTCAATCCCTTGGAAGCGTTCGACCCGCTCGATCCATCGTCGGGCTACCCGGCGCCGGATGCGTCCGCTTCCCGCGCCGAGCCAGAGGGCCGCTCGCGCCGCCCCGCTCGCTCGCTGAAAATGCGGGCGATCGATTACCTCTCGCGGCGCGAATACAGCCGCGCCGAACTCACCCGCAAGTTGAGCCCGTTCGTCGAAGAAGGCGACGCGCTCAATCCGCTGCTCGATGCTCTCGAACGCGAGGGTTTGCTGTCCGACGCGCGTTTCGCCGAGAGCGTGATGAATCGGCGTTCGTCGCGAATGGGGGCGAGCCGTATCGTCAGCGAGCTGCGGCAACATAAGCTCGACGACACCCTGATTGAATCGGTCGGCTCGCAACTTCGCGAGACCGAGCGCGCTCGCGCGCAAGCGGTGTGGCGCAAGAAATTCGGGGAGCTTCCAGAGTCGCCTGCCGAGCGCGCGAAGCAAGCGCGTTTTCTTGCGATGCGTGGTTTTTCGCGGGCGATCATTTCACAGATTCTCAAAGGCGACGACGACTGGGGCGACGAGTAAAGGAACCGCCCGTTCGCCTGCGCCCTAAGCTCCGCCCTCGAGTTGCGCCCGGCATGCGGCTGGTGCAGCCTGGGAGGCGCGGGCGCCGGGTATCGCAACGTGGGCTACTACCGGCGTCTCAAATAACCAGTATGGTAAAATCGCTCGGTTTTCTATCCAGCCGTTCCCCTCCCATGCCGCTTTCGCCGCCCGTCGCCCGCCAGTTGCGCCATCGTCGCGCGATACGAGCGGAAGCCTACGAGCGAGACGACGGCCTGTGGGATATCGAGGCTTGTCTAACCGATCATAAGCCGCGCGACGTGGCATTGGCCCCCGGTGTCCGGCCCCAAGGCCTACCGATCCATGAACTCTGGCTGCGCATCACCATCGACCTCGAGCTCACCATCGTCGATGCCGAGGCGTCGTCGGAATGGGTGCCGTACCCCGGTCACTGTGAAGCTGCCAATCCCGCCTACCGCGCCCTCATCGGTCTCAACCTTCTTAACGATTTCCGCCGCGAAGCACGGCGCATGCTCGCCGGAACGGCAGGCTGCACGCATCTCACCGAACTCTGCTCCGTCTTGCCGACCGCCGGGATCCAAGCGTTCGCCGGCGACGTCTGGAGCACGCGCGACAGCGCGACGGAGGCGTCGAAAGACCCATCCGCGAGTACCGGCACCCATCGCGTACCGCCATTTCAGCTCGATCGCTGCCACGCGCTGCGGTTCGACGGCGAGGCGGTGCGGCGCTTTTATCCACGCTGGTACGGACACGTACCGCGCAGCCTCGATGCGAACGATGCACCGGCGAGCGAGGCACCGGCATCGCCGGGCCGCACGGCGAAGCCTGATGGGCTCGGCGTGAAGGCGAGCAACGATCACGAAGTTCAATCCAACTCTCAGACTGAAGGGAATCACGCATGAAGATTCACGAGTACCAGGGTAAGGAAATCCTGCGGAAATTCGGCGTCGCGGTACCGCGCGGCAAGCCGGTGTTTTCGGTGGATGACGCGGTCAAAGCCGCTGAAGAGCTCGGCGGCCCGGTCTGGGTCGTCAAGGCGCAAATTCACGCGGGCGGTCGCGGCAAGGGCGGCGGCGTGAAGGTGGCCAAGTCGCTCGAGCAAGTTCGCGAGTACGCGAACCAAATTCTCGGCATGCAGCTCGTCACGCACCAAACCGGTCCGGAAGGCCAGAAGGTGAACCGCCTGCTGATCGAAGAAGGCGCCGACATCAAGAAGGAGCTGTACGTCGGCCTCGTCATCGACCGCGTTTCGCAAAAAGTCGTCGTCATGGCTTCGAGTGAAGGCGGGATGGACATCGAGGAAGTCGCCGCGAAGACGCCCGAGGCGATTCACAAGGTGGCTGTCGATCCGGCGAAGGGCCTGCTCGATTCGGAAGCCGATGATCTGGCGAAGAAGATCGGCGTGCCCGACGCATCGATCCCGCAAGCGCGCGCCATTTTGCAAGGCCTGTACAAGGCCACGTGGGAAACGGACGCATCGCTGGCCGAAATCAACCCGCTGATCCTCACGGGCGACGGCAAGGTGATCGCGCTCGACG
>CAYRLJ010000220.1:0-2527 GCA_964425025.1 uncultured Burkholderia sp. | reverse complement strand
TGCAGGGCGGAGAGCGTGGCGGCGAGCGTGATGAAGCCGCCGCCCGTGACGGCGGCAGCGCCCTTGCTCGTGAGTATGAGGACGGCCAGCAGCTCCGCCAGCTGCCAGGGCGCGAGGTCGGCCTGGGTGGCCTGGGCCAGGAACACGGCGGCCAGGGTCAGGTAAATCGAGGTGCCGTCGAGGTTGAAGGAGTAGCCCGTGGGCACGACCAGCGCGACCACGGGGCGCTCGCAGCCCAGGGCCTCGAGCTTGGTCATGAGGCGGGGCAGCGCGGCCTCGGAGCTGCTGGTGCCCAGCACGATCAGGAGCTCGTCGCGCAGGTAGGCGATCAGGCGTGGCAGCGAGACGCCGGCCCAGGTGGTGACGACGCCCAGGACCACGCCCACGTAGAGCAGGCATGTGGCGTAGACGCAGAGCATCAGGAGGGCCAGGGAGCTGAGGCTCGCGAGGCCGTACTTGCCGATCGTGAAGGCCATCGCGCCGAACGCACCGATCGGCGCGAGCTTCGTCACGATGCGCACGATGCCGAACAATACGTGCGAGACGCTTTCGATGAATTCGGTGACGGGCTTGCCGCGTTCGCCGATCGTTGCGAGCACGCTGCCGAACAGGAGTGCGATCAGCAGGATTTGCAGAATCTCGCCTTGCGCGAATGCATCGATCATCGTGTGCGGGATGATGTGCATGAAGAAGTCGACGGTGCTCTGGCCGTGCGCCTTCGCTGCGTACGAAGCCACGGCTTTGCCGTCGAGCGAATTGACGTCGACGTTGAAGCCCGCGCCGGGTTTCAGCACGTGGGTGGCGATCAGGCCCAGCACCAGCGCGAAGGTCGAGACGACTTCAAAGTAGAGAAGCGCCTTGCCGCCGACGCGGCCCACCTTCTTCATGTCCTCCATGCCGGCGATGCCGGTGACGACCGTACAGAAGATGATGGGACCGATGACCATCTTCACCAGGTTGATGAACGCGTCCCCTAGCGGTTTCATATCGATCGCGAGGGCGCTCGAGAAGTGACCGAGCAAGACGCCGGCGATGATCGCCGCGATGACCTGCACGTAGAGGATTCGGTAGAAAGGTTTCTTTAGAGGACGCATCGTGTCTCCTGCTTAGGAATAAGTCGATTGGCCAAGGCGGCCAGTCGCGGGGACGAACGATTGCAAGGTCGATGCCAAGGCGAATATTTGCATTACCCTTTGATTTTATTGACGTTTCTCTGGCGCACTTCACCTCGGCGTCCAGGTTGCCGGAAAGTGAACCGGACGTCGTCCAGTTCCTCGGACACCTCAATTAGTCCGAGTCTCGGATCGCAAAAGCAACACAATGACTTTCCGGGGGTACAAATAGGAGTTGACAACGAAATTATCGGGGGTACGATTATTTGATCGACATCTCCAAATGTGCGCGAATCGAGGCGGTATGAACAAGCGAAAAGCGAATGAACCGGGCGACGATAATCCCTCGTGGAGCGAGGCCGATTTCGCTCGGGCACGCCCAGCGGAAGCGGTACTACCGGAGCTATTCGGAGCCGAAGCCGCCGGACAAATGCTGAGACGCCGTGGGCGCCCCAAGTCCGAAAACGCAAAAATCGCCTTGAAGTTACGGATCGACCCGGATGTGGTCGAAGCGTACCGAGCCCAAGGCGCTGGTTGGCAAACACGCATCAACGATGCATTGCGCGATTACGCCAAATCCCACGGCATGCTTTGAGTCGTCGACAAAACAAACGCGGCGGCGCAACCGGTCACCCAAGATCGGTCGCGCCGCCGCGCGGACAACTAAAAGCAAAATAAGCGGCTTCTCAGCCGACTACGTCAAACGACGCCTTCTACACCCGCGTCGTGCGCTTGCTGATCGGCGTGATAGCTCGAACGCACCATCGCGCCTACGGCCGCGTGCGTGAAGCCCATCTTGTAGGCTTCTTCCTCGTACATCTTGAACGTATCCGGATGCACATACGCGCGCACGGGCAGGTGATGCTCGGACGGCTGCAGATACTGGCCGATCGTCAGCATGTCGACGTCGTGAGCACGCAGATCGCGCATCACTTGCAAGATCTCTTCCTCCGTCTCGCCCAAGCCCACCATGATGCCCGACTTCGTCGGCACGTCCGGGTGCAGCGCCTTGAAGTCTTTCAGCAGCTTCAATGAATGCGCATAGTCCGACCCCGGGCGCGCTTCCTTATACAGCCGCGGTACGGTTTCGAGGTTGTGGTTCATGACGTCGGGCGGCGCCGCATTCAGAATCTCGAGCGCGCGATCGAGGCGGCCGCGGAAGTCGGGCGTGAGGATTTCAATGCGCGTCGCGGGCGACTGCTCACGTACCTGCCGAATACATTCGACGAAATGCCCAGCACCGCCGTCGCGCAAGTCGTCACGGTCCACGCTGGTGATGACCACGTACTTGAGCTTGAGCGCCGCGATCGTGCGCGCGAGATTGCCCGGCTCTTCCGTGTCGAGCGGATCGGGACGGCCATGGCCGACGTCGCAGAACGGGCAGCGGCGCGTGCACTTGTCGCCCATGATCATGA
>CAYRLJ010000219.1:0-2615 GCA_964425025.1 uncultured Burkholderia sp. | reverse complement strand
TCGGCTCGACCCCGAAGGTGTCGCGATGCTGATCGATAAAGGCCTTCAGGACTTCAAGCGGCGGTCGAGCTCCGCCTGGGCGAAAAATGCGCTGGCCAGCTTCAGGATCTCATTGGCACGGCGCAGTTCCTTGTTCTCGCGCTCCAGTGCCTTGAGGCGTTCTCGCTCCGACGTGGTGACGCCCTCACGCTCACCGCTATCGACTTCTTCTCGCTTGACCCATCCCAGCAACGTCTGGCTCGTGCAGCCGATCTTGGGAGCGATCGATTCGATCGCAGCCCACTGTGACGGATACTAGTCGCGGTGCTCTCGCACCATGCGCACGGCACGTTCTCGAACTTCAGCAGAAAACTTGTTCGACTTGTTCATGGCTCCATTCTATCAAGAGTTGGAGCCTCCACCAAATCCGGGGCGGTTCAGTACCGCCCTTTGAAAATTCTTTGACCTGGATGCCCTCTAGCCCGGTCTCCCTCCCGTCAGCAGTCTGAATCCAGAAATCCTGGATATAGTCCTCGGTGTAATTCACACTCCATGCCGACGCATCGACGTAGCCGCTCGTCCGCCCGATTGAGCAGCCGGCCAGAATGGCGAAAATCGTCGCGACGAATACGCGGGCCATCCATTTCATTGATTGTTCTCCTTGCATCGATCGAACATCATTGCGCCGCTCGCGTATGAATGAAGCAGCGCTTGTCCCGTCCCCTACCACTGCCGCGCCTTCGGCGGTTCTTCGGCATACATGTGAACGTAGATGAACCAGTTGCGCGCGAACTCCACAATCGCCAGCCCTTCGCCTTCGGCGCGCGGCAGTTCGCCCGTCACAGTCACTTCATCGCAAGACTCGCCCATCGGCTCGATCCATCGCACAGTGGCTCGCGTCCCGGGTATCGGCACACGTGCGGACGCGATTTCCGTCTGCGCTGGCTCGCCGCCCCGGTCGTCGATGTCACCCAGGCTTGATGTGCTCGTACTAAGGCCGATGGTGGATTGCAGTTCAATCCTCCGCCTCGGTGTACGGGTATCGTTCACGATCTTGACCCGCATAGTGGCTGCGCCGTATTCGCGCAGCTTCGCCTGATGCGCCTGGACGGCAGCCTCTTCAGCACGCTGACGGGCTGTCTCAGACACCTCGCGCCAGACATCATCGCCAATCGTTGTATAAGCATCGATCAGCGAAGTCTTCTTACTTCGAAACTGCGTAAGGACCGCTTGCAACGCCGGATGATCGTCGTACTGCCGGCCGTACAACAGGCCGGCGGCCACGTAAACCGCAAGGTCGGTTTTGACGAAGTCACCACGCCCTGCACGCGCCGGGGATCTTCCGGCTCACTCCAGCGGTCGCGCGGCGGTGGCTGGATCACGAACGCGCCCATGCTGTTGCCTTTGTGCAACGCGACATAGCCTCCGCCCGGGCGCGGCTTGCGGATTCACAAAAAATTTGTGCGATGCACTAGCGCTCGACTAGGGAAAACCCTACAATACCAACCTAGGGATAACACCTAGCCACGTCCATAGGGAGTCGCCATGAGCCTCGCTTTTATCGCCCTCATTCAGAAAATCAGCGATTTCTTCGCATCGCCGCACCTGCCTCTCGATTCCGACTATTCGTTCGAAGCACGCCAGCGCGAAGCCCAGCGCATTCGCGTATCGCAAGCAACGGTATTCGGCATTCGTCTCGTCGACTAATCGATAAGGCTCGGCCGCGTGACGGTACAACTGCTTACAAATGTCACCGTTATGCGGTCCACTGCATCGGACTGCCGCGCGTTCTTGACGACATCCACACACGGAGTCAGTCATGAACGCCAACTTGCCCTCCCCGGCGCAGACCAATCGCATCCATCCGTTGATCGCCGCAGCGGCCGTCGCCGTCATCCTCGTCAGTGGCACGGGGATCGCCGCAATCACGGGATGGTTGCCGACTTCCCGCGCCGTCTCCGCACCGACAGAGCAAAGCGCTTCCGCGGCGATGCAAAGCGCACAAGTGGCAAGTGCGCCCGTCATCGCGGCGCCTGCCTACAGCGCGCCGCGTAACGAGGCCAACGAAGCCGCCGGTGAAGCGCGGCGACATCATCACGTGGTAAGAGCGACGCCTGCGTACCGCGATTCCGCGGGTGCCTACGCAAGCACCGACGCCTACCGCTCGCCGACTCCACGGGCCACCGCCTACGATCCGAACGCCGGCGAAGTCGTGGCCATCAATGCCGCGCAGGCGCCCGAACCGACGACCGGCATCGGTGCCGTCGGCGGCGCGATTGCAGGCGGCCTGCTCGGCAATCAGTTCGGCGCTGGCCGAGGCCGCACGCTCGCGACGATCGCGGGGGCCGTCGGCGGCGGCTTCGCCGGCAACGGCATCGAACACGAAGTGCGCAAAGCAACGTCGTATCAGGTGCAAGTGCGCATGCAAGACGGCAGCTATCGCAATTTCAACTACACCACTCAACCGTCGTTCGAACCGGGCGAACATGTGCGCGTCGTCGGCGACTCGTTGACAGCCTCATAGCCAGGCCAGCCACACGGGTCGGCGAGATTGCGACAACGCGCGTGGATGCTTCGTCGGCTCCATCGGTTACATCGCTTTACAACCGCATGGGGCTTGTCGATCGGCGCGTTAA
>CAYRLJ010000218.1:0-2636 GCA_964425025.1 uncultured Burkholderia sp. | reverse complement strand
TGGGAATGCCTACCATGCTGAAAGTCACTAAAGCCGTGTTTCCCGTAGCGGGCCTCGGGACACGATTCCTGCCGGCTACCAAAGCAAGTCCCAAGGAAATGCTGCCAATCGTCGACAAGCCGCTGATCCAGTACGCGGTCGAGGAAGCGATCGCCGCAGGCATCACCGAAATGATCTTCGTGACGGGCCGCAGCAAGCGCGCGATCGAAGATCACTTCGACAAATCGTATGAGATCGAAGCCGAGCTCGAGGCACGCGGCAAGGAAAAGCTGCTCGATCTAGTTCGCAGCATCAAGCCGAGCCACGTCGATTGCTTCTACGTGCGCCAGCCCGAAGCGCTTGGGTTGGGCCACGCGGTGCTGTGTGCCGAAAAGCTCGTCAGCGACAATCCGTTCGCCGTCATTCTCGCGGACGACTTGCTCTACGCCGAGCCGCCGGTCATGAAGCAAATGATCGAGGTCTTCGATCACTATCACAGCTCGGTGATCGGCGTGGAAGAGATTCCGCGTCAAGAGACGCGCTCGTACGGCATCGTCGACGGTAAGGAATGGGAAGACGCGATCATCAAGATGTCGGGCATCGTCGAAAAGCCGGCGCCTGAAGTGGCGCCGTCGAACCTCGGCGTCGTGGGCCGCTACGTGCTCAAGCCGCGCATCTTCGATCATCTGCGCGCGCTCAAGCCGGGCGCAGGCGGCGAGATCCAGCTCACCGACGGCATTCAATCGCTGCTCGGGGATGAGCAAGTGCTGGCCTATAAGTATCACGGCACGCGCTTCGATTGCGGCAGCAAGCTCGGTTATCTGAAGGCGACCGTCGAATTTGCATTGCGGCATCCGGAAGTAGCCGAAGAGTTCGATCACTATCTGCGTACGCGCTCGCCGGTGATGGATAGCTGATTTCGACGGCTAAACGGCTAGCCGACGCGCTGATCGAGTAAAAATAAAAGGCTACAGCCAAAAATGCGCTGTAGCCCGTCATATTTTGTCCGGATCGTACCGGAATCGAACCAAGTGCCTGCGTTAAAAAGACCGCTGCTCTGCCTTTAAGCTAACGACCCACGCCTGAATCGTAGCTCGCCGGTTCAATTTGTCTAAATCGAATTAGCGAATCGCTTGATCGATTTCCTATGTTCTGAGCCATTGCATTCGCCAACGCTCGACACTCGCCAAACCCAGCGAACGCGTGCCCCCTTTCGGCAGTTCAGCGCCGGCGCATCAGAAAAACAAACGTCTTATCATGCGTCGAGCTTTCGACGATTTCGTTGCCCGTTTGCTTGGCGAACGCGGCGAAATCTCGCTGCGAGCCGGGATCGGTCGCAAGTACCTTCAGAATCTGACCGCTTTGCATATCGGCCAGCGCTTTTTTCGCGCGCAGAATCGGCAACGGACATGTCAGTCCGCGCGCATCGACTTCCTTGTGGATTTCCATCGGCAATCGGCCTTCATACGGTCGCCCGCTTAGGCTGCCGCGGCGCGAGGGGCGTGCGGGTACAGACATGGGCGGAAAAAAGCCGATTTTACCGCATCGCGTGAGCCGTGGCAGCTTCGGCTCAGGCGCCGCCCCGCACGGCGCTTGGCCGATGCGGGACCGTCCATGAGGACCGCCGGTGCAATACCGAAGTTCAGTAACGAAATCGCTATACAGGTGCGATTTGTGAGGGTTGCGCTACGAGCGCAACCGCACGCGGCCTGCCCGTCGTGAGAAATACTTCCTGCCACCTATGCCAAAGAACAGGACATCTACAAGCACGACAAGGATGGCAACGCGGTATTGACGTCCGATCAAGTGGCTCAGTTCGATGCGTTCTTGAACAGCGACGTCGGCTCGGGCGGGTTCAAGCCGGGCGCTCAAGTGCATCCGTAGCGCAACGACGCGAGGCTATAGCGCGACCGGTACGCCGGTCGCGCACGCCTGCCGCAGCGCTTTGCCGATGCGCGTTGCTTCGAGCGCATCGGCAAGCGTGGCGCCGGCGGCGGAAGGCGGCAGGCCGGCTTGCCGTGCCGTCACCGCCTGCACGAACGCATGAGCCTCGTGCAGGAAGGCCTCTTCGAAGCGATCGAAGAAAGTCGGTGTGCTTTCGCTGCGCACACCGCCGGCCTCGTAGATTTCCACGCGATTGCGACGCGGATTGTGGCCGATCGCAAGTGCCCCCTTCGTGCCGATTACCTCGCTTTGCGTGTCGTTGCCGTGCGCCATCGTGCGCGAGGCATAGAACACCGCGAGCCGTCCGCCTTCGAACTCGACGACGCCCACGCCGTTATCGACATCGCCGAATTCGCGCAGCCCTTCATGCAGCGCGATCGTACCCACGGCAAACGCGCGCGTCGCGCGTGCACCGCCGAAGAACCAGCGCGCGACATCGATGTCGTGGACGGTGCAATCGAGAAAGATGCCGCCCGAGGTCGGCGCGAAGCGCACGAAAAAGCCGTCGGGGTCGTTTTGGTCGGTCGTTTGCGAACGCACCATGAACGGCCGGCCAATCGTCCCGTTTGCCGCCTTCTCGTAGGCATCCCGGTAGCTCGGATCGAAGCGGCGCATGAAGCCGATCGTCGCTTCCAAATGCGGGTACTGGTTCGCCACGTTCAGCACGCGTTCGCATTCGGTCAGCTCGAGCGAGAGCGGCTTCTCGCAGAACA
>CAYRLJ010000217.1:0-2811 GCA_964425025.1 uncultured Burkholderia sp. | reverse complement strand
GCATAAGCCGGTGCATAAGCCGGTGCATAAGCCGGTGCACAAGAGCGCCGCGAAAACGACGCTCGCGGCGCCGCGCGTCAAAGAGGCTAGTGTGCCGCGTCTTGCGCATCGGCCGAACGAGGCCGTGGCGAGCAGCGCTTCGCCGGCCGCGAAGGAGCCAAGCGCGCCGGCAGTGCAAGCCGCGCCCGCGCCGGTCGCGAAGCAAGCGCCGGCCGCGCGGGCAGAGCCTAGCGCCGCGCCTATCGCTCGGGGCAGCGCAGCGGCCGCGCGCAGCACACTGTTGGCGGCCAAGGCCACGAGTCCGGCACCGGCTGCCGCGGTATCGGCAGCCAAGTCGGACGACGACTGGGAAACGTTTTAACCGCCGGCGCGCGAGTTAGCGCGCGGCTAGCAGGAAAGGCTTGAAGAGCATGTGGCGTATCAAGCACCCCGCCCGCGATCGGGCAACTCATTGCGCTGCGCGGCCCCCGCGCGTGCGGGGCGCGGCAAACGCTAGGCGCGCGAGCGTCCATGCCGCCGGCCGATGCATGGATGCATCGGTGCGGCTCAGCCATCACGAAGTGAGAGAAGGACCATGACGACAGCGCGCGCAATTTTCCGGTCCGAGCGGGCCGAGCCGAGCGGCATTGACGATCGCGCCAATGAGCGGCCGGCTTTGCTCGATCGCACCGGTTTCGCCGATCGCGACTTCGAGTTCACCGCGGCCGATTTCGCACGCATCCGCGAACTCATTCATCGGCGCGCCGGCATTTCGCTGTCGGAGCACAAACGCGACATGGCCTACAGCCGTCTCGCGCGGCGTCTGCGCGCGCGGGGGCTCGACAGCTTCCGGCGCTATCTCGATCTGCTCGAAGCGGAAAACAGCGCCGAGGAGTGGGAAGCGTTCACGAATGCGCTGACGACGAACCTCACGGCCTTCTTCCGCGAATCGCATCACTTTCCGATCCTTGCCGAATTCGTAAAGCGCCGCCAGCAACCGATCTCGGTCTGGTGCTCGGCCGCTTCGACGGGCGAGGAGCCCTACACGATCGCGATGACGCTGATCGAGGCGCTTGGCGAATCGCAGGCACGCCAAGCGACGATCCTTGCGACCGATCTCGATACGCAAGTGCTCGCCAAGGGCCAGGCGGGCGTCTACTCGTTGGAGCAGGTCAAGACGTTGAGCCCCGAGCGGCTCAAGCGCTTCTTCCTGAAGGGAACGGGCCCGCATGCGGGGCTCGTGAAAGTGCGGCCCGAGTTGCGTTCGATGATTCGCTTCGCGCAGCTGAACCTGACCGATGCGGATTACGGGCTGCGTCAGCAGTTCGACGCGGTCTTTTGCCGCAATGTCATGATCTACTTCGATAAGCCGACACAGACTCAAGTGCTTTCGCGCTTCGAGCCGCTCATGAAGTCGGGCGCTCTGCTGTTCGCCGGTCATTCGGAGAACTTCACTTACGTCACGCAGGCGTTCCGTTTGCGCGGGCAGACAGTGTACGAACTGACTCGCGATACGACGGCAAGCGGCCGCGCTCATGCTCGCAGTCAGGAGATTGCAGCATGAGCGCACTCCCGATCGCGACGAATCTGTACTTCGACAACCACTTCGGCCGTCGCGGCGTGAAGCTGTTGCCGAACGAGTTTTATACGACGCGCGAGGACATGGTGCTCGTCACCGTGCTCGGCTCGTGCGTCGCCGCCTGCATTCACGATCGGGGCGCCGGCATCGGCGGCATGAACCATTTCATGCTGCCCGACGACGGCGAACAGCCGTCGCAAGCTGCGTCCGATTCGATGCGCTACGGCGCCTATGCGATGGAAGTGCTCATCAACGAACTCATCAAGATGGGCGGCCGCCGCGAGCGTTTCGAAGCGAAGGTGTTCGGCGGCGCCGCGGTGCTCGCCGGGATGACGACGATCAACATCGGCGATCGCAATGCCGAGTTCGTACGCCGTTATCTCGGGCTCGAAAAGATCCGCATCGTCGCCGAGGATTTGCAAGGCGCGCACCCGCGCAAGGTCGCATTCATGCCCGATACCGGCCAGGCGATGGTCAAGAAGCTGCGTCTTCAGCAGGATCCGACCGTGGCTGAACGCGAGCAGGCGCTTGCCAAGCAGGTGGAACTGGCGCGGGCGGCCCGTCACGCTCGTGCGGCGCGCGAGCGCGGCCATGTGGAATTGTTCGCGGCGAGCGGTCAAACCCAAGCGGCCGCGCAAAAGCCGCGCATTGAGCTGTTCGGCGCGCCGGCTGCGAAATCTCGCCTTGAACTGTTTGGCGGGAACGCACGCGGCACGACCTCGACCTCGACCTCGACCTCGACCTCGACCTCGACCAACAGCGCCAAGACCGCAGAGGAGGCGTAATGAACTACCCCCATGCTTGCATTCGTTCACTGCCCCCCGAGGGGGCGCATGCCTCCCTTGGGGCGGCGCGGCGGGAGGCATGACCCCGTGCAGAAAATAAAAGTATTGTGTGTCGACGATTCGGCGCTGATTCGCAGCTTGATGACGGAGATCATCAACGACCAGGCCGATATGATGGTCTGCGCGACGGCGCCGGATCCCCTCGTCGCACGCGAGCTGATCAAACAACATAACCCGGACGTGCTGACGCTCGACGTCGAAATGCCGCGCATGGACGGGCTCGATTTCCTCGAGAAGCTGATGCGGCTACGGCCGATGCCCGTGGTGATGGTGTCGTCGCTGACCGAGCGCGGCTCGGAAATCACGCTGCGTGCGCTGGAGTTGGGCGCGGTCGATTTCGTGACCAAGCCGAAGGTCGGTATTCGGGAAGGGATGCTCGACTACGCCGAGAAACTCGCCGACAAGATT
>CAYRLJ010000216.1:0-3042 GCA_964425025.1 uncultured Burkholderia sp. | reverse complement strand
GCGAGCGCTTCATGGAGCGCTATGCACCGACGCTGAAGGACCTGGCGCCGCGCGATTTCGTGTCGCGCTCGATGGACCAGGAAATCAAGGAAGGCCGTGGCGTGGGGCCGAACAAGGACCACGTGCTGCTCGACTTGTCGCACATCGGCGCCGAGACGATCCTGAAGCGTCTGCCGTCGATCCGCGAGATCGCCTTGAAGTTCGCCAACGTCGACTGCATCAAAGAGCCGATTCCCGTCGTGCCGACGATCCACTATCAAATGGGCGGCATTCCGACGAACATTCATGGTCAAGTCGTCGGCACGCCGCGCGGCCACGAAGAACCGGTGAACGGCTTTTACGCCGTGGGCGAATGCTCGTGCGTCTCGGTGCACGGCGCGAACCGCCTCGGCACGAACTCGCTGCTCGATTTGGTGGTCTTCGGCCGCGCCGCGGGCAACCACATCGTCAAGCACGTCAAGGAAATCAAAGAGCACAAGCCGCTGCCGCTTAACGCGGCCGATTTCGCGCTGTCGCGCCTGGATAAGCTCGAGCAATCGAGCTCGGGCGAATATACGCAAGCCATCGCGGGCGACATCCGCTCGAGCATGCAGGCGCATGCCGGCGTGTTCCGTACGTCGAAGCTGCTGGCCGAAGGCGTTCGGAGCATCAAGGACATCGCCGAGCGCGTGGAGCACGTGCACCTGAAGGACAAGTCGAAGGTGTTCAACACGGCGCGCGTCGAAGCGCTCGAATTGGCGAACCTGATCGAAGTGGCGCGCGCGACGATGGTTTCGGCCGAAGCGCGCAAGGAAAGCCGCGGCGCGCACGCGCTGGACGATCACCAAGAGCGCGACGACGTCAATTGGCTGCGCCATACGCTGTGGTTCAGCGAAGGCGATCGCCTCGATTACAAGCCGGTGCACATGCAGCCGTTGACGGTCGAATCGGTGCCGCCCAAGCCCCGCACCTTCTAAGCCGGCGCATTCAAAAGGACACACGCGAAATGGCAACACGTACTTTCGAAATCTATCGCTACGATCCGGACAAGGATGCCGCGCCGCGCATGCAGCGCTACGAGCTCGAGATCGATCCAACCGATCGCATGCTGCTCGACGCGCTGGTCAAGCTCAAGGCGCTCGACGAAACGCTGTCGTTCCGCCGCTCGTGCCGCGAGGGCGTGTGCGGATCGGACGCCATGAACATCAACGGCAAGAATGGTCTGGCGTGCCTGACGAACCTGAACGATCTGCCGCAAAAGATCGTGCTGCGTCCGCTGCCGGGCCTGCCCGTGGTGCGCGATTTGATCTGCGATTTCACGCAGTTCTTCAATCAGTACCATTCGATCAAGCCGTACCTGATCAACGATACGCCGCCGCCCGAGAAAGAGCGCCTGCAATCGCCGGAAGAGCGCGAAGAGCTCGACGGCCTGTACGAGTGCATTCTGTGCGCGAGCTGTTCGACGTCGTGCCCGAGCTTCTGGTGGAATCCGGACAAGTTCGTCGGCCCGGCCGGCTTGTTGCAGGCGTACCGGTTCATCGCCGATACCCGCGACGAGGCCACCGGCGAACGCCTGGATAACCTCGAAGACCCTTACCGTCTGTTCCGCTGCCATACGATCATGAACTGCGTCGATGTGTGCCCGAAGGGCCTCAACCCGACGAAGGCGATCGGCAAGATCAAGGAACTGATGGTGCGCCGCGCGGTTTAAAAAATGAGACATATCTTTTCGCGCTCGCTTCATTCGCAGTCCCCCGACGAGTCCTTCGGGACATCGGGCGGCCGTATGGCGCATACTGATGCCACTTCGCATCAGTCAGACCCGCTGCGTCGCGCACGCCTTCGTTGGCGCGCGCGACGCGGTTTGCTGGAAAACGATTTGATCTTCGAACGTTTTTTCAGCCGTTATGAGGAAAGCCTCAGTGACGGCGACGTGGCCGCTTTAACACGTCTGTTCGAGCTGAGCGACAACGACCTGATGGACTTGCTGCTCGCTCGCAAGGAACCGGAAGGCGAGCTTTCCGACCCGGATGTCGTCCGGGTGCTGGGACTGTTGCGCGCCGTTTGAGCGCCACATTGCTGCACGCGCCGCGCGCGCATGACCAGAAACCCATTCCTACTTCGATTGAGGATGCTATGACTCCGTCAGATGTTAAAGCCACGCTCTCGTTCAGCGACAATTCGCCGAGCGTCGAACTGCCGATCTACAAGGGTACGTTGGGCCCGGACGTAATCGACATCCGTAAGCTGTACGGCCAGACCGGCAAATTCACGTACGACCCAGGCTTCATGTCGACGGCATCGTGCAACTCGGCGATCACGTATATCGACGGGGACAAGGGCGAGTTGCTGTACCGCGGCTACCCGATCGATAACCTCGCGCAAAACGCGGACTTTCTCGAAACGTGCTACCTGCTGCTCAAGGGTGATCTGCCTACCGAGAAGGAAAAGCAAGAATTCGTCGCTACGGTCACGCGCCACACGATGGTGCACGAGCAGATGCAATTCTTCTTCCGCGGCTTCCGTCGCGATTCGCACCCGATGGCGATTCTCGTCGCGTCGGTCGGCGCGCTGTCCGCGTTCTATCACGATTCGCTGAACATCAACGATCCGCATCACCGCGACGTATCGGCGATTCGCATGATCGCGAAGCTGCCGACGCTCGTCGCAATGGCATACAAGTACAGCGTCGGCCAGCCGTTCGTCTATCCGAAGAACGACCTGTCGTATAGCGCGAACTTCATGCGCATGATGTTCTCGAACCCGTGCGAAGAGTACAAGATCAACGACGTGCTCGTGCGCGCGCTCGACCGTATCTTGATCCTGCACGCCGATCACGAGCAGAACGCGTCGACGTCGACGGTGCGTCTGGCCGGCTCGTCGGGTGCGAATCCGTTCGCCTGTATCGCTGCCGGTATCGCTTGCCTCTGGGGCCCGGCACATGGCGGCGCGAACGAAGCTGCGCTGAACATGCTCGAGCAAATCGGCTCGCCGGACAACATTTCCGAGTTCATCAAGCAGGTCAAGGACAAGAACTCGGGCGTGAAGCTGATGGGCTTCGGC
>CAYRLJ010000215.1:0-3042 GCA_964425025.1 uncultured Burkholderia sp. | reverse complement strand
CTCACCCCCTTGGCAACCTGCAAAAGTTCAGAAGTCAATGGAGATGTCTTGGTAGCTTCCACCGCTGCTCGACTGCGCTTGTGGGTATTCCGACCCAACGTGACCGACGATTCCGGACGAACGTGACCGAGTATTCCGATTGATCGTGACTGGTCATTCCGGGCGAACGTGACCGATTTCCGGGGTTTTCCATCGCGGTCACAACAGGTCCCCAGTTCGCTCAAGTTTGCGACGTAGCTGCCGATATTCAGAGTGCCGTCTTTGCATTCAAACAGGAAAACAAAATGCGCATTCTGGTCTCCACTGTCGCCGCTGTGTTGACGCTCGCCATTCTTTCTGGATGTTCAACGACTCAAAACGTCACCGCTGGTCCACAGGCGAAAGGCTCGCCGATGACGGCGGCGTGCTTTACCGCGCACGGGGGCAAGTCTGCTGACATGGATGCGGCAATCCAACGCAACCTGGAAAATCATGGTGTGTCGGTATCGCTAGCGCCGGCATGCGACAAAGCCGATATGAATGTCACCTACACCGACAGCTGGTTCTGGGACATCGTCATGTACTTGCGTTCGATGGACATCCGCTTTTACAAGGCACCAAGTGGCGGCCTTATCGCGTCGGGGCACTGGAAAAACTCCGTGTTGCATCAGTTTCCAAATGCCGACGGCGTCGTCCAGGACTTGATGGACGACATGTTCAAGCAAACCGGCGAGCCATCGGCCGTCCGTACGAAAGCAGCAGCGAACTGACGCGCCCCGCGGGTTTTTTACTCACCGTGAGGTAACGAGTCCGTCGGCGAGTGATGTTCCTGTGGTGTGCCGGAATAGGTTGCAGCACGTTGACGTGCTCCGCAGCCTGGAGATCGCAGATGCGCCGACGGGCCGATTGTATCGGCCCGTCAGGGTTAGCTGGAAGGGATGGAGAGTGCCGCACAAGCGCGGCTAAGCAGGAAGCGTATCGACGTGCAACGAACTCGTCAGCGATACACTTCGCGCCGGTTGCCCAAGCGCACAACCTCGATCGTGATGCGACTGTCTTGTATCTCGCAGATCAGCCGCCAATCGCCGACCCGATACTTCCAGTATTCGCCTAGTTCACTGCCTTTGAGAGCCACGCCGGTTACACGCGGATCGTCTTGCGTCTTCAAGCGCCGAAGGAATGTCGCGATGCGTCGGGCAACCTCGCGGTCCATCTTTTCAAGTTGCTTTTCCGCGGTCTTCGAGATCTCAATCCGCCAAGCCAAGCCGCGCCTCCACTTCCTCTAGCGAGGAAGTCTGCTCCTTACCCGCGCGGATGCGCTTCGAAACACGCTCGGCTAGGTACAGGTCTTCCAAGTCCTCTAGGTGCTGTTCGATAGCCTCGCGCGCATAGAACGTCTTGGTGCGGCCCGTGCGCTTGGCCAGCGTCTCCAGGCGGGATTCCATTTCTTCAGATAAACGAATGGCTAGCATGGCAGCCTCCGGCAAGTTTGCTATACACGTATAGCGCATTATACTCCCTCGCATTATTCCAAGCTCGCCTCATCGTCGAGCGTAGCCAACAGATCAGCCGCCGTCGGCGGCGGCTCATCCTCCGGCCTCAGTGTCACACGCGTAAGCCGCGCCGGATGCGTAGCCGAATGGATATCCTTCAGCGCCCGGATACTCACCCGCGAGTAGACCTGCGTCGTCTTGATGTCCGCGTGACCTAGCATCGCCTGGATGAACCGAACATCCGCCCCGTTCTCCAGCATCTGCGTGGCCATCGCATGCCGGAACAGGTGGCAACTGCCGATGTTGCCCAGCCCGGCCTCTCGCACGTGATTGCGCACCATCTGCGTCATCCGGTTATCCGAGAACGCTTGGCCCGTTACCGTCAGCAACAACGTGCCGTCATCGCCCGCCACGGCCAGCTCCGGCCGCATCTCGTCGCGATACTGCGTATTCCACGCCAGAGCTCGATCGCCGATCGGAATCATCCGATCTTCCTTGCCCTTGCCCTGCCGGACCATCAGCGTGCCGCGCTCGTAATCGACGTCGCGCTGCTGCAGCCCGATGATCTCCATGCGCCGTATCCCCGTGCTGTACAGCGTCTCCGGCATCGCTCGATCGCGCACACCCAGCGCCGTCGTCGTATCGGGCAGGCTCAAGACTCGCTCGACAGAGGTTCATCAGGCTCGGTTGTAGCGGCTAATGAAGGAGCGCTCGGGCTCGGCCCCGGCGTCGGCTCCACCTCAAGCGTGGCCGGCGCCGGAGAAATCGGCACGGTCGGCACCAAGGACTCAATGAGCTTGGCAACAAACTCTCGAAGTTCGATGTACGGATAGCTCGACGCTTCCTTGACCTTTTCGGCCAGGACGGGATGGTTCAGCACCAGTGCGCGCAGCAGCGGATTGCGGGTATCCGTCACGTCCCCCTTCGCCCATTTGACGAGCGCGTCGACCGTTTCCTTGCGGTCCGCCGCGCCTTCGATGCAACCCGTGAACGTGTTCGTGTAGTTGACGCCGCTGCGACAATTGCCCTGTTCGTAGTCGAATTGAAAGACGTTCAGCAACGCAGGACTTGTCAGCCACGCCTGGTGGTCCTGCGATAGCGGCACGAGCGTGCTTGTCTGCTCTTGCTTCAACGCCTCGGCCATGCGCTGCTTGAAATCGACAAAGGGGCATATAAACGGGGCGCATTCTAAGCCGGTTAGTCAGGTTCCACGCCCGCAGCGCATTTGACGATTTGACGCGAGCAGTGCAGTTAGGCCGAGATAAAACCAAGCGCCTGTGATGCGATGAGCTTCGGCAACGGGTTGCACTTGCACTGGCACAGGTCATTTTCAAGAGCGACTTGCTTGCTCATCACCGTCATCGTGCGTGGCGAGCCGTCGCTGATGATGACGCCCTCGGTCCCGCACGCCGGACACTGCACGGGAGCACCGAGATAGGCCAGAGGCTGCCCTTGTAGCGACGAATTTCCGATACCCTCGGTGACGACACCATCACGGTCGGTTTTGTCTCCCTTGCGAATGAATCTCCGGCTCATGAAGCGAGTCCTTCCGCCAGGGTTGTGGTAGGAG
>CAYRLJ010000214.1:0-3052 GCA_964425025.1 uncultured Burkholderia sp. | reverse complement strand
CTCGGCCTTATCGGGCTACGCGAGCGGATCGCGCGACTCGGCGGCGACCTCCAGACCGTCACGGCATCGGGGGCGGGCTTCACGCTAACCGCCACCTTGCCGCTTGTGGCCGTGCAAGCTACGGCGCAGCCGTAATGGGCGGAAAAATTAAAAAGGCCAGCTAATCGCTGGCCGTGCGGTACGGCAGGAAAACCCTCGTGAGAATCGCGATATGCGGCAGCAGCATAGGCTCCGCGCTCTTAAAGCCGATAGGCATGACCATCGCCAAACGCGCTTGCTTGGGCCAATATTGGCGCGTCATCGATGACGCGCCTTGGCGCGATTGATCGCGATACCCCTTACATCGCCTTCTTATGTTCGGCCTGAAGCCATTCTGAACGCGGCAGTCCCCACTTCTTTTCCAGGTCGATCAATTCGCCGCTCTTGTGCCACGAGGCGACCGTGTCCGACAAGAATTTGCTCAACGGCGTGTTGGCGTTATCGTTCGCCACTGCCAAGCCCCATGGCTGCACGTCATCCGGAGGAAGCGGCGCATCGAAGTCCTTCAGCTTGCTGTCGCCGAGCAACTGTGCGGTCACCGTGCTGTCTTCGACGAACCCGACGCAGGAGTTGTTGAGCAACGCATTGGTCGCTTGCGTGAGATCCGCAAACGCGGCGATGTTCACGCCGTACTTTTCGCTGACGGCCCGGTTGTAGTAGGTGCCTTGCACGCCGCACACGGTTTTGCCGTGCAGATCGGTCCAGCTCTTGAACCCCGAGCCTTTGTGTGCGACGAACCCGGTCCCGCCGGCATAGTAGAAAGGCTGGATGAAGTCGACGACCTTTGCGCGCTCCGGGTTGTACGTCATGCTCGCCAGAATGACGTCGATGCGCCCCTGCTGCAGAAACTGAATGCGGTTGGCCGGCTGGACCGGCACCATTTCGACCTTCACGCCTAGCCGTTTGCCGATGTCGCGAGCCAAGTCAGGCTCGATCCCGACGACTTGGCCCGTCTGATCGCGCATGCCGAACGGTCGGTAATCCGTATTCACGCCGATCTTGATGATCCCCGCGCTTTTGATCTGACTTAACGCATCCCCGCCCGCATGCGCCTGCATGCTGAAAGCCTCTATACAGAGCGACAGGGCAATTCCAAACAGCGATTTCACGATGGACTCCTCCAGGTTCAGGCTCGCGCCAGTTTTTGTACGACCTCTCGATCGGACAGCCAGACAGATAGATGCATGTCCGAGCGATCCAAGCCTATGCGGCCATATATCGGTTTTCAAATAGTCGGGCGGTCTTATTAGCGAAACTGGTGCCTACTATGAGCGTTGTTTATAGCGTAGACCTAGCATTTGATCGCCTACTGAACAGCGCTTAGAGTCCCCCCAAGAGAGAGATCACCGTGCCTGCCTTCAAATTTTTGGATATGCAAACGCTTCAGATCTTTGTGGCCACCGCTGAGGAGCGGAACATGTCGAACGCCGCGAAACGGCTCGGCCTGACCCAGTCCGCGGTCTCGCAAAGCATTCGGCAACTCGAGGAGCAGTTCGGCGTGGTGCTGTTCAATCGCGAGCGGCGCCCGCTGACCCTGACGGCCGCGGGCCTGGCACTGCGCAATCGCGGGATGACGCTGCTCGAAGACATGAGTCGCCTGAAGGCTCACGTCATCGATGCGAGCAAAGGCATCAAGCCGGATGTGCGTGTCGGACTTGTCGATTCGTTTGCCGGGACGTGCGGACCTGCGTTCATCAAAGCGATGTTGCATGAATCCACCACGCTATCCATTCGCACGGGCCTCACTCCCTATCACAGTGAGGCGCTTGTAGGGCGCGACCTCGATATCGTCGTCTCGACGGATCCGTTAGCGGATCTCGATGGAATCGAGCGTCGGCGGCTGCTCTCCGAACAGTTCGTCGTGATCACGCCCAAGCAGCACACGACGGCCGTCCGTAGTCCGGCAGACCTGCGTGAGCTTGGAGATGCCTTGCCGATCGTTCGCTTCAACCGGCAGTCGCACATTGGCGCGCAGATCGAACGGTACCTGCGCCGTATCGACGTCCGGATTGCGCGCCGCCTGGAAGTCGATACGGCCGACACGTTGACCTCGATGGTCGCGGGCGACATCGGATGGGCGATCACCACGCCCATGTGTCTGCTGCAAGCTGGGGAATACGCAAGAAAGGTGAAGCTGCATTTCCTGAGTGCCTCGCCCACGGGCCGCTCGCTGTATCTCCTCGCCCGCCGCGACGAGTACAGCCACCTGTTCGACGAAGTCTATGCAATCGCTCATTCGATCGTCTCGACCTCGCTGCTGCAACGGCTTGCGCAAATCCACCCTGATCTTCCCAAACTCATCGACATCGAAATGGAGAGTGAACATGAGCAGTAGCATCGAGGCCTCGACACGAACGGAAAGCGATTATTGGGGCGATGTCAGCATTCCGCACCACCAACTGTATGGCGTGAATTCTGTGCGCGGCGTGGAAAATCTGCGCGTGTCCAAGCGGACCATCGCGGATGCCCCTGAGTTCGTCAGGGCGTTCGCGCAATGCAAGTGGGCGGCGGCCCTGGCGAATCGCGAGCTCGGCGTGCTCACGGACGAGCAGTGCCAGGCGATCGTGGACGCATGCCGCGAAATCGCCGAGGGTCAGCACACCTCCTCGTTTGTCGTCGACTTGCTCGAAGGGTCGGGTGGCACGTCCACCAACATGAATTTCAATGAAGTGATTGCCAATCGCGCGCAGCAGTTGCTCGGCGGCGTTGCGGGCCGCTATGACCTCGTGCATCCGAACAATCACGTCAATCGCTCGCAGTCGACGAATGACGTCTACCCCGCAGCGATGAAAATGGCGGTCTACGCGCTGATCGCGCCGCTCGTCGCCGAGCTGTCCCTGCTCGCTCAGGCCTTTGAAGCCAAGTCCAGCGAATTCGGCGATGTGCTGCATCTGGGCAGAACGTGTTTGCAAGACGCGCAGCCGATGCGACTGGGTCAGGTCTTCGGCGGCTATGCCGCACTGGCGAAGCGCCTCGCCGATGAGTTGCAAGCTGTCCGCGAAAAGCTGCTCGT
>CAYRLJ010000213.1:0-3094 GCA_964425025.1 uncultured Burkholderia sp. | reverse complement strand
ACCGGCATCAGGAACGTACCGTCGATCGCGCGCTCCGGCGTCGGAATGTACGAATCGAGCGCGTCGGCCAGGTTCATGATCGCCACTTCGCCGAGCTCGCCCTTGTCGCCTTCCAGCGCCAGCTTGGCCGAACCCTTGATGATCGGCGTGTCGTCGCCCGGGAAGTCGTACTTCGACAGCAACTCGCGCACTTCCATTTCGACGAGCTCGAGCAGCTCGGCATCGTCCACCATGTCGCACTTGTTCAGGAACACGATGATGTAGGGCACGCCAACCTGACGGGCGAGCAGGATGTGCTCACGCGTTTGCGGCATCGGGCCGTCAGCGGCCGAGCACACCAGGATCGCGCCGTCCATCTGCGCAGCGCCCGTGATCATGTTCTTCACGTAGTCGGCGTGGCCCGGGCAGTCAACGTGGGCGTAGTGGCGGTTCGCCGTTTCGTATTCCACGTGCGCCGTGTTGATCGTGATGCCGCGCGCCTTTTCTTCCGGCGCCGCGTCGATCTGGTCGTACGCCTTGGCCTCGCCGCCGAACTTCGCGGTCAGCACCGTCGTGATCGCTGCCGTCAGCGTCGTCTTGCCGTGATCAACGTGACCGATCGTGCCGACGTTCACGTGCGGCTTAGTCCGTTCGAATTTACCTTTAGCCATGATTCTCTTCTTTCAAAAAGTAGTCGATGAAAAAGCCGGTTGGCTTACTTCGCTTTCGCGCTGATGATCGCGTCAGCCACGTTACGCGGCGCTTCGGCGTAATGCTTGAACTCCATCGTGTACGTCGCACGACCTTGCGTGAGCGAACGCAGCGAAGTCGAGTAGCCGAACATTTCAGACAGCGGCACTTCGGCGCGGACGATCTTGCCGCCGCCGACCATGTCTTCCATGCCCTGGACGATACCGCGGCGGCCCGACAAATCGCCCATCACGTTGCCCATGTAATCTTCCGGCGTTTCGACTTCCACCGCCATCATCGGCTCGAGGATGACAGGGCTTGCCTTGCGCATCGCTTCCTTAAACGCCATCGAGCCGGCCATGCGGAACGCATTTTCGTTCGAGTCGACGTCGTGGTACGAGCCAAACGTCAGATGCACTTTTACGTCGACGACCGGGAAGCCCGCCAGCACGCCGGCCTTGAGCGTGTCTTGGATACCCTTGTCGACCGCGGGAATGTATTCACGCGGAATGACGCCACCCTTGATCTCGTCGAGGAACTCGTAGCCCTTGCCTTGCTCGTTCGGCTCGAGCGTGATGACCGCGTGACCGTACTGGCCGCGGCCGCCCGACTGCTTGACGAACTTGCCGTCGACATCGGCAGCCGTTGCGCGGATCGTTTCGCGATACGCGACTTGCGGCTTGCCAACCGTCGCTTCCACGCCGAATTCGCGCTTCATGCGGTCGACGAGAATTTCAAGGTGCAGCTCGCCCATGCCCGAAATGATGGTCTGGCCCGATTCCTCGTCCGTTTGGACGCGGAACGACGGATCTTCCTGAGCCAGGCGATTGAGCGCGAGACCCATCTTTTCCTGGTCGGGCTTCGTCTTCGGCTCGACGGCCTGCGAGATCACGGGCTCCGGGAAGATCATGCGCTCGAGCACGATCGGGTGTTGCGGATCGCACAGCGTGTCGCCCGTCGTCGCTTCCTTCAGGCCCACGGCTGCGGCGATATCGCCCGCGCACACTTCCTTGATTTCCTCGCGCTGGTTCGCGTGCATCTGCAGAATCCGGCCCAGACGCTCCTTCTTGTCCTTCGTCGAATTCAGGACCGTGTCGCCCGAGTTGACGACGCCCGAATACACGCGGAAGAAGATCAGCTGACCGACGAACGGGTCCGTCATGATCTTGAACGCGAGCGCCGAGAACTTCTCGTCATCGGCAGCCTTACGCTCGGCCGAATCGCCGTTTTCGAGTTCGCCCTTGACCGGCGGAATGTCGACCGGCGACGGCAGGAAGTCGATCACGGCGTCGAGCATGCGTTGCACGCCCTTGTTCTTGAACGCGGTGCCGCACAGCATCGGCTGAATTTCGCAGGCGATCGTGCGGTCGCGCAGCGCCTTGACGATTTCCGCTTCGGTCAGCTCTTCGCCGCCGAGGTATTTTTCCATCAGGTCTTCGCTGGCTTCTGCGGCCGATTCGATCATCTTCTCGCGCCACTCGTTGCACGTTTCCACGAGTTCAGCGGGGATATCGACGTAGTCGAACTTCGTGCCTTGCGACGCCTCGTCCCAAATGATCGCCTTCATCTTCAGCAGATCGACGACGCCCTTGAAGGTTTCTTCCGAGCCGATCGGCACCACGACGGGCACCGGGTTCGCCTTCAGACGCGTCTTCAGTTGGTCGTAGACCTTGAAGAAGTTCGCACCGGTACGGTCCATCTTGTTGACGAACGCGAGACGCGGCACCTTGTACTTGTTCGCCTGGCGCCACACCGTTTCCGACTGCGGCTGCACGCCGCCCACGGCACAGTAGACCATGCACGCGCCGTCGAGCACGCGCATCGAGCGCTCGACTTCGATCGTGAAGTCGACGTGGCCCGGGGTGTCGATGATGTTGATCCGATGTTCGGGATAGTTGCCGGCCATGCCTTTCCAGAAGGCGGTGGTGGCCGCCGACGTGATGGTGATGCCGCGCTCCTGCTCCTGTGGCATCCAGTCCATCGTCGCGGCGCCTTCGTGCACCTCGCCAATCTTGTGGCTCTTGCCCGTGTAGTAGAGGATCCGCTCGGTCGTCGTCGTCTTGCCCGCATCGATGTGGGCCATGATGCCGAAGTTGCGGTAGTCCTCGATTTTATGAGCGCGGGGCATAGGGGATCAGTTCCTCAAATTCCGTTCGTTGTCCGCTTTACCAGCGGTAATGCGAGAAGGCCCGGTTGGCTTCCGCCATCTTGTGGGTGTCTTCCCGCTTCTTGACCGCGTTCCCCCGATTGTTCGACGCGTCGAGCAGTTCGGCCGAAAGACGTTCCGTCATCGTGCGCTCGTTGCGGTCGCGCGCGGCCGAGATGATCCAGCGGATGCCGAGCGCCTGGCGCCGCGAGGTTCGCACTTCGATCGGCACCTGGTAGGTCGCGCCGCCGACGCGCCGCGAGCGCACTTCGATCGACG
>CAYRLJ010000212.1:0-3103 GCA_964425025.1 uncultured Burkholderia sp. | reverse complement strand
CGCCGGGGGTCGCGGGTTCGAGTCCCGTCCACTCCGCCAGACAAAGCCCGTTCAGGGTTACTTGAACGGGCTTTTTCAATAAAAGTGTAAGCAGTGCATTAGCGGTATCTGTTGTCCCCTTCGTCTAGAGGCCTAGGACATCACCCTTTCACGGTGAGTACAGGGGTTCGAATCCCCTAGGGGACGCCAAACATCGGCGGTGCTTCGTGATGAAGTGCTGCGGCTTACGGGAATAACCGACGCCCGTGAGCGAAGATGCAAGACTGGAGTGGTAGTTCAGTCGGTTAGAATACCGGCCTGTCACGCCGGGGGTCGCGGGTTCGAGTCCCGTCCACTCCGCCAAATAAGAAGCCCGTTCGAATGATGTTCGAACGGGCTTTTTTCTTGCGCGGCCGCATCGCACCGAGCCAGTTGTCCCAGGCCGTGACGCGCCTGGATGCGAGGCGGGACAATTCTCCATTGCATGTCGCACGCGGCTGCCGTACTGTAATTGCCGTTTCCTTCGTTCCGGCTACGATGTTCGATCCGACCGACGCGCCCTTGGATTACGCGCCATCGCCGTTTCAGATTCGCAAGGCGTCGATGAGCGATTTCGCCTTTGCCGAGGCGCTCACGCGCACCAATATGGGCAGCTATTACGAACGGCACCGATTGGCTTGGCGAGCGGACCTCTTTCTCGCGAGTTACCAGGAGTCGGAGAACTTCATCCTCGAGATCGGCAATGAGCCGATTGGACTGCTGCGGCTCACGCAGGAGGGGGATTCGTTGCACATCCGCGATGTCCAAATTGCCGGTGGCTACCGAGGCCACGGGGCGGGCACGTTCTTACTCGAAACATCGCATCGCTGGGCACGCGAACGCGGCCTGCACGAACTCCAACTGCGGGTATTCGTCGACAATCCCGCCGCGCGTCTGTATCTGCGCCTGGGCTATCGGCTAGCCGGGCCCAAGCTTGCTCAGCTCGGGGCCATCCGTCATATGGCGCGGCGCGTTTGAGGGGGCCGCGCTGGGCGGGGCCGCGCTAGGCTTGCCGTTCGCCGCGCGGCATGGAGCGCACAGCAGGCGCCCCTCAAGGATCCTCGGACGCTTCGAGAATTCCGTCGAAGTCGTCGTCGGTGCTGGCCCGCTCGGGCGCGGGTTCGCTGTCGCGCATCATGAAGGCGCGGGGGCTTTCGCCGAACGCGCGGCGGAACATCGCAGAAAACGCGCTCTGGCTCTGGTATCCCAGTTCATGGGCGATCTGCGATAACGCGCGGCCCCGGTTCAGCAGCGGAATCGCGCGAGCGAGCACAGCTTGCTGGCGCCACTGCGAAAAGCTCATCCCCAATTCTTGGCGGAACAGCCGCGCGATCGTACGCGTGCTCGCTCCGACGCTCGCCGCCCAATACTCGAGCGGATCGGCGTTGCCTGGATCGGCCAGCAGCGCTTCGCACAGCGCGCGCAGCCGTTTTTCGGTCGGCATCGGAACCGACAACGGCAAGGGCTCCGAGCGCGTGATTTCGTCGAGCGCGAGCGTGCCGAGCAGGCGTTCCCGTCCAGGGTCGAGCCCGTCCGCGCCGAGCGCGGCGATGGCCTCGCGCAGCAACCCCGAGACATCGACGACCCGACACGCGTCGAGGCCGGGCGGCACGACCGACTCGTCGATGTAGAGCGTGCGCTGATAGGCATCTTCGATGACGACGACCTCGTGCGGCACACCCGGCGGCACCCAAATCGCGCGTGAGGGCGGGACCATCCACGTGCTGCCTTCGACAGCAAGACGCATGACGCCGCGCGAGGCGTAGGCAAGTTGCGCCCAGGCATGGATGTGCATGGCGATGCGTTCCCCGGCTGGCATCGGCCGGGCGCGCACGCGGATCGGGTGGGCGGGTGTCGGCGCGAACGCGGGCGGGATGTCGAGCAGGCGCACGCGCGCGGGCGTTGTCGGTGCGATGGGTTCGTTCGAGCTCAAGGCGAAGGGCCGTTGGTGAAATGAAAGTCAATGCGCATTGGATACGGCTGACGAACGGTATTGTATGTGCAGCCCGTTGGCGGCGAGTCGGCGGTTGCGCTGAACGGCTGCCGATCGGCGCCGCGTGGGCCCTCGATCATGCGCCAGCGTTATGCCCTACTGGCCATGTTCAATGCTCGCATCTGTCTTGTTCGCCATGCATAATGCCCTAGCCGAGCGTGACGCAGGGTACGTCAACCACTGCCCGATGCTTGGCGTCGAACGTTCGCCGGCGAAGTCCAAAGCATTGAACCGAGTCTTGCAACCGGCGACGTGCAGCAACCCACACAACAAAGGACGAGGGCAAATGCGATACGTATTCGTGTATGGGACCCTGAGAGCGGGTGAGGTCAATGACATCGGCCTGGCGGCCGCGAGACATGACATTAACGCGCCTCGGCTGATCGCGCGGGCGGCGGTTGCGGGGCGGCTGTATGACTTCGGGAATTGGCCGGGGCTTGTGCCGGACGAATCTGCTGGACCTGTGCGCGGCGATGTCTATGAGATCGACGACGCGCTCATACCCGTGCTTGACGAGATCGAGGGCGTGCAACCGGGGGGCGGCAGCGTGTTCAACCCGCGCGAGTTGAGTATGACCATCGCAGGCCGCGAAGTGCAGTGTTTCTTCTATCCGGTGGACGAGGCGTCCGCGCGTGGACGGGCGCGTATCGAGGCAGGCGATTGGATCAGTTATCGCCTCGCGCGCGAGTCGGTCAACGGGTCGACGTTGAAGTACGGCCGTTGATCGGTCACTCAACGAGCGAACGCGTCATCGAAGCGCTACGGCATGGCTCGAGCGGCGGTCGGGTTTCGAGCCCGGCCGCCGCCGTTTTTCTTCCTGCTTACACTTCCTCGTAAAGCGGCAGCGTCAGGAACTCGGTGAACGTTTCCGACGTCGACATCTTCTCGAAGATCGTGCCGGCGCGGTCGTACGATTCCGTATGGCCGCCGACCGATTCCTTGATCTTCGGCAACTCTTCAGCGATGAGCGCGCGAACGAGATCAGCGGTCACCTTACGGCCGTCCTCGAGCTTGCCCTTCGGCGAGCGAATCCATTGCCACACTTGCGAACGCGAGATCTCGGCCGTGGCCGCATCTTCCATCAGATTGTGG
>CAYRLJ010000211.1:0-3139 GCA_964425025.1 uncultured Burkholderia sp. | reverse complement strand
GAGCCCGGCCGGCGTGACGACGAACGGCCGGCGCGGATCGATTCGTTTGACGTTGTTCATGGCTTCTCACTCCAACGCGGCAGCAACGAGTTCGGCAACGTCGAGCACTTCCGGCCGTGGCCCCACGACCCCTTCGAGCATCGCCGTGCAGTTCGGACAGCCCACCGCGACGACATCGGCCTTGATCGCCCGTGCATCGCTCATGCGGATGTCGGGAATGCGCGCCTTGCCCGGAATGTCCGTCAACGGCGCACCGCCGCCACCGCCGCAGCACCGGCCACGCAGGCCATGACGCTCCATCTCCACGACCTGGATGCCGATCGACTTCAACACGTTGCGCGGTGCCGCGATTTCGCCGTTGTAGCGGCCCAGGTAGCACGGATCGTGATAGGTGATGCGCTTGTCGGCCAATGCCGCTTGAGCCTTCGGCGAGAGCTTGCCCGATTGCACGAGCTCAGCCAGCAGGCTCGAATGATGTTGGACTTCGTAGCGCACGCCGAACGCCCGATATTCATTGCGCAAGCTGTGCATCACGTGTGGATCGGCCGTGACGATGCGCTTGAATTTCAACGCACCGAGCGTCGAGATCATGCGCCGGGCCATCCGTTGGAACGTCGCTTCGTCGCCGAGACGGCGTGCGACATCGCCCGTGTCCGCTTCGGTGCCGCCGAGCACGGCATAGTCCACCCCCGCCTTGTTCAACACCTTGACGAGCGCGCGCAGCGTGCGCTGGTAGCGCATGTCGAAGGCGCCTTCGCCTGCCACGAGCAGCACATCGACGGCAACACCCGGTTGCGCCACGCGTGCATCCAAATCGACGGCCCAGTCGTAACGCGCACCGATGTCGTAGCCACCCGCGCTCCCCGTCTCGCGCAAATTGGCCAGCACTTCGGGCGCTTTGCCGGGCACATCGCCCTCGGTTAGAGTGCGATGACGCCGCATATCGACGATCGCATCGACGTGCTCGATCAGCATCGGGCACTCTTGCACGCAGGCACGGCACGTCGTGCATGACCAGAGCGTGTCGGCTTCGATCAAACCCGAGACGATCGGCCCGTTCGGGCCGCCGCCGTGACGCCCGACCGCAATACCCGGCGTGGGGCTGCCGGCGTAAGCCGCATCGGTGCCGCCCGCCATTCCTACGACGAGATCCTGAATCAGCTTCTTCGGATTGAGCGGCTGGCCTGCCGCGAACGCCGGGCATGCCGCTTCGCATTTACCGCACTGCACGCAGGCATCGAAGCTGAGCAGTTGGTTCCACTTGAACTCGACCGGCTTGGCCACGCCATAGTCGCGATGGTCGATCTCGGGGACTTTCAGCGCGGTCGGCGGCGTCGCGCTGCCGTCTCCGGTGTACGCATCGCGCGTCGCGGCGAAGCGTTCCTGGCGCGGATGGAACGCCAGATGCAGCAAGCCCGCGATCGCATGCTTCATCGGGCCGCCCTTGGCCGCGCCCATCGTCATCGCGAAGGCGCCGATGCCGATCAGCACCGCGCAGATCACCGCAAACGCACGCGACATCATGCTTGCGGGGACCAGCGTGAACAACACGAGGCCGAGCGCGAACGAACCGAGCAGCCACGGCAACGTATTCCAAGGGCCTTTGGACAAGCGCGCCGGGACATCCTTCGCATGACGCCGACGCCACACGAACACCGTCCCGACCAGCATCGCAAGGGCCGCGAGGAAAATCAGCTTATCGAGCCACGGCGAGTAGATCGCCAGGCCATAGTTGACGAATACGAGCGCGAGCGCGCCGATCGCACCGCCGGCCGTGGCCACGTGCGTCTTTGCGATGTACGGATCGCGCGCGACAACGTGGTGTAAGTCGACGAAGTAGCGCTTCGGGATCGTAAACAGATTGCCGATGCCGAATGCTCCCGGGGCCGTTGCCCGCCCGAGCCGCCAATACGCCGAGCGTTTGGCGACCGCGAATGCGAGCCCCGCCATCGACATCCACAGCAGGACCGTGATCAGAAATGCCGGGCTCATGGTTAGAAGTCCTTACAAAGCCGCAACGAATCGTAGATCGCGCCGTGGATGTTGTGCATCGAGATGCAATCGCCCACCCGGAACAGCAGGAACCGGCCGTTGCCCAACTCCTCGGACAGCGAGGGCTGCGGCTCGGACGCAAATAGCTTGTGCACGTCGACCTGCCCGCGATTGACCGATTCCGGTTTCAGCGCCCAATACAGCGAATCATTAGGCGTGCTACCGTTTTCGATCACGACTTGATCGACGGCGCGCTCTTCCTGCTCCTCCGTGTACTCGTTGCGCAGCACGGC
Source organism: uncultured Burkholderia sp. (assembly GCA_964425025.1). Classification (GTDB taxonomy): domain Bacteria; phylum Pseudomonadota; class Gammaproteobacteria; order Burkholderiales; family Burkholderiaceae; genus Trinickia. The sequence continues at coordinate 854 of CAYRLJ010000211.1, read as the reverse complement.
GATCGTCTTGCCGTTTTCTTCATACACGCGGTCGAGCCAGTAATTCGGCGTATGGATGACGCCCTGCGCATACAGGCGCCGATAGAAGATCGGGAACGTCGTGCCGCCGCAATCGTCGGCCACCTTGACGTCAGGCGTCACGATCTCGACGTTCGAGCCGCGGCTCGAGATGAAGTCGGCCACGCCCGCACCGGCGTGGGTGCTCACGCCGTCATAGACGAGCACGTTCTGCTTGGGCTCGACCCGGCCGGAGAGGACATCCCACGAGCTGACCGCAAGGCCATCGGCGACACCCCACGCCTGAACTTGATCGGAGAATGCGCGGCCGCCCGTCGCTAGCACGATGATGTCGGGCTTCTCGGCCATGATCGCTTTGGCATCGGCTTCGACGCCCAGCCGACGATCGACGCCCAGCCGCTTCGTCTCCATGTCGAACCAGCGCACGATGCCGGCCATTTGCTCGCGCTGCGGCGCCTTCGCCGCGATCATGATTTGGCCGCCTACTTCCGTATTTTTTTCGAACAGCACGACGTCGTGGCCGCGCGAACGCGCAACACGTGCCGCTTCCAACCCTGCGGGGCCCGCGCCGACAACGACGACCTTGCGCTTGGGCCCGCGCGATTTCTCGATCACGTGCGGCATTGTCGCTTCACGCGAGGTCGCAGCGTTTTGCACGCACAGCACGTCCAAGCCGTTGTACTGGCGGTCGATGCAATAGTTCGCGCCGACGCACTGCTTGATCTCGTCTTCACGGCCGTCGCGAATCTTGATGACCATGTGCGGATCGGCGATCTGCGCGCGCGTCATGCCGACGAGGTCGATCATCCCCGACGCGAGCAGGCGCTCGGCTTGCC
>CAYRLJ010000210.1:0-3193 GCA_964425025.1 uncultured Burkholderia sp. | reverse complement strand
GGCACGTCGGAAGTCGAACATGTGCTGGCGACGCAAACGTTGCTGCAGAAAAAGAGCAAGAACATGCTCGTGAAGGTAGAGGGCCACCTGCCGCGTGGCTGCACGGCCAAGGACATCGTGCTCGCCATCATCGGCACGATCGGCACGGCCGGCGGCACGGGCTACGCGATCGAATTCGGCGGCTCGACGATCCGCGCGCTGTCGATGGAAGGCCGGATGACCGTTTGCAACATGGCCATTGAAGCCGGCGCTCGCGCGGGCATGGTGGCCGTCGACGATACGACGATCGAATATTTGAAGGGGCGCCCTTATTCGCCGCAGGGCGTCGAATGGGATCACGCTGTCGAATACTGGCGCACATTCGTCTCCGATGCGGGCGCGCATTTCGATCGCGTCGTCGAATTGGATGCCGCGCAAATCGTGCCGCAGGTCACGTGGGGCACGTCGCCTGAAATGGTGACGGCGATCGACAGCCGCGTGCCGGATCCCGAGCGCGAGAAGGATCCCGTTAAGCGCGATGCAATGGAACGCGCGCTGCAGTACATGGCGCTCGAACCCAACGTGCCGATGGAATCGATCAAGGTCGACAAGGTGTTCATCGGTTCGTGCACCAACGCGCGCATCGAGGACATTCGCGCGGCGGCTTACGTCGTCAAGAAGCTCGGGCGTCGCGTCGCTTCGAACATCCGGCTGGCGATGGTCGTGCCCGGTTCAGGGCTCGTGAAAGCGCAAGCCGAGCGCGAAGGGCTCGACAAGGTGTTCGTCGAAGCCGGTTTCGAATGGCGCGAGCCCGGATGCTCGATGTGCCTCGCGATGAACGCGGACCGGCTCGATCCGGGCGAGCGTTGCGCGTCCACGTCGAACCGCAATTTCGAAGGGCGTCAGGGCGCGGGCGGACGCACGCATCTCGTGAGCCCCGCAATGGCGGCGGCGGCTGCGATCGAAGGCCATTTCGTCGATATTCGCCGGTTGGGATGAGGTCAGAGAGTCATGGATAAATTCATCGTACATACGGGGCTTGTCGCTCCCCTCGATCGCGAAAACGTCGATACCGATGCGATCATCCCGAAGCAGTTTTTGAAGTCGATCAAGCGCACGGGGTTCGGTCCGAACCTGTTCGACGAGTGGCGCTATCTCGATCATGGCGAGCCGGGGCAGGACAACTCGCGTCGTCCGCTCAATCCCGACTTCGTGCTCAATCAGCCGCGCTATCAGGGCGCATCGGTGCTGATCGCGCGCAAGAACTTCGGTTGCGGCAGCTCACGCGAGCACGCGCCGTGGGCGTTGCAGCAATACGGCTTTCGCGCACTGATCGCGCCTAGCTTCGCGGATATCTTCTTCAACAACTGCTTCAAGAACGGCGTGTTGCCGATCGCGTTGTCGGAGCAGCAGGTCGATCATCTTTTCAGCGAAACATACGCGTTCAACGGCTATCAGTTGACGATCGATCTCGAGGCGCAAGTCGTGCGCACGCCGGACGGCCGCGAGTACGCGTTCGAAGTGGACGGCTTCCGCAAGTATTGCCTCTTGAACGGCTTCGACGACATCGCGCTCACGCTGCGCCACGCCGACAAGATTCGCGCGTTCGAAGCGGAGCGGATGGCGAAGCAGCCGTGGCTCGGTCACCGGATCGTCGGATAACGATCCGCGCGGCAGCGGTCGCCGATAGGCTAGGTCAATTGCACAATGGCAAAAACTCGATAGGACTCCGAATGAAAATCGCAGTGCTCCCCGGTGACGGCATCGGCAAGGAAATCGTCAAGGAAGCGATCAAAGTATTGAACGCGCTCGACGAAAAGTTCGAGATGGAAGAGGCGCCCGTTGGTGGCGCGGGCTACGAAGCGAAGGGCCATCCGTTGCCTGATTCGACGCTCGCCCTCGCCAAAGAGGCCGACGCGATTCTGTTCGGCGCGGTGGGCGACTGGAAATACGATTCGCTCGAACGCGCGCTGCGTCCCGAACAAGCCATCCTCGGGCTGCGCAAGCACTTGCAGTTGTTCGCGAACTTCCGTCCGGCGATTTGCTATCCGCAATTGACGGGCGCTTCGTCGCTGAAGCCGGAGATCGTCTCGGGCCTCGACATCCTGATCGTGCGCGAGCTCAACGGCGATGTGTACTTCGGCACACCGCGCGGGCATCGCAAAGCGCCCGACGGTCCGTTCGAAGGCGCGCGCGAAGGCTTCGATACGATGCGTTATTCGGAGCCCGAAGTGCAGCGCATCGCACACGTCGCGTTCCAAGCGGCCCAAAAGCGCGGCAAGCGGTTGACGTCGGTGGACAAAGCGAATGTGCTCGAAACGTCGCAACTGTGGAAGGACGTGATGATCGACGTCGCGAAGCAGTACCCGGACGTCGAGCTTTCGCACATGTACGTCGACAATGCGGCGATGCAACTCGTGAAGGCGCCGAAATCGTTCGACGTCATCGTGACGGGCAATCTGTTCGGCGATATTTTGTCGGACCAGGCCGCCATGCTCACGGGCTCGATCGGCATGCTGCCCTCGGCTTCGCTCGACAAGAACAATAAGGGGCTTTACGAACCTTCGCATGGATCGGCCCCTGATATTGCAGGCAAGGGCATCGCCAATCCGCTGGCAACCATTCTGTCGGCCGCGATGATGTTGCGCTACTCGTTGAACAAGGTCGAGCAGGCCGAGCGCATCGAGAAGGCCGTGCAAAAGGTGCTCGAAGCGGGCTATCGCACGGGCGACATCGCCACGCCGGGCTGCCGTCGAGTCGGCACGGCCGAGATGGGCGACGCGGTGCGCGCGGCGCTGTAGTTCTGTCGTCGGACACTCATTCGGAGTAGCCGGCCGCGCGGTCGGTTTTCCCGAATATGGCCTGATGTAGTGTGTTTTTTGCTGAATCGGCGATGTTCCCGGACACGCCGACGCGATTTTTTCGTGTAAACTGTGCCGATGGCGCAACTGTCCCAAATCTCCTCGATTGACAACCTGCACGGCGATACGGCCCGTGTGGGCGGGCTCGCCATGGCAGGCGTCGTCGGCATTGCCGGCGCCATCGCCATTATTACGATTACCCCCAAAACGATCACGAAACGCTGATCGTCCGTCGTGCCCGCTCGTCTTCCCCGCGCGGTCACGCCGGGCAAAGTTGCGGGGAAGCGTCCACTCGAAGGGTTAGTCATGAACGTAGGTCTCGTAGGTTGGCGCGGCATGGTCGGCAGCGTCCT
>CAYRLJ010000209.1:0-3226 GCA_964425025.1 uncultured Burkholderia sp. | reverse complement strand
GACGTCAAGTTTGTCGACTTTCGCTTCACCGATACGCGCGGCAAGGAGCAGCACGTCTCGGTGCCGCTGTCGGCATTCGACGGCGACAAGTTCGAGAGCGGCCATGCGTTCGACGGTTCCTCCATCGCCGGCTGGAAGGGCATCGAGGCGTCTGACATGTTGCTCGTGCCGGATCCCAACACGGCTTTCGTCGACCCGTTCTATGAAGAACCGACGCTCGTATTGACGTGCGATGTGGTCGAGCCGGCCGACGGCAAGGGCTATGAGCGCGATCCGCGCTCGCTCGCCAAGCGCGCCGAAGCGTACCTGAAGAGCACGGGCATTGGCGACACCGCCTACTTCGGTCCGGAACCCGAATTCTTTATTTTCGATTCGGTCCAGTGGAATACGGACATGTCGGGCTGCTTCGTGAAGATCGGCTCGGAAGAAGCACCGTGGTCGTCGGGCAAGGAATTCGAAGGCGGCAACACGGGCCACCGTCCCGGCACGAAGGGCGGCTATTTCCCGGTCGCGCCCGTGGATACGTTCCAAGACATGCGTTCGGAAATGTGCCTGCTGCTCGAGCAAATCGGCATTCCGGTCGAAGTGCACCACCACGAAGTGGCCGGCCAAGGCCAAAACGAAATCGGCACGAAGTTCTCGACGCTCGTGGAGCGCGCCGATTGGACGCAGAAAATGAAGTACATCATCCATAACGTTGCGCACACGTACGGCAAGACGGCGACGTTCATGCCGAAGCCGGTCGTCGGCGACAACGGTTCGGGCATGCACGTGCACCAATCGATTTGGAAGGACGGCCAGAACCTGTTCGCGGGCAACGGCTACGCCGGCCTGTCGGAACTGGCGCTGTTCTACATCGGCGGCATCATCAAGCACGCCCGCGCGCTGAACGCGATCACGAACCCGACGACGAACTCGTACAAGCGTCTCGTGCCGCACTTCGAAGCGCCGGTGAAGCTCGCATACTCGGCTCGCAACCGTTCGGCTTCGATCCGCATTCCGCACGTGAGCAACCCGAAGGGCCGCCGTATCGAAACTCGCTTCCCGGATCCGATGGCCAATCCGTACTTGTGCTTCTCGGCGCTGATGATGGCCGGCCTCGACGGCGTGCAAAACAAGATTCACCCGGGCGAAGCCGCGGACAAGAATCTGTACGATCTGCCGCCCGAGGAAGACGCGAAGATCCCGACGGTTTGCGCCGGCCTGGAGCAAGCGCTCGAAGCACTCGACAAGGACCGCGAATTCCTGACGCGCGGCGGCGTGTTCACGGATTCGATGCTCGACGCGTATCTCGAACTGAAGGAAGGCGAGCTGCAACGCTTCCGCATGACGACGCACCCGATCGAGTTCGAGATGTACTACTCGCTGTAAGCGATGCAATGCGATGCGCTTCGTCTTTTGTCGTCGGCGAAGCGCACGTATGAGTTCAGCCTCGAAGGGACGGCGGCGCCGTCCCTTTTTTGTTCGTTGCGCGCTCATGCTCCTGAGTCGACGATGGTGGTCAAGAACTTGATGAAAGCGAAAGAAGGCCAAGCCGAGTTGCTTACGGGAGATGCGTCGCTCGCACAATCGGGCTTGTTGCCCGGGCTAGAGGCGCTGCCGACCGTCGCGCTCGTGCTCGACAAACGCACGCTGCGCGTCGCGTTCGCGAATCCGTCGGCGGAATCGATGCTCGATTTGTCGCGCCGGCAGCTCGTGCAGATGTCGTGGCCGGAGCTGTTCGCGAACGGCGACGAGCTCGTCGCGACGATCGCCGCGATCGCCGACCATCGCTTTCATGCGACGCATCTCGACGCTGTGCTCGAGCGGCCCGGACGCGAGCCGTTGCATGTTCACGTGGTTGTCGGCTTTCTCGAGAGCGCGTCCGATTACGTGCTGCTCGAATTGTTCGAGAACGAACGCCATCTGCGCACGGACCGCGAAGAGCGTATTCACGATCTGTCGATCGCGAACAAGCAGCTTATTCGCAACCTCGCGCATGAGATCAAGAACCCGCTAGGCGGTATTCGCGGCGCGGCGCAATTGCTCGAGTTCGAACTCGGCGCGCGCGAGCGGCAGGAGCTGCGCGAATACACGCAAGTGATCGTCAAGGAATCGGACCGCTTGCAAACGCTCGTGGACCGCTTGCTCGAGCCGCATCGGCATCCGCACGTTGTCGGCGACGTCAACATTCACGAAGTGTGCGAACGCGTGCGGGCCGTGATTCTCGCGGAATTTCCGCGCGGCCTGACGATCGAGCGCGATTACGACGTGAGTGTGCCCGACTTGCGCGGCGATAAAGAGCAGCTTATCCAAGCGCTGCTCAACATCGTGCGTAACGCGGCGCAGGCGCTGCGCGAGCGGATCGAGCAGGGCGATGCGCGCATTGCCTTGCGCACGCGCGTCGCGCGCAAGGTGACGATCGCGAAACGGCTGTGCAAACTGGCGTTGGACTTGCGCGTCATCGACAACGGGCCGGGCATCCCCGACGACATCCGCGATCGCATTTTTTATCCGCTCGTGTCCGGCCGCGACGACGGCAGCGGCCTCGGTTTGACACTCGCGCAAACCTTCGTGCAGCAGCACGATGGACTGATCGAGGTCGAGAGCCGCCCCGGACATACCGAGTTTCAGATTTTATTGCCGCTCGCCAATTGAAAAGACCCCACTCCATGAAGCCGATCTGGATAGTAGACGACGACCAATCGATCCGCTGGGTGCTCGAGAAAGCGCTGGCGCGCGAGAGTTTTGCGACGCGCAGTTTTGCCAACGTGCGTGAGGCGCGAGCCGCGCTCGAACGGGAGAGCCCGCAAGTGCTCGTCTCGGACATCAGAATGCCCGGGGCCTCGGGCCTCGAATTGTTGCAAACGGTACGCGAGCGATTGCCCGAATTGCCCGTCATCATCATGACGGCCTACTCCGATCTCGATAGTGCCGTGGCCGCATTCCAAGGCGGCGCATTCGAATATCTCGCCAAGCCGTTCGATGTCGACAAGGCCGTCGAATTGATTCGCCGAGCCGTCGACGAAAGCCTGCGCGGCACACAAGCCGGCGAAGCCACGTTGGCCGCCACGCCTGAGATGTTGGGACAGGCGCCGGCGATGCAGGACATGTTTCGCGCGATCGGCAGGCTTTCGCATTCGGCCGCCACCGTATTGATCACGGGCGAATCGGGCACCGGCAAGGAACTCGTCGCGCGCGCGCTGCATCGGCATAGCCCGCGTGCGAACGGGCCGTTCATCGCGCT
>CAYRLJ010000208.1:0-3253 GCA_964425025.1 uncultured Burkholderia sp. | reverse complement strand
CACTGGCGCACCCTGCACGACCAACACGAACTCCCCGCGCTGCCGATTCGCATCGGCTGCGAGCCACGTTGGCCCTTCGGCCAAGGTGCATCGATGAATGGCCTCATGTAGTTTTGTCAGCTCGCGTGCAATGAGCAATTGCCGGTCGCCGCCGAGCGTATCGGCCAGCGCTTGCACGGTTTCGACGATGCGATGCGGCGCTTCATAGAAGACCAACGCATGCGGGTGCGCAACGAGCGTTTGCAAATGGGCGGCGCGCTGTTTGGCCTTCGTCGGCAGGAAGCCGAGGAACGAGAACGCGCCGACGAAATCGCCGGCAGCGGAGATGGCTGTCGTCATCGCGCTGGCGCCAGGCAGCGGCACGACGGCGAAGCCGGCTTCGCGAACGGCATCGACGAGCTTAGCGCCTGGGTCCGACACGCCCGGCGTGCCCGCATCGGAGACATAGGCGATGCGTTCACCGGCGCGCAGGCAATCGACGATGCGTCCGGCGGCCTCGCGCTCGTTGTGCTCGTGCACGGCTAGAAGCGGCTTCGAGATGCCGTAGAGCCCGAGCAGTTGCCCCGTATTGCGGGTGTCCTCGGCCGCGACGCGATCGACGAGACCGAGCACGTGCAGCGCGCGCAGGGTGATGTCGGCGGCATTGCCGATCGGCGTCGCAATGACGTACAGCGTGGCGGACGGGTACTGCTGCCGCTGCGCAAGATCAAGGAGATCGGACATGAAGCGAGGGACGGGAACGAGCGAGGGAAGGCCGCCATTGTGCCACGCGCGGCGCAGAACGACGGCGCGCATCACAGCGTCGCGGCAACAAAGAGGAGACGGCTTTGACGCCGCCGACAACTTTTCCGGGCGACGCGAGTCGAAATGCATCGGGACCGCGTTCGAGACGCAGGCGCTCGATTTCCTACGACGGCAACGCATGCGCCTGATAGCGCGCAACATCACGTGTCGTGGCGGCGAAATCGATCTCGTCATGCGCGATCGAGACGGCGCGTTCGTCTTCGTCGAAGTGCGCGCGCGGGCCGGCAACCGCTACGGCGGGGCGGCGGCGAGCATTGGCGTGCATAAGCAGCGGCGCATCTTGCTGGCGGCGCGGTACTTTTTGGCGGCGCGGGGCGGTAGTGAGCGTCCGTGCCGTTTCGATGCGGTCGTGTTCGAGGGGAAGCGGCTCGTTTGGTTGCGGGACGCTTTCAGGGCCGACGGGAGTTGAAAGGTGCGGACGCACGCGGCGAGTGCGCTAAACTTGCGCGCTGACGATACGGCTGCGCATACGCGGGCCGGCACAGTAGAGAAACGATGTCAGTCGAACGAATTCAACAGCATTTTCGCGAAAGCGCGGCATTGAAACTCGAGGCGCTCGACGCCCTTTCGATGCCGATCGCCGCCGCCGTCGATACGATGTTCGGCGCGTTGGCGAACGGCAGCCGGATTTTTGCGTGCGGCAACGGCGCGGGTGCGGCCGACGCGCAGCGCTTCGCCGCGCAGCTTACCGCGGGCTTCGAGCGCGAGCGTCCCAGCTTGCCGGCGATCGCTTTGACCGCCGATTCCACGGTGCTGACGGCGCTGAGCGCCGGCGGCGGGTTCGATTCCGTCTATGCCAAGCAGCTTCGCGCGCTGGGCCATGCGGGCGACGTATTGCTCGTGGTGGCGTCGCAGGGCGACGAGGCCAGCTTGCTCGAAGTGATCGCCGAGGCGCATGAGCGCGAGATGTTCGTGATCGCGTTGACGGGCCATGGCGGCGGCAAGGTGGGCGAAGCGCTGTTTGAGACGGATATTCAGATTGGCGTGCCGTCGCAGCGGGCGGCGCGTATTCACGAAGTGTTCTTGTTGGCCATTCACTGCTTGTGCGACGGCATCGATGCCATGTTGCTCGGGGAAGATTGACTTCGAAGGGGAGTTCGTTGATGAGGGCAAATCGCGTCATGAAGACGCTTGTGCGTACCACGCTGATGGCGGCGACGGCTGCAGCATTGATTTCGTCGTTGCAAGGGTGTGTGCTGGCGCTGGGCGCCGCGGCGGGCGGCGGGGCGCTGATGGCGACCGATCGACGCACGCTCGGCACGCAAACGGCCGATCGTGAGATCCAGGTTAAGGCGTATTCGCAGATCGCCAATCAGTTGGGCGATACGTCGCATGTGGATGTGACGGTGTTTAATCGGCGGTCGCTGCTGACGGGGGAGGTGCCTTCGGATGCGGCGAAGCAGCAGGCCGAGCAGATCGCTCGCGGGGTGGGGGATGTGGAGGCGATTATCAACGAGCTTAAGGTTGGGCCGAAAACCGATTTCTCGGATCGGGCGAATGATTCGTATCTTGTGACTCGGGTGAAGACGATGCTTGTGGCCGAGAAGGGGATTTCGGCGAATGACTTTAAGGTTGTGGGCGAGGCTGGGAATATTTATTTGATGGGCCTCGTTACGCAGCAGGAGGGTGACCTCGGTGCGGGCGTGGCGGCGAATGTTCCTGGGGTGAAGAGTGTCGTGAAGGTGTTTCAGTATGTGCAGCCGGAGCAGGCTCAGGCTGTGAAGCAGACCGCGCAGCAGGCGGCGCAAGCGCCTAGCTCGGCACAGGCTGCCGACTCGCAGGCGACGGTGGGGGCTGTGCCTATGGGTGGTGGGGTGACTGAGCAGCCGTTGGATTCGCGGACGCCTGCGCCGGTTAGCAACTCGACGCAGGTGCATCCTGGTAGTAAGACGCAGGTGCAGTGATGTGGGGGCTTGGTTTTAGGCGGGTTGGGGGTGTGGTCGTTGCGGGCTCTTTGACGATTGCGGCGGCGGGGTGGTCGGGGGCGGCTTCGGCTGATTCCGTGCTTGCCGGGTATGAGCTCGCTAAGCAGAATGCTTGTTTGGGATGTCATACCGTTGAGCGGAAACGCGTCGGGCCGGGGTTTCGGGAAATCGCCACTAAGTATCGCGGGGACCCTACGTCGCAAGCCCAAGTGCAAGCTCGGCTCGAGAAGAAGGTGCGGGATGGTGGGTCCGGGGTTTGGGGAGTGATTCCTATGCCCGCCCACCCCAGGATGAGCGATGCGGATATTCACACCGTCGTCGCCTGGGTGCTGGCCGGGGCGCCCACCTCGTCGTCTAAGTAGTTGCGCTTGAAGGGGGTTCGGGTTTTTTGGGTTTTTTGGGGGCTTGTCAAACCCCATATCCCCGTGCCAGAATTGTTGCCTCGTTGGGGGGGTAGCTCAGCTGGGAGAGCGTCGCGTTCGCAATGCGAAGGTCGGGAGTTCGATCCTCCTCCTCTCCACCAA
>CAYRLJ010000207.1:0-3296 GCA_964425025.1 uncultured Burkholderia sp. | reverse complement strand
TCATCATCGCGAGCAGCGCGTCAAAGCCTTGACGCTGATGGAACGACTCCTCCTTGCAGATGCGGATCATCGCGCGCGCATACGGGCCATACGTGCAGCGGCAAAGCGGGATTTGGTTCATGATCGCGGCGCCGTCGACGAGCCAGCCGATGACACCGACATCCGCCCAAGTCGGCGTCGGGTAATTGAAGATGCTCGAGTACTTGGCGCGGCCGCTGTGCAGGGCGTCGACGAGGTCATCGCGCGACACGCCGAGCGTCTCCGCAGCGCTATACAGATAGAGCCCGTGGCCGCCCTCGTCTTGCACCTTGGCGAGCAAGATGGCCTTGCGCTTGAGGCTCGGCGCGCGCGAGATCCAGTTGCCCTCGGGCAGCATGCCGACGATTTCGGAATGAGCGTGCTGCGAGATCTGGCGTACGAGCGTCTTGCGGTAGGCATCGGGCATCCAGTCCTGCGGCTCGATCTTGCCGTCGGCCGCCATGACCGCGTCGAAGCGGTCTTGCTCGGGCGTGGCCGCGCCGGCGTCGAGGGCCGTGACGTTGCCCGGGATATCGAGGGATTGCGTATACATAGGAACAATCTCGTTTATGAGTTGTATGTTGACGCGAGTATAAGCCAACCGACCGGTCGGTCAATAAATTTTTTTAGGACCGGGAGAAGGGATAGGCAGGTAAATGACGAGAAAAAAGGGGCGCTAGCCGCAGGCCCGACGGCTGCTAGACTGAAGACATCGTCTTTTGGTTTTTGGCCCAGATGCCCCCATCGCGATCAATCATGACGACCGTCTATTTCGTGAAGACCGGCGAGCAGTACTTGTGTCCGGGAGAGGATGGCGACGTCGGCTTAACGCCGTCGATCGAGGAAGCCGAGCACTTCCTTTCCTACGAAGACGCGGAAAGCGCCGCGCGCAAGAACGCCGACCCAGGCTACCAGATCATTGCGCAGCATCGCAGCTGACTCGCGCGTTTCGTCGGCGTACATGGCTCGCGTGCTTCCCGCGTGCTCGCCGTTACCGGGCTGTGCCCCACGACACCAATATGTCGCGGATGCTGCGTGCATACTGATCGCGCAGGGCTGGCGTTTCCGAGTGGTAGGCGCCGATCGCCTGCCAGGTGTTGCCGTAGCGAACCATCTTCCGCTTGAGTACCCAAGCGGCGACATAGGTGTTGATGCACGCATCCGTGAGCGCGCCGGGCGGTACCCCGTACCGCCGCAATTGCGCGAAGTGCACGGAGTTGATCTGCGCCTGGCCCACGTCGATGCTGCCGTTCGCGTTGCGGTGAACGGCGTTGGCGTCTCCTTTCGATTCGTACCAAGCGATTGCGCGCAGGACGAGCGGATTGACACCCTGATAGGCGCCCGCGCGGGCGAAGCACTCGCGGCCGGAGGCGGCGCGCGCCGCGCTCACACTGCACACGAAGCAAAAAGCGGCCATCACGGCAGCGCGGAGCGTGGGCCCGCGCGGGCAAAACCCGAAGAAAGAAAATGAGTTCATGGGCGTGCCTTAAGCGCGTCGGGGGTGGTGGACGAGACGTCCGCCACCGTGTCCAAGCGGCCGACATCGTCCCGGTGCCCGCGTGGAGCCATGCGGTGCGGCATTGCGCTTGGATGTAACTTCGGTCGAATACGCTTGCGACGAACTCACCTCTAACCTAACAAGTACAAGTGCGTTATCGGCACCGAGAAGGGAATGATTGAATTTGCCGAGCGCAGATCGTGGAAAACGCCGCCGCAGGCGGGTGCCAAGTGCCGCGCCCACCCCGTATGCGCGAAGCGCTTACCGCGGCCCCGCGCGTCAGGCACAATCGCCTTGTTTTGCTCCTCTAATCTCCATACTCATGCCTTCTCGATTTACTCCGCGCGCGCTTGGCGCGTTGACGGCGGCATTGCTCGCCTCGATCTGTGTCGCCGGCGCTGCGCACGCTGCCACGCCGACGCGGGCCGCAAGCGATTGGGTGACTACATGGGCGAGCGCCCCGCAGTCCGTCCCCGATGTGTCGAATCCGCCGCCGCTTTACCGCACCCCTGACGTCGCCGGGCGCACCGTCAGGCAGATCGTTTATCCGACGTTGTCCGGGCGGGCGGCGCGCATCCGCATCAGCAACGTGTACGGGCGCGGGCCATTGACGCTGACCGACGTCGTCATCGCACGATCCGCCGGTGGCGCGGCGACGCAGCCAGGCACGGCCGTGCACGTGACGTTCGGCGGCAAGGCAACGCTTACGCTGAAGCCGGGAGCCGAAATCGACAGCGATTCGATCGAGGCCACGCTAACGGCGGGCGATCCCTATGCGATCAGCCTGGTCGCGGGGCCGAGCCAGACGCTGACGGCCTGGCACCGAGTGGCCAATCAAGTCAACTACGTGTCGACGCCCGGGAATCACGCGTCCGACGCGGGGTCGAGCGCCTTCCCGCGCAAGTTCACTGAGTCTGCATGGGTGAGCGCGCTGGACGTGCGCGTCCCGAATTCGGTCGCAGTGGCGGCGATCGGCGATTCGATCACGGACGGCCTACGCTCGAGCTTGAACCGCAATCGCCGCTGGCCCGATGCGTTTGCGCGCCGTCTCGAGCAAGCGGGCCCCGGCTCAATCGCGGTTCTCAATCTCGGCATCAGCGGCAATCGCTTGCTCAGCGATTCGCCTTGCTACGGCGAGGCGCTAGACCGGCGCTTTGACCGCGATGGGCTTGGCCATGCCGGCGTGAGCGCTGTGATCCTCTTGATCGGCATCAACGACATCAACTTCGCCGCGATGCCGCCCCGCGCCGGGCTCGATTGCGACTTCCCGCATACATCGGTGACGGCGCGCGATCTGACCGACGGCTACCGGCGCCTTATCGAACGTGCGCATCGAAGCGGGGTGAGCATTTACGGCGCGACGCTGACCCCCGCATCGTTGCCGCCAGCGCGCGAGGCGGTACGCCGTGCCGTGAATGACTGGATTCGCACGAGCCATGCTTTCGATGGCGTCGTCGATTTCGATGCCGCGCTCCGCGATCCGGCGCACCCCGACCGGCTGCAGCGCGGCTTCGACAGCGGCGATCACATTCACCCGAGCGACGATGGGTATGCAGCGATGGCTGCGGCAGTGCCCCTCAATGCGATTACGGCGGCCGTGCACCGCTAGATAAAAATATTTGCGTCACACCCTTGTCACGGGGCGGGGTGTGACCTATGATTCGCATCCTCCTGTGAGAGGCGGCGTTGAAGCGAGCGCCGGCGGCAACGAGTTTTAAGCGAAGTGCTAAAAAAACTGTTGACGCGATGCGAAAGGTTCTGCATAATTTCGCTTCTCTGC
>CAYRLJ010000206.1:0-3349 GCA_964425025.1 uncultured Burkholderia sp. | reverse complement strand
CAAGGTCAACAACGTGATCGGCCAAGCGCTGCTCGCTAAGCGCATGGGCAAGCCGCGCGTGATCGCCGAGACTGGCGCGGGCCAGCACGGCGTCGCCACCGCCACGATCGCGGCGCGCTTCGGCATGGAGTGCGTCGTCTACATGGGGGCCGAGGACGTGCGCCGGCAAGCGGCCAACGTCTACCGGATGAAACTGCTCGGTGCGACCGTCATTCCCGTCGAATCGGGTTCGCGCACGCTCAAGGATGCATTGAACGAGGCGATGCGCGACTGGGTGACGAACGTCGAAAGCACGTTCTACATCATCGGCACCGTTGCCGGCCCCCATCCGTACCCGATGATGGTCCGCGATTTTCAGCGCGTGATCGGCGACGAATGCCGCGTGCAGATGCCGGAGCTAACGGGGCGTCAGCCCGATATGGTGATCGCCTGCGTCGGTGGCGGCTCCAATGCGATGGGCATCTTCTATCCGTATATCGACGACACGGCCGTCAAGCTCATCGGCGTCGAAGCTGCGGGCGACGGGATCGACACGGGGCGCCATGCGGCGTCGATCATCGGCGGCACCCCCGGCGTGCTGCACGGCAACCGCACGTATCTGTTGCAGGACGAGAACGGCCAGATCATCGAGACGCATTCGATTTCGGCGGGCCTCGACTATCCGGGCGTCGGCCCCGAGCACGCTTGGCTCAATGACAGCGGTCGCGCGCAGTATGTTGGCATCACCGACGAAGAAGCGCTCAAGGCGTTCCACGACTGCTGCCGGATCGAGGGCATCATTCCCGCGCTCGAATCGAGCCATGCGCTTGCGTATGCGGCGAAGATCGCGCCTACGCTGTCGCGCGACACGCATCTGCTCGTCAATTTGTCGGGCCGAGGCGACAAGGATATGCACACGGTCGCCGAACGTTCGGGCCTGGCGCTCTGAGCGTCGATATCGGCAATGCGCGATCTCATTGACGACTTCGACGCGCCGCAGGCAGCCGCAGGCGGTGCGCTCGGCGACACGAGCGTGCCGCGGCCGCCCATCGATTTGCGCAACCGCGATTTTTTTGCGGATGCGCAGGCGCTGCCTGACGGCTCGATCGACTTGATCCTCGCCGATCCGCCGTATGGACTCGGCAAGGACTACGGCAACGATTCGGACATGCGTTCGGGCGAGGAATTTCTCGCTTGGACGCGCCGTTGGCTCGATCTGGCCATCCCGAAGCTGAAGGCGAGCGGTTCGCTCTACGTGTTTTGCACCTGGCAGTATGCGCCGGAAATCTTCTCGTTCTTGAAGACGAAGCTCACGATGGTCAACGAGATCATTTGGGACCGACGCGTACCCAGTATGGGCGGCACCACGCGCCGTTTCACGTCCGTGCACGACAACATCGGGTTTTTCGCGGTGTCGAAGGATTACTACTTCGATCTCGATCCGGTGCGGATTCCGTACGACGCGGCGACGAAAAAGGCGCGTTCACGCAAACTGTTCGAAGGCAGCAAGTGGCTCGAAGTCGGCTACAACCCGAAGGACGTCTGGTCGGTGTCGCGGCTGCATCGTCAACATGCCGAGCGTGTCGATCACCCGACGCAAAAGCCGCTGGAAATCGTCGAGCGGATGGTGCTGTCGAGCTGCCCGCCCGGCGGCCATGTCCTCGATCCGTTCATGGGGAGCGGGACGACGGCGGTGGCTTGCGCACGGCATGGGCGCGGATTCGTCGGCTATGAGATCAATGAAAATTACTGCGCGATCGCGCGCGAACGCGTGGCTGCCCTGAACGGCGCACCGTCCGACGCGCCCGCCGTCGCCTCGTAAGCGGCGCGGCAATCGCACTTATCGGTAGAGAAGACACCATGTCCCGTATCGAACAGAAGTTCGCGGCGCTGGCCGCACAGAACAAGAAAGGCTTGATCCCGTTCATCACGGCCGGCTATCCGGATCCGGCGCGCACGGTCGAATTCATGCATGCGCTCGTGGCCGGCGGGGCCGACGTCATCGAACTCGGCGTACCGTTCTCCGATCCGATGGCCGACGGCCCCGTCATCCAGCGCTCGTCCGAGCGCGCGCTCGAGAAAGGCGTGACGCTGAAGCACGTCTTGGCGGACGTAAAGCGTTTCCGTGAGCAAGATGCCGACACGCCGGTTGTGCTGATGGGCTATGCCAATCCGATTGAACGCATGGGAGTGGAAGCTTTCGCCGCGGCGGCCCGCGACGCCGGCGTCGATGGTGTCCTTACCGTCGATTACCCGCCTGAGGAATCGGCCGAGTTCGCCGAGCGCTTGCGCGCATCGGGCATCGATCCGATCTTCCTGCTGGCGCCCACGTCGACCGATGAGCGGATCGCGGCGGTCGGCAAGGTGGCGAGCGGTTACGTCTACTATGTTTCGCTAAAAGGCGTAACCGGCGCGGCAAATCTGGACGTTTCCAGCATCGCGAGTAAAATCCCGGCCATCAAGTCGCAAGTGCGACTGCCTGTCGGGGTCGGTTTCGGTATCCGGGACGCCTCCACGGCACACGCGGTGGCGCAAGTGGCGGACGCTGTCGTGATCGGTAGCCGGCTTGTTCAGCTGCTTGAAGAGGTACCGCCACAAACGGCCGCGTCGCAGCTGACGAGCTTCGTCGCCGAAATTCGCCAGGCGCTCGACGGTGCCTGACGTTGCAGCAGATGCATCGGCTAGCACGGCTTACGCCGAGCTTGCCGAGTGCGCCGGTTCTCGCTGGCTGGCCGCGCACGCCGGGCGCCGGACAGCGAGAGGCCTACGCGCCCACGTGCGCAGAAAATCAACGCATTTGAAGGAACAACGATGAGCTGGCTCGACAAACTGCTGCCGCCGAAGATCAAACAAACCGACCCGAAAAGCCGCAAGGGCATCCCCGAGGGCCTGTGGGTGAAGTGCCCGGCTTGCGAGGCGGTGCTGTACCGCAACGATGTCGAAGCGAATTTGCATGTTTGCCCTAAATGCAGCCATCACATGCGCATTAGCGCGCGCGCGCGCCTGGACGCCCTGCTCGACGCCGAAGGCCGGTACGAGATCGGCCAGGAAGTCGTTCCTGTCGATGCGCTGAAGTTCAAAGACAGCCGCAAGTACCCCGAGCGCATCAAGGATGCGATGGACGACACGGGCGAAACGGATGCGATGGTCGTCATGGGTGGCGCGATCCACACGCTACCGGTTGTCGTCTCCTGCTTTGAATTCGCGTTCATGGGCGGCTCGATGGGGTCGGTAGTGGGCGAGCGCTTCGCTCGCGGCGCGCAAAATGCCCTTGAGCAACAGGTGCCGTTCATTTGTTTCTCGGCCTCGGGTGGCGCGCGGATGCAGGATAGCTTGCTTTCGCTCTTGCAAATGGCGAAGACGACGGCCA
>CAYRLJ010000205.1:0-3392 GCA_964425025.1 uncultured Burkholderia sp. | reverse complement strand
CGGGAGCGCCGCTGCCTACCCTTGTACAGATCTTGAACGGGCAGCCGCCGTCGACGCGGTTGGGGCTCACGGCGAAGGCGCTGGTGTCCACGCCCGGAATCGGCGGCGCAGGCGCGTACGATGGCTTCCATGTTTCTGCCGCGCCCGGAAATCAAAATCACGATATTTTTCATCCGGCGATTTTATCACCCGGGGGCCCGCCAAAGCCGTGCGCCGCCGCGCCCGGCTTTGAGCGTTTATAATCTTCTGCTTTGCGGCATTTGCCGCGCGATCCTTTTGATGATCGGCTTTGCGGCGTCGTGCCGCCCACCCCTACGGCTATCGTGAGAGTCTTCCGCGGTCTTCCCAATGCCGAAAGCCGCGCGCCCTGCGCGCTGACGATCGGTAACTTCGACGGTGTCCACCGCGGCCACCAGGCGCTGCTCGCCCGCGTGAGCGAGGCGGCGCGCGCGCGCGGCCTGCCCGTGTGCGTCATGACCTTCGAGCCGCACCCGCGCGAGTTCTTCAATCCGGCGAGCGCGCCGCCGCGCATCGCGATGTTGCGCGACAAGCTCGAAGCACTGCGCACGAACGGTGTCGATCGCATCGTCGTCGAACATTTCAACCACACGTTCGCGAGCCAATCGCCCGAAACCTTCGTCAAGCGCATCCTGGTCGACGGCCTGCACGCGCGCTGGGTGCTCATCGGCGACGATTTCCGCTACGGCGCCAAGCGCGCCGGCGATTTCACCTCGCTGAAGGCGGCCGGCGAGCAATACGGGTTCGAGGTGGAGCAGATACCGACGGTCGCCGATCCAAGCGGCGCGCGCATTTCGAGTTCAGGTGTGCGCACGTCGCTCATCGCGGGCGATCTCGACGCCGCGCATGCCGCGCTCGGGCGCCCCTATGCGATCAGCGGGCACGTCACGCACGGGCTCAAGCTCGGCCGCGACCTGGGCTTCCCGACGCTGAACCTGCCGATCGCCCATAAACGCCCTGCGCTCTCGGGCATCTTCGTCGTGCGCGTTCATGGGATCGAAGACGCCCCGCTGCCGGGCGTCGCGAGCCTCGGCCTGCGTCCGACCGTCGACGATTCGGGGCGCGTGCTCCTTGAAGTGCACTTGCTCGATTGGCACGGCGACGCCTATGGCAAACTCGTGCGCGTCGAATTTCTGAAGAAGCTGCGCGACGAGGAGAAGTTCGTCGATCTCGAAACGCTGACGGCGGCCATCGCGCGCGATGTCGTGCGCGCGCGCGCCTACTTCGCGGCGCTTGGCGGCGCGCACGCAGGCGAAACCCCGGCTGACGCCGGGTCCGCGGCGGATGCCGCGCCCGGTAGCCGGACGACGGGGTTTTCGACATCGGCCACCGACCGAATTCGCTAGCCGCCCGGCACCGCAGCCGGCCTGCGCTGAATCAGCGCTCGGCCGTGCAAGTACCCAGACTCAATACCGAAGCGCCCACGGCTCGGGCGCCCACTGTTTTCAGCGATAGCACCATGAGCGATAAGAAAGCCGATTCGAAATCCCAGGCCAAGTATCCGGTCAACCTGCTCGACACGCCGTTCCCGATGCGCGGCGATTTGCCCAAGCGCGAGCCGCAATGGGTCAATGCCTGGCAAGAGAACGGCATTTACGAGAAGATCCGCGCGGCGAGTCACGGCCGGCCTCTGTTCGTCCTGCACGACGGCCCGCCGTATGCGAACGGCGACATACACCTCGGCCACGCAGTCAACAAAATCCTGAAGGACATCATCGTCAAGTCGCGCAACATGGCCGGCTTCGACGCGCCCTACGTGCCGGGCTGGGACTGCCACGGCATGCCGATTGAAATCCAGATCGAAAAGAAGTTCGGCAAATCGCTACCCGCGGACGAAGTGCAGCGCAAGGCGCGCGCTTATGCGAGCGAGCAGATCGAAACGCAAAAGGCCGGCTTCAAGCGGCTCGGCGTGCTCGGCGACTGGAACAATCCGTACAAGACGATGAACTTCTCGAACGAAGCGGCCGAAATCCGCGCGCTCGCGAAGATTCTCGAAAAGGGTTACGTGTTCCGGGGCTTGAAGCCCGTGAACTGGTGCTTCGACTGCGGCTCGGCACTGGCCGAAGCGGAAGTCGAATACAAGGACCGCGTCGATCCGTCGATCAGCGTGCTGTTCCCGTTCGCGGAGCCTGAAAAAACCGCGCACGCGTTCGGCTTGGCGGCGCTGCCGCGCGCCGAAGGCGGCATCGTCGTCTGGACGACGACGCCCTGGACGATCCCCGCCAATCAAGCGCTGAACGTTCACCCCGAGCTCGAATACGCGCTCGTCGATACGGAGCGCGGCCTGCTCGTGCTCGCACAAGAGCGCGTCGAGGCATCGCTCGAGCAGTTCGGGCTCTCCGGCAACGTCATCGCCACGACGCCCGGCGCGAAGCTCGTGAACCTGCGCTTCCATCATCCGCTTGCATCGGCGCATCTCGGCTATAAGCGCACCTCGCCCGTCTATCTCGGCGAATACGTCACGATCGATTCGGGTACCGGTGTCGTGCACTCGTCGCCCGCCTACGGCGTGGAAGACTTCATCTCGTGCAAGACGCACGGCATGGCCGATTCCGACATCATCAATCCCGTGATGGGCGATGGCCGCTACATCGAATCGCTACCGCTGTTTGGCGGCTTGACGATCTGGGCCGCGAATCCGAAGGTCGTCGAAACGTTGACCGCCGCGGGCACGCTGCTGCACACCGAGAAGTATCAGCACAGCTACATGCATTGCTGGCGCCACAAGACACCGATCATCTACCGCGCCACGTCGCAATGGTTCGCGGGCATGGACCTCACGCCGAAGGACGGCGGTACCACGCTGCGCGAAACGGCGTTGGCAGGTGTCGAAGCCACGGCGTTCTACCCGTCGTGGGGCAAGCAGCGCCTGTTCAGCATGATCGCGAACCGCCCCGACTGGACGCTCTCGCGGCAACGCCAATGGGGCGTGCCGATGGCGTTCTTCGTGCACAAGGAAACGGGCGAGTTGCACCCGCGCACGCCCGAGCTGCTGGAAGCCGTGGCGCGGCGGGTCGAGCAAGGCGGCATCGAAGCGTGGCAAACGCTCGATCCGCGCGAGTTGCTGGGCGATGAAGCCAACCTCTATGAAAAGAACCGCGACACGCTCGATGTCTGGTTCGATTCGGGCACGACGCACTGGCACGTGCTGCGCGGCTCGCACCAAGCGGCCTCGCACTTCCCTGCCGATCTTTACCTCGAAGGCTCGGACCAGCATCGCGGCTGGTTCCACTCGTCGCTGCTGACGGCTTCGATGCTCGATGGCCGCGCGCCGTACCGCGCACTGCTCACGCACGGCTTCACCGTCGACGGCGAAGGCCGCAAGATGAGCAAGTCGCTCGGCAACGGCATCGATCCGCACGACGTGGCGAACC
>CAYRLJ010000204.1:0-3419 GCA_964425025.1 uncultured Burkholderia sp. | reverse complement strand
CCATCGCTTTTTCGACCTCGGAAAGCTCATCTTTCGAGAGCGGGCGCGGCTCGGCACGCTCCTGGCCGGCAGTCGGCGTGGCCGACGCGTTGTACGTCTTGCGCTTGCCGATCTTCACCTTCTCCAGCTTACGAAGCCACGACGGCGACCACAGATACGCCGTGCCGATCGGCAGCGAAGGCAATTCGTCCACGATGCCCTTGGTCGCAACGCCCTGCTCGATAATCCAGTCCGTCAGCGCCTTGCGCTCCTGCGCGCCATTGGTTTGCAGCACGAATAGCGCCTCGGTCTGATTCAGGGCATCTTTGTTGACCGATTGCGGGCGCTGTGAAATAAGCGTAACGCCGATGCCAAAGTTGCGGCCGAGCTTGACGAGATCTTCAAACGCACCGAGCATCCGCGCTTCATCGCCCATCGCTCGCTGCGGAACGAACACCTGCGCTTCTTCCACGAAAACATGGAGCGGCGACCGGTGCTCTTTCTTGCGATGGAACAATTGCTCCGCGAATGCCGTGGCGAATTGCTTGCGCTCGTTTTTGCGGAACATCGACACATCCAGCACGGCCGAGATACCGCGCTCGACGATGAGGTCGGCGATCAGCGCGCCAGCTCCGGGTTCGAGCGGAATATCGCCGTGCATCCCACCGAAGATGGGGAGATCGTACCCCTTGCCCTTGCCATCGGCGGCGATACGAAGGCTGTACCACACACCCACCGGGTCGATCGCGACGACCTGGGCGTCAGCATCGAGCATCCCTTCGGCCAGCTTCATCGAGCCGTAAGACTTGCCCGCGCCCCTGCGCGCTAGGAACGCGAACGTCTGAGTTACGGCGTCGTCGGGAAGCGTGACGTGTTCCGAAATCCGTATCACAATATCAGCCCTTGATGCGGTTTAGCAGCCAGTTCCAAGCGCCGTTTCTTCCGTGCGCCTTGCACGGCGAGAACGGGGCGCATACGCAGTGATCGCCTTTACGTCTCATTATTATCCTTTGCTCGTATGAACTTTAAGTCGGAGCCATAGGCCCAAAACGCAGAGGTTCCACTCCTTGTGTCGTCCCGGCCAGTGGTTCCGGTAAGCGCAAGCGATCTTCTGCTCGCGGTAAGACCACGGGGTAATGCTAACGTGAAGCGATGCCATCATAGCTTTCTAAAATGACTTGGCGACGACGCTGCGGTGCGAGCCGGCAAAGCACGACCCCGTAACACCGCAGCAGCCGCTATCGCCCGACGCCCTGTTACTGCGTCAGCCGACATTTGAATCATTGTTTCTTGGTTCTGTCTCTTCTTTGTGCCACCGATTCCACGGCGGGCGCTCGCGATTGATGACGCCGAACGTGGCGACGCCGAGCGGACTCCGGGCCTTGTCCCAATCGGATTGCGTCACTCTGCTGCGGCGCTGAATCTGGAAGTCGATCGGCAAGCCCGTGAAGCTCTGCCCCCACAGCGAGAAAGCCGTGCAGAGCGCGTTCCAGAACGGGGTCATTGACGGGTGCGGTGCCTTGCCGAAAAGCGAGTCGAACTGCTCATCATCCATGATGACGCGCACGTCTACGTCCCGCCACTTCTTGCCAACGATGCTCGAACCGACTTGATACGGCGTTTCTCCGAGCGCGAGTTCGACAAGATGCCCCCACTGATCGAGTAGCAGGCAGGCCGGTGATCCGGTCCCGATGTTCACCGTCTTACGTTTCGGACGACCTTCTTTTCGTATAGTGCTATCGCTCATTGCGGCGTGCAGCCTCCCGCGCATGACGCGCAAAGCGCCTTAACCTGATCGTTGCCGCCGCAGTCCGCGCACTTTAGATCAAATGCTTGTACGGTGCGCTCCGCTTTTAACGCGGCTTCCACAGTCTCGATGCTCAGATGTATGTCCTCGGGCGCTATATATTTCGCGCCCGCCTGGGCGTCTGCGGCTGCGTCAGAGTAAGCCTCAAACACCGCATCTTCGAGTAACTTGCGAAGCGGCGAGCCATCTTCCGACTGTTGCGCGATATATGCGCGACAGAGAGCCAGCACTATATCGGGGTTGCTAACGGCTTCGTCGTACTCGCTCGTGTCGGGACCGCCGATACTGTCGTCTATTTCGTACGCCGATACGGCCTTCTCGGCTAACGCTGCGAGCCTTTTCACCTCGCCTAGTGGCAATTCTGCGCGCTTAGCCACGCTCGATTCTCCCGCCGAGGTTGCAGGCTTCGCATCCACCGCAGACGGGATTGCCCGAGCCGTTGCACATCTCACAATGACGGTGAACCGCTACGTCATCCAGCGTGTGGATTTTAAGCAGTGATTTTAGCGTGGGGCTCATCTTTTTCTCCTCCTCAAACACGGAAACGGTTTGCTTCACGATACACGCTCCGATGGCGTTGGGCCGCTGCGCCAGTTGTGCGCGTTGTCGTAGCGCTGGTCGTCTACCGGGTCGTCTGAACGCCTCGGCTTTCCGCACTCTTGGCAAAGCGCAGCGCCGTCCGTCCAATCCTCGCGGCACTCACAAAATGAGGTTTGCGTTCCGTCAGTCATTGTAGTGCATCCATTGTTTTACGGATTCGCGCTTGTGGTCGGCTTGGTCGTGAATCGCCTGCTTCTGAACGTCCCCGGCCTCGCAGAGAATAATCATCGCCGCACGAACATCGCCTAACTCTTTTTCTAGCAAGGCTCGGTTCGTGGTTTTCATGCCGTCGAACGGGCTGTAACTCTCGAATCCGTGACGCAGCACTTTGCCGATGACTTGGATTGCTTCGCCCATTTCCTCGGCCAACAGGGCAAGGCGCTCGTACTGCGCTTCGCTGAGCCCAACACGGTACGTCGCTTGTGTTCCTTCAACGGCAGCGCGGCACGATTCACTGCAATATGCAGCGTCATCCTTGACGCGGTTATCGCAAGCCTCTCGGAAACAAAGGCGACCTTTTGTATCTTGTATTCCGATTTTGTTCATGATGCGATCCTCGGGGGGATGGGCTTCGCGCAAACGCCGAGGCCCGCAGATGAAAGGTCGACATTGAACCCGTAGAGCGTTGACGGATGCGACGCAGCTTGCTGGCGACCGTTGAATCGCGCCAGCGTGAACTTCAGCCGGCCAGCGATAAACACGACCGTCGTGGCGTGCGCGAAGGCGAAGTGAAAGGTCCGCGTATCCGTCGCGCTCGGCATGAGAAGCACGACGCGCTTCCCCTCGCGTGCGGCCGCGATGCACCGCTGTCAAGTAACGCGGATGGAACTTGCTGCTCATGCGATCCCATGTGGCCGGCGATCGTGGCGCGCACGTTTGCTTTGAGGTATTTCACGGAAAGTCACCTTCCGCCGATTTGGTTTGGGTCATGCTGCTAACCTCACGTAGCTCATCATCTGCAGTCCGATCCACTGCGTATGTCCTCGGGGTGCGTGATCTTGTGTTCCTTGCAATACTGACCGACATACGACAA
>CAYRLJ010000203.1:0-3477 GCA_964425025.1 uncultured Burkholderia sp. | reverse complement strand
GATTGGCGAGACCCGTCGTCTCGATGACGACGCGGTCGAACGCGATGTCGCCCGAGCGCTTGCGCTCGGCCAAGTCGGCCAGCGCGCGATGCAGGTCGCCGCGGATCGTACAGCAGATGCAGCCGTTGCTCATCTGTACGATTTGTTCGGCCTGCCCCTGGACGAGGATTTCGTTGTCGATGTTCTCCTCGCCGAATTCATTTTCGATCACGGCGATCTTCATGCCGTGCTTTTCGTTCAGGATGCGCTTGAGCAACGTGGTCTTGCCGCTGCCGAGAAAGCCGGTCAAGATGGTGACGGGGATCATATTCAATCGCCTATGGGTCGAAAATCAGGGACGGTTCATGCGAGCCGGCCACGAAAATATTGAAGCATACCGGCGAGCGCAAATCTTCGCGCAGCGCCAAACAGGCGCAAGCGGGCCAAATGGGGGCGATCAGACGATTTGCAACAGCAGCCCTTTCAGATATTCCCCCTCGGGGAAGGCGGCCAGCAACGGATGATCCACGCCCGCGCCGAGGCGCTTTAAGATCCGCGCGTCGACGCGCGCATCGGCCGCCGCGCCGGCGACGATTTTTTGGAACAAGTCCGCATCGATCGCGCCCGAGCACGAGTAGGTGAACAGCAGGCCGCCCGGGCGCAGCAAGCGAAAACCGGAGAGGTTGATGTCCTTATAAGCACGCGCCGCGCGATCGACGTGCTCGCGCGCCGGCGCGAACTTCGGCGGATCGAGCACGACGAGGTCGAACCGCTCGCCTTCGTCGACGAGCCTGCGCAGCGTGCGGAACGCGTCGGCGTCGAGCCACTGCGCACGCTCTGGATCGAAGCCGTTGGCTTCGACGTTCGCACGCGCCAGCGTCAGCGCCTCGCCCGACGAATCGATCGAGACGACGCGCTTTGCTCCGCCGCCCAGCGCCGCGAGCGAGAACCCGCCTGTGTAGCAGAAGCAATTGAGGACGTCGCGCCCGGCCGCGTACGCTTGCACGAGCGCGCGGTTGTCGCGCTGGTCGACGTAGAAGCCCGTTTTGTGTCCGGCGCGCACGTCGACGTGATAGCGCACGCCGTTTTCGCGTGCGATCAGCGTATCGGGCGGCGCATCGCCGGCCAGCACGCCCGTCGTTTGTTCGAGGCCTTCCTTCTCGCGGATCGAGACGTCCGAGCGCTCGTAGACGTTCGGGCAACCCGTTGCGCCGGCAAGCGCTGCGACGATCGCGTCCTTCCACGCCTCGACACCGGCCGCCATGAACTGGCAGACCAACTGGCCACGGCCGGCGTCGCCGTCTTCGAGGTAGTAATCGACGATGAGCCCGGGCAAGCCGTCGGCTTCGCCGAAAATAAGCCGGATGGCGCCTGTGTCTCGCACGAACGCTTGCCGGTGCGCAAAGGCGCGCTGCACGCGCCGCTTGAAAAACGCGTGATCGATCGGCTCGGCTTCGTCGAAGCTCCAGACGCGCAGACGAATCTGCGAATGCGGGCTATAGGCCGCCCGCGCGAGAAAGCGCCCGTCATGGCCGCGCACGATGACGGTGGCGCCGGAGGCCGGCTTGCCTTCGACATGCTCGATCGCATTGGCATAGACCCACGGATGGCGGCGCAGCAGCGATTTTTCCTTCGAGGGCTTGAGCGTGACGGTGTTCATCGATAAGAGTTGAGCAATAACGAAGTTGAGCGGCGCTTGCGCGTCAATCACGCTTTTTGGCGCGCGGGTGAGCGGTGTCGTAGATCCGCGCGAGGTGTTGAAAATCGAGCGACGTATAAATTTGCGTCGCGCTAACGCTGGCATGGCCGAGCAGTTCCTGCACCGCGCGCAGGTCGCCGCTCGATTGCAGCACGTGCGTCGCGAACGAGTGACGCAGCACGTGCGGATGGACGTTGGCGGGGATGCCGGCCCGTAGCGCGGCGCGCTTGACGCGCTCGCGTACGACGTTCGGCGACATTCGCGCGCCTCGTACCGATAGGAACAGCGGATGCGGGTCTGCTTTCACGAACTGAGCGCGCACTGCGAGCCAGGCGGTCAGCGCTTGGATCGCCTTGCGGCCGACGGGCACCGTTCGTTGACGCTTGCCCTTGCCGAGTACCGTCACCTCGGCCGCGGCTAAGTTGAGCCAGCCCGCCGAGCGGTAGCGCTCGCCTTCCGCGAAAGCGGCATCGAGGCCGACGAGTTCGGACAACCGCAGCCCCGATGAGTAGAACAGCTCCAAGATCGCTGAATCGCGCAACGCCTCGGTGCTGTCGGCTGCCGTGCCGGCTTCCATCAGTGCGGTCGCGTCGTCGACGGACAGCGCCTTCGGTAGCCGCTTCGGCTGTTTCGGGGCGCGCACGGCGGCCACGGGGTTCGCCGGCATTTCGACACGCTCGCCGAGCCACCGGTAGAACGCACGCCAGGCCGACAGGCGATGCGCGATCGAGCGGGCCGACAACCCGCCCGCATGCGCCTTCGCGACGGCCCCGCGCATATCGATCGCGGATAGGCTCGCGAGCGGCCTGCCGCCGGCTACTTGAGCGAGCATATCGAGTTCGTGCGCGTAGCTGCGTAGCGTATGCTCCGATAGCCGCCGCGCGTGGGCGAGGCCGTCGAGGTACTGCTCGATCAGTTCGGAATCGGCGGCGGGCACGAGTGGGGCTCTGTTCTCGACTCGCGCTTATCGCGCGAGCAGGCGGCTTAGCGCCGCGCTGGCGAGCGTGCCGATTTGCACGAGGAAGTCGGTCGCCATGCCGTCGTGGAAGCGTCGAGGGTCGGGCGAGCCCATCACGAGCAAGCCGAACGCCGGCGCGGCGCTCGCCGTGTCTGCGCCGTCTTCGCCGGTGCCCGCGCGGGCCGCCGAGTTTTCGTTCTCGCGCGGCTCGCGCAGCGCGAGCAGTACGACCGATTGCACGCCGTCGGTATCGCTCGCGCCGGCTTCGCCACCCACGCCCGCGCAAGCGCTAACCGCATCGCTCGCGGCCAGCCATTGCGCCGCCTCGAAGCCCGTGTTCGCGCCGCAGTAAGGCGCGTCGAGCCCATTCGCGAACAAGCGAACCTCCTCGCCCACGTGGCGCGCGAATTCGGCGTCGCGATAGGTGTCGGCCACATCCCACAGGCGCAGTGCCGCCTGCGGCACGTCGAATACTTCCATCAGGCCTTGGGCGACCGTGCGCGGCAAAGCATGCGCGTCGCGCTCGGCGATGACGTGTGCCGTCCAGCGGTTGAACTTGGCCGCGATGCTATCGTTCTCATGCCCGTAGCGCAAGAGTTCCGCGAGGCGCCGCTCGAGCAGCTTGTTCTTCTCTCGCATCATTTCCATCTGGCGCTCTTGAAGCGAGATGGCGGCTTTGCCGTGCGGGTTGGCGAGCCGGATTGCGGCCAGCAGCTCCGCGTGTTGCGAGAAGAATTCCGGATTGGCGAGCAAGTAGTCGGCGACTTCGCGATCGTTCATGGGTGTCGACAAAAGAGCGGGAGGAGCGAATAAGTGGAAAAGGGGGCGGGTGCGCCGCGTC
>CAYRLJ010000202.1:0-3479 GCA_964425025.1 uncultured Burkholderia sp. | reverse complement strand
GCGAAACGCTCGCCACCGCGCGGCCCGCCGACGAATTCAAGCGGATGTTGACGGACGGACGCTGGTGTTCGTCGAAGCCGGCCGACGCGTCGATGATGCTGTCGCCCGTGAAGATCACCTGCTTGCGCAGCAGCACCGGCGTTTGGTTGGCGTCGGTAAAGCGCTCGTCGCCCGGCGGCACCGGGTCGCCGGGTGCCGGATGCGTGTTGACCGGATCGGCCAGGCGCGCCTCCAGGGTGGCAGTGCGGCCGATGATTTCCTTCGCCTTCGCCGTGTCTTGCACGCCGGGCAGCTCGACGACGATGCGATCGGCGCCTTGCTGTTGGATCACGGGCTCGGTCACGCCGAGTTCGTTCACGCGGTTGTGCAGCGTCTGGATATTCTGCTTGACCGCCGCTTCCTCGACGGCGCTCAGTTGCGCAGGCACGAACGTGCCGACGACTTGAACGCCACCGGCCGCGGACGTGCGCGTGGCCCATTGCAGTTCGGCGACGCTGCGCGAGAGCTGCGTGCGCGCGTTGTCGGCCGTCGCTTGATCGGCGAAATCGATGACGATCGATTGGCCCACGCGATTGACGCCGCCTTCGCGGATCCCGTTGTCGCGCAAGAACGTGCGTGCGTCCGATGCGTCGGAGTCGAGCCGCTTGTTCAGCGCGCCCGCCATGTCGATCTGCATCAGGAAGTGCACACCGCCGCGCAAATCGAGCCCGAGATACATCGGCAACGCGTGCAGGGCCGTGAGCCAGCGCGGCGACGCGCTTTCCAGATTGAGGGCGACGACGTATTGCGGATCGTTCGGATCAGGGTTCAACGCCTTTTGCAGCACGTCTTTCACGTGCAGCTGCGTATCGGTGTCCTTCACGCGGACGCGGATATTGGCGTTGGCCGCGGCGTTGTCGTAGGTGACGTCGTCAGGCTTGATCTGGTTCGCGGCGAGCGCGGATTCGACTTGCGAGAGCGTCGACTCGTCGAGCTTGACCGTGACCTTGCCGCTGAGCACCTGCACGGCCGGCGCTTCGCCGAAGAAGTTGGGTAATGTGTACAGAAGGCCAATGGCAAGCGCCAGGGCCATCACGACATATTTCCAAAGGGGGTAGCGATTCATGGGGGAGCCGAACGGGTGGGTTGGCGTGGGGCGGTGCCGGGCGCTTGACTGCCGCGCAGGCGGGGCGAGTCAAGCGCGCCTCTCGGCCGGCACGGCAGCGCGGGGCCGCGTCAGAGCGACTTGATCGTGCCTTTCGGGAGGATCGTCGTGACGGAACCCTTTTGCACGGTGATCTCCGTGCCTACGGCAATTTCGATGCCGACGTACGCTTCGCCGACCTTCGTGATCTTGCCGACCACGCCGCCGTTGGTCACGACTTCATCGCCCTTGGCCATCGCGGCGAGCATGGTGCGGTGTTCCTTTTGACGCTTCATCTGCGGACGAATCATGATGAAATACAGCACCGCGAACATAAGGATGAGCGGCAAAAAGCTCATCAAATTCGACTCGGCGCCGCCGGCTGCGCCTTGCGCGAATGCGTTGGAAATCAGCGACACGTTGGTTTCTCCGTAATTAACGATCGGAATGATCGCAGGCTATCAAAAAATAGCCGCGTATTTTACCACCGGCGCATGGCGCGCCGGCTGGGTGGTTTCCTCACCTTCGGGTTCGTTGCACGTTGCTGCCTGCGCGAGCGGGGCGCCGCGTGCGCTCTTCCCGCTCCCGCTAGTCGATCCCGCGCGTCCGTTCGTCTCGAAAACGCTGTCGAAACGCCTCGAATGTGCCCGTTTCGATGGCTTCGCGGATTTCGCTCATCAGTTCCAGGTAGTAATGCAAGTTGTGGATCGTATTGAGCTGGGCGCCCAGGATTTCGCCCACGCGATGCAAATGATGCAGATATCCGCGCGTGAAATGGCGGCAGGTATAACAGCCGCAGGTCTCGTCGAGCGGGCGCAGCGAGTTTTTGTGCGTCGCATTGCGGATCTTGATGTCGCCGAAGCGCGTGAAGAGCCAGCCGTTGCGCGCATTGCGCGTCGGCATGACGCAGTCGAACATGTCGATGCCCGCCGCCACGCCCGCCACCAGATCCTCGGGCGTGCCCACGCCCATGAGGTAGTGCGGCTTGTCGGCCGGCAGTTTCGGGCCGATGTGCTCGAGCACCCGCATCATTTCCTCTTTCGGCTCCCCAACGGACAACCCGCCCACGGCCAAACCGTGAAAACCGAGTTCGCAGAGTCCGGCAAGCGATTCGTCGCGCAAGTCCTCGAACATCCCGCCTTGGACGATGCCGAACAACGCGTTGGGATTGCCGAGCCGATCGAATTCGGCGATCGAGCGCTTGGCCCAGCGCAGCGACATGCGCATCGACGCGGCGGCGTCCTCGTGCGTCGTCGGCACGCCGTTCGTGGCGTACGGCGTGCATTCGTCGAATTGCATGACGACGTCCGAGTTCAGCACCTTCTGAATCTGCATCGATACTTCGGGCGAAAGGAACAGCTTGTCGCCGTTCACGGGCGAGGCAAAGGTCACGCCGTCTTCCGTGATCTTGCGCAAATCGCCGAGCGAGAACACTTGAAAGCCGCCCGAATCGGTGAGGATCGGACGGCGCCAGCCCATGAAGGCGTGCAGCCCGCCGTGCGCGGCGATCGTTTCGAGCCCGGGGCGCAGCCAGAGGTGAAACGTGTTGCCGAGGATGATCTGCGCGTGAATCTCTTCCAACTCGCGCGGCTGGATCGCCTTGACGGTGCCGTAGGTGCCGACCGGCATGAAGATCGGCGTCTCGACGACGCCGTGGTTCAGCGTCACGCGGCCGCGGCGCGCGCGGCCGTCGGTTTTCAGCAGTTCGAATTTGAGACCGCCCAGGCCCGGAACGGGCGACGACGGGTGATCGTGAGTATGACCTTCGGTCATCGATAAGCTCCAAGTGCCACCGGAGGACAGTCCGGCGCAGGGGAAAGAAACGCTGCCCGGGTTCGATCGGGCGGCGGAGTAAAAGCGAGCGGCCGTTAGGCGGCTCGGGTTAGACGGCCAGCGCGGGCGCGGCCTAGCGATCGACCTTCGTCAGCAGCATGGCGTCGCCGTAGCTGAAGAAGCGGTAGCGTTCGTCGATCGCATGCCGATAGGCCTCGCGAATCGTCTCGATTCCGGCAAACGCGCTGACGAGCATGAGCAGCGTCGACTTCGGCAGATGAAAGTTCGTCACGAGCCGATCCACGACGCGGAAACGGTAGCCCGGCGTGATGAAGATGTCGGTTTCGGCAGACGTGGCCGCCAGCGGCCGGCCCGCTGCCTCGGCGTCGCGCGCGGCCGCTTCCAGCGCGCGCATCGAGGTCGTGCCCACCGCGATTACGCGGCCGCCTCGCGCACGCGTGGCGGCGATTTTATCGACGAGCGTTTGCGGGAGTTGATACCACTCGCTGTGCATCTTGTGCTCGGCGATATTCTCGACGCGTACGGTGTGAACACGCCACCGGCCGCGTTGATCCCGTCGCCC
>CAYRLJ010000201.1:0-3504 GCA_964425025.1 uncultured Burkholderia sp. | reverse complement strand
GCGGCGATGTTATCGACGAGCGTTTGCGGGAGTTGATACCCCTCGCGGTGCATCTTGTGCGCGGCGATCTTCTCGACGCGTACGGGCTGGAACGGGCCCGCGCCGACGTGCAGCGTAAGCGTGGCGCGTTCGATGCCGCGCGCTTCGAGCCGCGCGAGCAGCGCCTCGTCGAAATGCAAGCCGGCCGTCGGCGCGGCCACGGCGCCCGGGTTTTGGGCGAAGACGGTCTGATAGCGCGTTTCGTCGGAGGCGTCCGGGTCGTGCTCGATGTACGGCGGCAGCGGCAGGCGGCCATAGCGCTCGATCAGCGTGAGGCAGTCGTCGGGAAAGTGCAGTGTGTAAAACGGCTCCACGCGCTCGCCGACCGTCACGTCAAACGCATCGGCCAGCCGCAAGGCCGTACCCAGCGCGGGGCTTTTGCTTGCCCGAATTTGCGCGAGTGCCGTGCGTTCGCCCGTCAGCCGCTCGACGAGCACCTCGATTTTGCCGCCGCTCGCCTTTTGGCCGAAGAAGCGGGCCTTGAGCACTTTGGTATCGTTGAAGACGAGCAAATCGCCCGGCGCCAAGCACTCGGGCAGCTCGGCGAAGCGGCGATCGACGAGGCGCGCGGGGGCGTCGCTCGTATTGACTTCGAGCAGGCGGCTCGCGCTGCGTTCGGGCAGCGCCGTTTGCGCGATCAGCTCGGGCGGTAGATTGAAATCGAAATCGGAAAGCGTGAACATGCTGCGTTGATCGCCTCGGGAAGCGCGGCGAGACGGCTCGTGAGCCGTTATGATCGCGAGGCGAGAAGCGGCCCCGCGTGCCGTTCGTTTTGGATAAACCGTTATTGTACTTGCCAGCAGAGTCATGCCGTTGCCCCGATTGCGTCCGACCGATTCCGCCGACGACGTAGCGTCGTCCGCGCCTGCCGACGAGCGCCGCCCCGCCGCGCCCGCGGCGAGCGTGCGGGCGAACGATAATGCGCCGGCTGAGCCCTTAGCCGGCGCTAGCGCGAAGAAGCGGACGAAGGCGGCAGCCGAAAAACCGGCCGCCAAGCCCGCGAAGCCGGGCGACAAGCTTGCCAAGCTCGGGCTCACGCGCGACATCGATCTGGTCCTGCATCTGCCGATGCGCTACGAAGACGAAACGACGCTCACGCCGATCGGCGAACTGTTGCCAGGAGAGACGGCGCAAGCCGAAGGGCTCGTCGTCGACAACGAAATTGCCTACCGGCCCCGCCGTCAGCTCGTCGTCAAGCTGCGCGGCGACGAGGGTAGCGAGCTCTCGCTGCGCTTCCTCAATTTCTACGGCTCACAGGTCAAGCAGATGGCGATCGGGGTGCGCCTGCGCGTGCGAGGCGACGTGCGCGGCGGCTTCTTCGGGCTCGAGATGGTCCACCCCACGGTGCGCCCGGTCGAGGAAGACACGCCGCTGCCGCAGGCACTGACGCCCGTCTATCCGAGCACGGCGGGTGTTTCGCAGGCCTACCTGCGCAAAGCCATCGACAACGCGCTCGATCGCACCCCGCTGCCCGAAATCTTGCCCGAGCGCGTGGCCGACGAGTACTGCCGGCCGCTCGAACTGCCGGCGCTCGCCGAAGCCGTGCGCGTGTTGCATCATCCGAGTGCCAAAGCCGACGAAGCGGCCCTCATCGACGGCACGCACCCGGCCTGGACACGGATCAAGTTCGACGAATTGCTCGCGCAGCAGCTCTCGCTCAAGCGCGCGCATGAGGAACGGCGCGCGCGTTCGGCACCGTCGATGCCGCGTCGTTCCGGCGGCGAGACGCTCGTCGCCAGGCTTTCGGCCGCGCTGCCGTTCCAACTCACGGGCGCGCAGGCGCGCGTCGTCTCCGAAATCTCGGCGGATTTGAGCGCCCCGCACCCGATGCAGCGGCTCTTGCAAGGCGATGTCGGCAGTGGAAAAACCGTCGTCGCGGCGCTGGCGGCCGCTCAAGCGATCGATTGCGGCTACCAAGCGGCGATGATGGCGCCGACCGAAATCCTGGCCGAGCAACACGCGCGAAAATTGCGCGGCTGGCTCGAGCCGCTCGGGATCACCGTCGCCTGGCTCGCGGGCAGCCTGAAGGCGAAGGAAAAGCGCGCGGCCGTCGAAGCGGCGGCTTCCGGCGCGGCGCAACTTGTGATCGGCACGCACGCGATCATTCAAGACACCGTCCAGTTCGCGCGGCTTGGCCTCGTCATCGTCGACGAACAGCATCGGTTCGGCGTCGCGCAGCGGCTCGCACTGCGCGCCAAGGCGGATCGAACCGGCGAGGATGGGGCGACGTTCCAGCCGCACCAACTGATGATGTCGGCGACGCCGATCCCGCGCACGCTTGCCATGACGTACTACGCCGATCTAGACGTTTCGACGATCGACGAGCTGCCGCCGGGGCGCACGCCCATCGTCACGAAACTGATCTCCGATGCGCGCCGCGACGAGGTGATTGCGCGCGTGCGCGAGGCGGCGTTGACGGGGCGGCAAGTTTATTGGGTCTGTCCGCTCATCGAAGAGAGCGAGACGTTGCAGTTGCAGACGGCGATCGAGACCTACGAAACGCTTGTGCAAGTGCTGCCCGAGCTGCGCGTCGGCCTTGTGCACGGACGGATGCCGCCGGCTGAGAAGGCGGCCGTCATGGACGCGTTCTCGCGCAACGAGGTGCAACTGCTCGTGGCGACGACAGTCATCGAAGTGGGCGTGGACGTGCCGAACGCGTCACTGATGGTGATCGAGCATGCGGAGCGCTTCGGCCTCGCGCAATTGCACCAGCTTCGCGGGCGCGTGGGGCGCGGTAGCGCCGCCTCCGTCTGCGTGCTGCTCTACGCCAATCCGCTGTCGCTGACGGCGCGCGAACGGCTGAAAACGATGCGCGAGACGACGGACGGCTTCGAAATCGCCCGGCGCGATCTGGAGATCCGCGGCCCCGGCGAGTTTCTCGGCGCGCGCCAATCGGGCACCGCGATGCTGCGCTTTGCCAGCCTCGAAAATGACGCCTGGCTGATCGAGCCCGCCCGCGAAGCGGCAGCGTGTCTCATCGCCGAATACCCCAACGTCGTGCTCCAGCACCTGGCGCGCTGGCTCGGGGGACGCGAACAATTTTTGAAAGCGTGACAATGTGTAAAAAAACGGGGCCACGCCCGCCGCCGCCGTGTGGCCGAGGACACGCCCCCTGTTGGCGAATCGCCGAGTCGGGTGTATAAGATAAACCTATCGATTTCAACGTCCTGATTGGTCCCTCAATGACGCTCACTGAACTGAAATACATCGTGGCGGTTGCGCGCGAGCGGCATTTCGGCCGTGCTGCCGAGGCGTGCTTCGTCAGCCAGCCCACTTTATCGGTCGCCATCAAGAAGCTCGAAGACGAACTGAACGTTCAAATCTTCGAGCGCGGCACGAGCGAAGTGAGCGTGACGCCTATCGGCGAGCAGATCGTTGCGCAAGCGCAGCGCGTGCTCGAGCAAACCCTTGCGATCAAGGAAATCGCGAAGCAGGGCAAGGATCCGCTCGTCGGGCCGCTGCGCC
>CAYRLJ010000200.1:0-3528 GCA_964425025.1 uncultured Burkholderia sp. | reverse complement strand
GTTGATATTGCCGAGCTTGCCCTGATCGGTACCGAAGCCCATCGCCGTGTAGCGCTTCACGTGTTCCACCGATTCGAAGCCTTCACGCGCGGCCAACAAGATATCGGCTGCCGAGACGTCGTTCTGGAAATCGACGAATTGCTTCGACCCGCGCGTCGCGCGTTCGCGGTTGCCGACGAGCCACAGCGGCATCAGCGGTGTTTCCTTGATCTCCGCCACTTGCGGCGAGACCGGGCGCGTCGCCGACTTGAAGCCCAGCGATTGCGCCGCTTCGACGCCTGCATCGAGCGCCAGGCGCAGGCCGCGCGCCAAGCTGAATTCGCCGGCTGCGGCGCCTACGCTCACTTCCGCCTGCATGCCCTTGCCCGGCACGAAGCAGGCTTTCTGGTCAT
Organism: uncultured Burkholderia sp.; assembly: GCA_964425025.1. Classification (GTDB taxonomy): domain Bacteria; phylum Pseudomonadota; class Gammaproteobacteria; order Burkholderiales; family Burkholderiaceae; genus Trinickia. Next base: position 3,136 of record CAYRLJ010000200.1, on the reverse strand, counting down.
GCCAATGCGCTTTGCCGCCCGATTGCGCGAACAGGTGCAGCACGGGGCTCCATCCGCCCGACATGGCCACGAGATCGCACGACAATGTGGCGAGATGTCCACCCACCACGCCTTTGGAGTACGAGGCGACTTCGACCGACGACACGTTCCACTTGCCGCGTGCTTCGCTCACCACCGCGCCGGCCATCACCTCGATGCCGTGACGGCGCGCAGCAGCGGGCAGCGATCCGTCGCTCTGCGGGCGCGGATCGACGACGGTCACCTTTGCGCCGGCGGCCTTCAGATCCAGCGCGCTTTGATACCCGTCGTCATTGTTCGTGAAGACGACGGCCTCGCGCCCCGGCAGCACGCCGTAGCGCTGGATATACGTCGACACGGCCGACGCGAGCATGATGCCGGGCAGATCGTTGTTGCCGAACACGATCGGCCGCTCATGCGCGCCCGTCGCCAAGATCACGCGCTTGGCGCGGATCTTCCAAACGAGTTCGCGCGTGCCCTTACGCATCGAGACAGGCAGGTGATCGGTCAAGCGCTGCACGACCGTGACCAGGTTGTGATCTTGATAGCCGAAGGCCGTGCTGCGCGACAAGATCGTGACCTCGTGCATCTGCGACAGCGATTGCTCGATCTGCTCGACCCATTGCATGGCGCTCTTGCCGCCGATCTGCGCGCGGCATGAAAGCAGCGAGCCGCCCAGTTCGCGTTGGTCGTCGACGAGAATCACACGTGCGCCCGCGCTGCCCGCGGCGTGCGCTGCCGCCAGACCGGCGGGGCCGCCACCCACGACGAGCACGTCGCAGTGCGCGAAACACTTGTCATAGCGATCGGCATCGGGCGTATCGGGCGCCTTGCCGAGACCCGCGGCCTCGCGGATCTTTTCTTCGTACTTCGGCCACATTTTGCGCGGCCACATGAACGTCTTGTAGTAGAAGCCAGCCGGGATGAAGCGCGCAATCTTTTGATTGACCGCGAGCCGATCGTTCTCGAGCGAAGGCTCCGCATTCACGCTCTTTGCGACGAGGCCCTGATAGAGCTCGATTTCCGTCGCACGTGCATTGGGCACGCTATAGGCCCCGCTTTCGAGTTGAACGATCGCATTCGGTTCTTCGACGCCGGCCGTCACGACACCGCGCGGCCGGTGATATTTCCAGCTGCGCGCGACGAAACGTACGCCGTTGGCCAGCAGCGCCGAGGCAAGCGTGTCTCCCTGATAGCCCTGATACGTGCGCCCGTTGAACGTGAACGTAAGCGGAATCGCGCGATTGACCCGCCCACCCGCGCCCAGGCGATCTTTTTGATTGCTCATTTATTTGCTCCCTTCCGTGCTCTTGTGCGCGGCCGCATTCGGCGTGCTCACATCCGGCGCCGTCGCGCCTCCGAACGTTTCATAGCCTTGGAACGCGTACGTGACCGTATCGCGCGTCGCCATGAACCAGCGGCGGCACCCTTGCGTATGGAGCCACTGCTCGCGATGAACGCCGCGTGGATTGCGACGCATGAAGAGATACTCGCCCCACTCGCGATCGTTCAGTTTCTCGGGCTCGAACGGACGAGCAATGTCGGCTTCCCCGCCGCACGAGAATTCGCTTTCGGCGCGCGGCCCGCACCAAGGGCATTCGATCAACAGCATGTGTGTCTCCGTGTGGCAGGCGTGTTAGTGCGCGACGGCAGCAGCGCCGTGTTCGTCGATGAGATGGCCCGTGTAGAAGCGGTCCAGCGAAAAAGGTGCGTTCAGCGGATGCGGGGCATCGTTGGCGATCGTGTGCGCGAATGCCCAGCCCGATCCCGGCGTCGCCTTGAAGCCGCCCGTTCCCCAACCGCAGTTGAAGTACAAGCCCTTCACATCCGTCTTGCTGATGATCGGGCAAGCGTCGGGCGAAACGTCGACGATGCCGCCCCACTGGCGATTCATCCGCACGCGCGAGAACACGGGGAACATTTCGACGATGGCCTCGAGCGTGCCTTCGATGATATGGAAGCTGCCGCGCTGGCCGAAGCCGGTGTATTGATCGATACCGGCACCGATGACGAGGTCGCCCTTATCGGATTGGCTGATGTACGCGTGCACGGCGTTCGACATCACCACCGTATTGACGACGGGCTTGATCGGCTCCGATACGAGCGCCTGCAGCGGATGGCTCTCGATCGGCAGGCGCACGCCGGCCATGTCGGCGAGCGTCGTCGTGTTACCCGCCGCGACGACCGCGACCTTCTTCGCCTTGATGAACCCCTTCACGGTGTCCACGCCGACGACGGCGCCGCCGTCTCGGCGAATACCCGTGACTTGGCAGTTCTGAATGATGTCGACGCCATGCGAATCGGCGCCGCGTGCGAAGCCCCAGGCCACCGCATCGTGACGGGCTACGCCGCCGCGACGCTGGAACGACGCGCCAAGTACGGGGTACCGTGCGTTCAGATTGATCGTCGGTTCGATTTCCTTGATCTGCTCGGGCGTCAGGAATTCGGCGTCGACGCCGTTCAGGCGGTTCGCGTTGACGCGCCGCATCGTGTCGCGCACGTCTTGCAGATTATGCGCAAGGTTCATCACGCCGCGCTGGCTGAACATGACGTTGTAATTGACGTCTTGCGAGAGCCCTTCCCAAAGCTTCATCGCTTTTTCGTAGAGCGCCGCCGATTCGTCCCACAGGTAGTTCGAGCGGATGATCGTCGTGTTGCGCGCGGTATTGCCGCCGCCGATCCATCCTTTTTCGAGCACGGCGATGTTGCGCACGCCGTGCTCCTTGGCCAAGTAGTAGGCCGTGGCGAGGCCGTGTCCGCCCCCGCCTACGATGACGACGTCGTATTCGCGTTTAGGTTCGGGGCTGCGCCACTGGCGCTCCCAGTTCTCGTGGTACGACAATCCGTTGCGTACCAAACTGAATATCGAAAAGCGGCTCATAGCGGTGGTCCCGATGGGTCGATTAGCATTCAATGACGTTCACGGCCAAACCGCCGCGGGACGTCTCCTTGTATTTGGTCTTCATGTCGGCACCCGTTTCACGCATCGTCTTGATGACGGAATCGAGCGAGACATAGTGTTGGCCGTCGCCTTTGAGCGCCATCCGCGACGCGTTCAGCGCCTTGATCGCGCCCATCGCATTGCGCTCGATGCAGGGAATCTGCACGAGGCCGCCAA
>CAYRLJ010000199.1:0-3566 GCA_964425025.1 uncultured Burkholderia sp. | reverse complement strand
TGCGGCGTTTCGCTGCACCGGTGAATGCGCCCGGTTCGTAGCCGAACATCTCCGACTCGAACATCGACTCGGGCAGCGCGCCGCAGTTGACGGCCACAAACGGTTTGGCCTGGCGCGGCGAGAGTTCGTGCAGGCTGCGCGCGACGAGCTCCTTGCCCGCGCCCGTATCGCCGATGATGAGTACCGGCGCATCGGTCGGCGCGATGTTGGCGATCAGCCGCCGCACCTCGCCGGCCGCAGCGCTGCGGCCGATGATGCGCGGCACGAGCGCATCGCGCCCAGCCAATTCGCGGCGCAGTGCGACGTTTTCAAGGACGAGGCGCCGGCGCTCGAGCGCGCGTCGCACAGTGTCGACGAGGCGCTCGGCGGCGAACGGCTTTTCGACGAAATCGTAAGCGCCGTCGCGCATCGCCTGCACGGCCATGGTGATGTCGCCATGCCCCGTCACCAGGATGACGGGCACCTGCGGCGCGCGTTCGCGGCAGCGCGCGAGCAGATCGAGTCCGCTCGCGCCCGGGAGCCGGATGTCGCTGACGATTACACCCGCAAAACCCTCGTCGAGTTCCCCGAATGCTGCCTGCGCCGCTTCCACGGAGCCATAGCCGTTGACTGCGAGCCCCGCCAACTGCAAGCTCTGCACACTGGCGCGCCGCACGAGTTCGTCGTCTTCGATGAAGATCACTTGCGCGTTGTCGGTCGCGTCGTCTGTCGCGTTGTCTGTCGTCGCAGTCGAGTTCATGCCGTTGTTCAATTGCCTAAAGATGCCGCACTAGCCTGCCGAAGCGGCGTTGCGTTGTTGTGCTGCCGTTGCAGGAGCCATGTAAGCCGCGCGACGCAGTGTCAAGATGAACGCCGCGCCGCCGCTCGGTTCATTGCGCGCCACGAGCGAGCCGCCGCAATCGCGCGCGATCGAGGAGGCGATGGCAAGGCCGAGGCCCAGCCCTTTGCCCACCTCCTTCGTCGTGAAAAACGGTTCGAACAGCCGAGGCAGCGCGTCAGCGGGAATGCCGGGCCCATTGTCGCGCACGGTGATGGCCAGCGCGTCGCCGCTGACGTCGATATCGATGTCGATCAGCAAGCGGGCGGGCGCCGCGGATTCGAGTGCATCGAGTGCATCGAGTGCATCTAACGCGTTGGCGATCAGGTTGATGAGCACCTGTTCGAGACGCAGACTGTCGCAGTAGGCCAGGAGCTCGCGGTGCTCGGCGCTTAAATCGAGCGGCCGATAGGCGTTCGGATCACGCCGCATGGGCGTTGCCTGTGGATCAGACAAGCGTCCGACCTCACGCAGGCCAATTTGGAGCGACACGCCCTGCAGCCGCTCTTGCAGGATTTGCAACGCGTTGCGCAACGCCCGCGCGACGGGCGAGCACGCGTTGCTCGGTTGCGCGCGGCCGACGAACAGCTTGAGCTGGTTCGTGATCTTTCCCATGCGTGCGGTCAGCGAGCCGATCGCCTCGAGGTTGTCACGGGCGGCCGCGAGCTGGCCGCGCTCGATCAACACGCGCGTGTTATCGGAAAACGTGCGCAGCGCCGCGAGCGGTTGATTGAGCTCGTGCGTGATGCCCGCGGCCATTTGCCCGAGCGCCGCGAGCTTGCTCGTCTGCAGCAACTCGGCGTGCGCCGCGCGCAGCTCGCTTTCGGCCCGCGTGCGCTCGGCCACCTCCGTCTGCAATTGCGAGTTGGCCGTCGATAAATCGGCCGTGCGCGCCTCGACGCGCCGGTTCAACTCCGCGTAGGCCTCTTGCAGCAACGCGCGCCCTCTCTCCGAGTCGCGCGTGCGGGCGCGGCGCATACGCCAGTAAAACGCGAGCAAGCACAGCGAAATGAAGCCGAAGCCAACCGCAGCCGTCGCATTGCGAGCATCGTCGATGACCGAATTCACCGGCGCGAGTGTCATCAATTGCCAGTCAGGCACGCTGATCGGACGTTGTGTCAGCAGGTAGTACGAAGACGGGCCGCGCGCACCCACGCGTACGATCCGCGCATCGGGCGCATCGAGCGCACGCGCCGACGTGATCGGCAGCCGCGTGATAGGCGCTCCGGCGTATTGGCGCGTTTCATCGATCGTGGCCGCCACGCTGCTCGGCAGGTCACGTACCGCACGATACTTCCAGGCGGGCACCGATGACAAAAAGATCACACCGTGCTTGTCCGCGACGAGCACGGGTTCGCGCGCATCCGTACCCGGAAACCATTCGAGATTGAGCTTGATCACGGCGGCGCCGACGACGCGCCCATTGCGGCGAACCGGCTGCGAGATGTAATAGCCCGGCACGTGCGAGACGGTGCCGATGCCGAAGAAGCGGCCCACGCGCGCGCCGATTGCATCGATGAAATACGGGCGAAACCGGTACTGCGAGCCGGCGAAGCTGTCCGGCCGGTCCCAATTGCTGGCGGCCACGCACAAGCCGTCGGCGCGGATGATGTACGTGACGTCGGCGTGCGCATGCGCGTTGGCGTCTGCAAGGTAGCGATCGGCCCGCGCGATCGCGTCGGGGGAGCCGGTGTCGAGTGCCTCGCCGACCACGGGGTGGCTCGCGACCAGGTACGAAAGCGATTCATAGCGCTCGAGCGTGTCGCCGAGCGCGCTGGCCGTGCGTTCGGCACGCACGGCCGCCTGCTGCCGCAAGACGTCGATCCCGCGCAGCCACGCGATGCGCCAAGTCGAGGCGCATATCGCGAGCAGCGCCGCGGCAAGCGCGAGAACGACGATGAGACGGCGCGTCACGATGGCGGATTCCAGGCAGAAACTTGGCCTATTGTGGCATAGCCACAGCCGGCCGATTGGAAGTCCGCCTGGACGCTGCGGGTGGACCGTTGAACGGTTAGACGCCCGCGGTGTTCGCCTTCGCTTCCGCCTCGGTGGCGAGGCCGCCGCGACCGAGCGCCGCGCGCAGCTTCGAGCGATCGAGTTCTTTCTCCCAAGCGGAGACGACGACGGTGGCGACACCGTTGCCGACGATGTTGGTCAGCGCACGGCATTCGCTCATGAACCGGTCGATGCCGAGGATCAGCACCATGCCCGAAAGCGGAATCGTCGGCACAACCGCCAGTGTCGCCGCGAGCGTGATGAATCCGGCGCCCGTCACGCCGCTCGCGCCCTTGGAGGTCAACATCGCCACGGCGAGCAGCGTGAGCTGCTGCATCAGCGTGAGGTCCGTGTTCGTCGCTTGTGCGATGAACAGCACGGCCATCGTCATGTAGATATTCGTGCCGTCGAGATTGAACGAATAGCCCGTAGGCACGACAAGGCCGACAACCGAACGCGAGCATCCGAGGTTCTCGAGCTTAGCCATCAATTGCGGCAGGGCGGCTTCCGACGAGCTCGTGCCGAGCACGATCAACATCTCTTCCTTGATATAGGCGATGAAGCGAACGATGTTGAAGCCGACGAGACGTGCGATGGTGCCGAGTACGACCAGCACGAACACGAGCGAGGTCAGATAGAACGTGCCGACAAGCTTGAGCAGCGGCAGCAGCGAGCCCACACCGTACTTGCCGATCGTGAATGCCATCGCGCCGAACGCACCGATCGGCGCGAGCTTCGTCACGATGCGCACGAT
>CAYRLJ010000198.1:0-3585 GCA_964425025.1 uncultured Burkholderia sp. | reverse complement strand
GCCGCTAAACGAACGCGCTTCGGTTCTCTCGCGCGCTATCCGCTTGGCGCAGAACGAAAAACCCCCGCTCTTAGGCGGGGTTTTTCGTTCGTTCACCGGTGCTTCCTGGATTAAAGGAAGCACGTCTTTTTGCTTCAGGTGCCACGACCACCGGCGTCCGCGCTGGTGATGCGCTGGCCGCCGAAATCGTCGAGCCATTTGCGCAGCCGCGTCGCATCGGCAAAGCGCGAGTACTTGCCCGTCGAATCGAGCAGGACCATGACCATCGGCCGGCCATGGATCGTCGCCTGCATGACCAAGCATTCGCCGGCTTCGTTGATGAAACCCGTCTTTTGCAAGCCAATGTCCCATGTCGGGTTGCGCACGAGCGCGTTCGTGCTGTTGTAAGCCAGCACGCCCCTGCCCGGATAAACGTCGTAGCTGCGGTCCGTCGAGAACTTGCGGATCATGGGGTATTGATATGCCGCGTTCACCATCTTGACGAGATCGCGCGCCGTCGAGACGTTCTCGCTCGTCAAGCCCGTCGAGCTCTCGAAGTGCGTATCGTTCATGCCGAGCGACTTGGCCTTGGCATTCATCGCCGCGATAAATGCTGGACGGCCCCCCGGGTAGTAGCGCGACAACGCGGCTGCGGCACGGTTTTCCGAGGCCATCAGCGCGATGTGCAGCATGTCCTCGCGCGAGAGAACCGAACCCACCTGCAGACGCGAGCCCGTGTGCTTGATGTAATCGCGGTCCTCGTCGGTGACCTCGATTTGATCGGTCAACGGCATCTTCGAATCGAGCACGACCATGGCCGTCATGAGCTTGGAGACCGACGCGATCGGCACGACGGATGTGGAGTTCTTGTCGAATAAGACTTCCGACGTGTTTTGATCGACGACGAAGGCGACGCTCGAACGCAGGGCGACGCCTTCCGGAGTCTCCTGCAGCCCGAAAGCCTGGCCGGCCGTGGGCGAACGCGGTTCGAACGCGACACGATGCACGACGCCATGGCGGCCGTGAGCGCGCAGCGTGTAGTGCACGCGCTCATGCTGGCCGCGCGCTTTCGCCGGCGCAGCGGCCGCGGCCGCATTTGCGGTAGCAGCCTGCGCGTCCTTCGCGAGGTGCTTTTTATGGCTGCCGTGATGAGCCGGCGCTGTGTCGGTGGCAGCGAGCGCATCGACCGGGGTCGCAACCGCCGCCACGGCGAGCGCGCCGACCAACCCGGACACAATGGTGCCGAGCGCCACGCCTCTAATCACGTTAAGCGACGAAAACAGAGCGATTTTCATGAAATTCTGAAGCAGGAGTGGCGGACGGTTGTCGGCAAGTGTAGTAAAACTGCGAAAAATTAGCAATATTAAGCACTTATCGGCCGTCCTTGATCCAATTTGTAAAACGGGGAAGCGTCGCGTGCGCACGGTTCTTGCCCAGGCGCCGTCGAACCCAAAGGGCCATAACGGCTTAACGGCGATATTTGTCCAAACTTGAAGGAAATGGTTCGCACGACGCGTCGCCGCAGCATGGCATCGCGGCCGAGGCGCCTTCCGGGACGAATGAGCAAGTCGGAATAACGCGCTAACCCCGCCTTTGGTTTACAACGTTTTCCATTAAAGACGCTGCGCGCTGATGGTGACGGATCGTCCTGTCAAAATGACCGACTTCCGGCTTTCGCAGTGCGAAAAAAACGACCGAAATCGATATCTTTCTTCTGTCCCCGAAACTTGCAACACGTTGTTTTGTCGATGTTTTTGCGGCATGGTGCGACGCACAAATTGTGCTTGACTTTTATATTGACCATCCTAAAATGGGAACCGTTGTTGCGATGCACAAGAGATTTTGTAGACGTAAGAAGCCCCCTCGCACGGCCCGCCATTTCACCACTTTTCGACCCGTCGAACCGGGTCGATCCATAGGAGCGAAAATATGACTCTGCTGACACCTGAGCAATTCGCCGCAGCACAAAAAGCAAATCTCGAAGCACTGTTCGGCCTGACGAACAAGGCTTTCGAAGGCGTTGAGAAGCTTGTCGAACTGAACCTGCAAGTCGTGAAGTCGACGCTCGCCGAAAGCCAGGAAAATGCACAACGTGCGTTGTCGGTCAAGGATGCGCAAGAATTCGTCGCGTTGCAGGCCAGCCTGACGCAGCCGGTTGCCGAGAAAGTGTTGTCGTACGGCCGTCATCTGTACGAAATCGCCTCGGCCACGCAAGCCGAATTCGCGCGCGTCGCGGAAGCTCAGTACGAAGAGCAAAACCGCAAGGTGCAAGCGCTCGTCGAGAACGTCGCGCGCAATGCGCCGGCCGGTTCGGAGACGGCTGTCGCCGTCATGAAGTCGGCTATCACGGCTGCGAACACGACGTACGAAACGGTCCACAAGGCCACGAAGCAAGCCGTCGAAATCGCCGAAAGCAACTTCAACGCTGCCGCCACGGCTGCGCAAAAGGCTGCGCAACAGGCCGCCTCGCAAGCTTCGCGCGCTGCCGCCACGGCAACGACGAAGAAGACGACGGCAGTCTAATACTCGCCTCTCGCTTCACGCCGACGTAAAAATAAGCGGCGCGCTCCATCGGGAGCGCGCCGCTTTGCATTTGTCGGCCGATATCGGTGGGTCCAACTTTGTAGGTCCTACTCTGTCGGGCCTATGGAGCCACCAACGAAACCCGCCAACGAGTCCCGCCGCCGGCTCACGCGAGCCTAGCGCAGTGTTCTGCGCTAACGGCGGGGACCCTCATCACTTCGACACAACGAACATCACTTCTTGCGCTGCGGCGGCAAATCGGTGCAGACGCCTTCGTACAGTTCAGCCGCCATTCCGATCGATTCGCCGAGCGTCGGGTGCGGATGGATCGTCTTGCCGATATCGGTGGCATCCGCTCCCATTTCGATCGCGAGGCACACTTCGCTGATCAGATCGCCCGCGTTGAGGCCAACGATGCCGCCGCCGATCACGCGATGCGTTTGCTCGTCGAAGATCAGCTTCGTGAAGCCTTCGTCGCGCCCGTTCGCGATGGCGCGGCCCGACGCTGCCCACGGGAATACAGCCTTACCGTACTTGATGCCTTCGGCCTTGCACTGGTCTTCCGTCTTGCCTGCCCAGGCCACTTCCGGATCCGTGTAGGCGACCGACGGGATTTGCAGCGCGTCGAAATACGCCTTCTCGCCGTTCGCGGCTTCGGCTGCAACGTGGCCTTCGTGCACGGCCTTGTGTGCCAGCATCGGTTGGCCGACGACGTCGCCGATCGCGAAGATGTGCGGGACGTTCGTGCGCATTTGCTTGTCGACTTCGATGAAGCCGCGATCCGTCACGGCCACGCCCGCCTTGTCCGCGCCGATCTTCTTGCCGTTCGGGCTGCGGCCGACCGCCACGAGCACGAGGTCGTAGCGCTGGGGCTCGGCCGGCGCCTGCTCGCCTTCGAATTTGACGTAGATGCCGTCGGACTTCGCTTGGGCCGCCGTCGTCTTGGTCTTGAGCATGAGGTTCGTGAAATGCTTGGCGCTGTATTTCTGCCAGACCTTCACGAGATCGCGGTCGGCGCCCATCATCAGGCCGTCGAGCATTTCGACGACGTCGATCTTCGCGCCCAGCGTTGCATAGACCGTC
>CAYRLJ010000197.1:0-3858 GCA_964425025.1 uncultured Burkholderia sp. | reverse complement strand
AGCAGATCATGGCGTGGATGATGGACACGTACTCGATGAACCAAGGCCAGACGGCCACGGGCGTCGTGACGGGCAAGCCGATTACGCTGGGCGGCTCGCTGGGCCGTCGTGAAGCGACGGGCCGCGGCGTGTTCGTCGTCGGTACGGAAGCGGCGCGCCGCGTGGGCCTCGAAATTCAAGGCGCGCGCATCGCCGTGCAAGGTTTCGGTAACGTCGGTGGCATTGCAGCGCGTCTGTTCGAAGAAGCGGGTGCGAAGGTCATCGCCGTGCAAGATCACACGGGCGCGATCTATAAGTCGAGCGGCATCGATACGAATGCGTTGCTCGAGCACGTTGGCAACACGGGCGGCGTGGGCGGTTTCAAGGGCGCCGATCCGGTCGCGAACGACGAGTTCTGGATGATCGAAAGCGACATCCTGATCCCGGCCGCGCTCGAAAACCAGATCACCGAGAAGAACGCGGCGAAGATCAAGACGAAGATCATCGTCGAAGGCGCGAACGGCCCGACGACGACGGCCGCCGACGACATCCTGCACGACAAGGGCGTTTTGATCATCCCCGACGTCGTGGCCAACGCGGGTGGCGTGACGGTCTCGTACTTCGAGTGGGTGCAGGACTTCTCGAGCTTCTTCTGGACCGAAGACGAAATCAACCAGCGCCTCGAGCGCGTCATGCGCGAAGCATTCGGCGCCGTGTGGCAAGTGGCGAGCGACAACAGCGTGTCGATGCGCACGGCGGCGTTCATCGTCGCATGTAAGCGGATTTTGATGGCGCGCGAAATGCGTGGCCTGTATCCCTGATTCCCTACTCGCCACAAGCGAAGCGGGTTTGAGTTGCCGGTGCGCCCCTTGCGGCGCGTCCGGCTTCTCCTGGCGGGCGGCATCGCGAGATGCCGCCCGCTTTACGTTGCGGGTTTTTTGATTGCCCACCCAGGCCGCGTATCATGCAAAGGTTTTGCCGGCCCGGGGAATGGCCGGTGCGTTACTGCCAAGGGATCACCGGATGATTTCGATCAAACACGTTTCGAAGTGGTATGACGCGTTTCAAGTGCTCACCGATTGCACCGCCGAAGTCGCGAAGGGCGAAGTGGTCGTCGTTTGCGGGCCCTCGGGCTCGGGCAAGTCGACGTTGATCAAGACCGTGAACGGGCTTGAACCGTTTCAGGAAGGGGAGATCATCGTCGACGGTCAATCGCTGCGCGATAAGCAGACGAACCTGTCGAAGCTACGCGCGAAAGTCGGCATGGTGTTCCAGCACTTCGAGCTGTTTCCGCATCTGTCGATCATGGAAAACCTCACGCTCGCGCAGATCAAGGTGCTCGGCCGCTCGAAGGACGCGGCCGCCGATAAAGGCCTGGCCTTGCTCGACCGCGTGGGCCTGAAAGGGCATGCCGACAAATTCCCGGCACAGCTTTCAGGCGGCCAGCAGCAGCGTGTGGCCATCGCACGCGCGCTGTCGATGGATCCCGTCGCCATGCTGTTCGACGAGCCCACGTCGGCGCTCGATCCGGAAATGATCAACGAGGTGCTGGACGTGATGGTCGAGCTCGCGCAGGAAGGGATGACGATGATGTGCGTGACGCACGAAATGGGATTTGCGAAGAAAGTCGCGCACCGCGTGATCTTCATGGACCGCGGGTTCATCGTCGAAGACGACCGCAAGGACGCTTTCTTCGACAATCCGAAGTCGGATCGCGCGAAAGAATTTCTCGCGAAGATCCTGCATTGAGCGGGAGCTCGGAAGCAAAACGCCGCGGGAAGCCCGGCGCTTGGCGGCGTGAGGCGGCGCTGAACGAACGCTAGCGGGCGTTGCGGCGAATCACGATTCGCATCACGATTCGAACGCCGCGATGTCGTCGGCGTCGGCGCTGAGCGCCTTCATGCCCGGGCGCATCGAGGCGGAGGCGCTTGGATCGCAGGCGGGGTTGCGCGCCTTTTCGAGCACCGCGAGCGGCACGGGAATGTGTGCGCTTGCGGCGACTTCGCCGTCTTGGAACATCAATAGATCGCCAGGCGCGCATGCCGTCCAGATTTCATCGTCGGTCAGTGGCTGCGTGGCGATGACGGCCACACGATCCTCGGGCGTCGTGTACTGCGCGAAGTCGATCGACATGTCGGCGTCGATCAGATGCGCCGTCGAAAAAGGCCAACGCCGCACGATGTAGTGCAGATGCGTGGAGCAATGCGCGAACAGCGCCTGCCCGTTCGACATCAGAAAGTTGAATACGCCGTAATTGGTGATGTCGCGCGTGAGCGCGGCGAGCGCATCGAACAACTCCTGCAAAGGCGGCTGCGCGCCGGGAAATGCACGGCGCAAACCTTGCAGCAGTGCGCAAAACGCAAGCTCGCTATCGGTCGTGCCCACGGGCTGATAAACGCCGGTTATCTCGGGCCGATACGCCTGCAAATCGCCGTTGTGCGCGAAGATCCAATGCCGGCCCCACAGCTCGCGCATGAACGGATGACAGTTTTCGAGCAGGAGACGGCCTTGCGTCGCCTTGCGGATATGCGCGATCGTGTTCTTCGACTTGATCGGGTAGCGCTTGACCATCTCTGCGATCGGCGAGGTGGCCGACGATTGATGGTCGATGAATAGGCGGCAGGCTTTGTCTTCGAAGAAGGCGATGCCCCAGCCGTCGGCGTGATGATCGGTGATGCCGCCGCGCGCAGCGAAGCCGGTGAAGGAGAACGTGACGTCCGTCGGGGCGGCGCAGTTCATTCCGAGAAGTTGGCACATGTTACGGCTGGCGGAGCGTGAACGGGCGGGCTCATCGTGCGAACCCGCTACAATATGTTTTCGCCAAGCATATACCGAGCCGCTGGCCGAAAAAAGCGAAATCCGCGCGCGGCGGCATGCGCCCGTTGCGGTTTTTCCACGATTGCGGCCGGCTTCGCGTTCGTAAGGTGCCCACTTTTCATCGCCGCGCGGCTTTCCCGCCGGCTTTCTTGCCAGATCGTCGCCATGACCGTTTCCGATTTGTCCCCGAACGCCGCGCCCACGGGCGGCGCGTGCACCTCGCTTACCTTGGCTCGTCCCGACGATTGGCACTTGCATTTGCGCGACGGCGACATGCTCGGCGCCGTGCTGCCGCATACCGTGCGTCAGTTTGGGCGCGCGATCGTCATGCCGAACCTGAAGCCGCCCGTCACGACGGTCGAGGCCGCGCGCGCGTATCGCGAGCGCATTATGGCAGCGCTGCCGGCCGGCGCGGCGTTCGAGCCTTTGATGACGCTTTATCTGACCGACAACACGCCGCCCGAGGAGATCGTGCGCGCGCGCGATAGCGGGTTCGTGCATGGCGTGAAGCTCTATCCGGCCGGCGCGACAACCAACTCGGACTTCGGCGTCACCGATTTGTCCAAATGCTCGAAGGCGCTCGAGACGATGCAGGAAGTGGGCATGCCGCTGCTCGTGCACGGGGAGGTGACGGATTCGTCGATCGACCTGTTCGACCGAGAGAAGGTTTTCATCGATCGCGTGATGACGCCGCTGCGCCGGGATTTTCCGGCGCTCAAGGTTGTCTTCGAGCACATCACGACGAAGGATGCGGCGCAATACGTGCGCGACGACGGCGCGCCGGCTGGCCTGCTCGGCGCGACGATCACCGCGCACCATCTGCTGTACAACCGCAACGCGATATTCCAGGGCGGCATACGACCGCAGTACTACTGCCTGCCGGTGCTCAAGCGCGAGACGCATCGCCTGGCGCTGGTCGAGGCGGCGACTTCGGGCAACCCCAGGTTCTTCCTCGGCACCGACAGCGCGCCGCACCCGGCGCACCTGAAGGAGCACGCGGTCGGCTGCGCCGGCTGCTACACGGCGCACGCCGCGATGGAGCTCTATGCCGAAGCCTTCGAT
>CAYRLJ010000196.1:0-3873 GCA_964425025.1 uncultured Burkholderia sp. | reverse complement strand
TCTCGAACTTCACCGTACCGCCGTACTCGGTGATGATCGGACGCGTGAGCGGATCCCACGTCGCCAGTTGCGTACCGGCCTTGATCTGCGCACCGTCGAGCTGCAGCAGCGTCGCGCCGTACGGCACTTTGTGACGCTCGCGCTCGCGGCCGTGATCGTCCGTGATCATCGCTTCGCCCGAACGCGAGATGACGATCTGCTCGCCCTTCGCATTCGTGACGTAACGCATCGTCGCGGTGAAACGCACCGTGCCGTTGCTCTTCGCTTCGACCGACGAGGCCACCGCCGCACGCGACGCCGCACCACCGATGTGGAACGTACGCATCGTGAGCTGCGTGCCCGGTTCACCGATCGACTGCGCCGCGATTACGCCGACCGCTTCGCCGACGTTCACGAGCGAGCCGCGGCCGAGGTCACGGCCGTAGCATGCCGCACAAAGGCCATAACGCGTTTCGCAGGTCAGCGGCGTGCGCACGCGCACTTCGTCGATGCCCAGGCGTTCGATTTCCTCGACAGCCGTTTCATCGAGCAGCGTGCCCGATTCGTACAGCGTCTCTTGCGACTCGGGATTGACGACATCCGCCACCGCGACGCGGCCGAGGATTCGGTCGCGCAGCGCTTCGACAACTTCACCGCCTTCGACGAGCGCTTTCATCGCCACGCCGTTGCTCGTGCCGCAATCGTCTTCGGTTACGACCAAATCCTGCGTCACATCGACGAGACGACGCGTCAGGTAACCCGAGTTCGCCGTCTTCAGTGCCGTATCGGCCAAGCCCTTACGCGCGCCGTGCGTCGAAATAAAGTACTGCAGCACGTTCAGGCCTTCGCGGAAGTTCGCCGTAATCGGCGTCTCGATGATCGAGCCGTCCGGCTTGGCCATCAGGCCACGCATACCGGCGAGCTGACGAATCTGCACCGCGGAACCCCGTGCACCCGAGTCGGCCATCATGTAGATGGAGTTGAACGACTCTTGGCGCACTTCCTTGCCGTCGCGGTCGGTCACGGGCTCGGTCGAGAGCTGCTCCATCATCGCCTTGCCGACCGCTTCCGACGTTGCCGACCAAATATCGACCACGTTGTTGTAGCGCTCTTGCGCGGTGACGAGACCCGACATGTACTGGCGGTCGTACTCCTTCACCTTGCGTGCGGCGTCGCCCACGATCACTTCCTTCTGCGTCGGCACGAGCATGTCGTCCACGCAGATGGATATGCCGGCGCGCGTGGCGAGACGGAAACCCGACTGCATCAGCTGATCGGCAAAAACCACCGTCGCGCGCAGACCGCACTTGCGGAACGCCGTGTTGATCAGGCGCGAGATTTCCTTCTTCTTCAGCGGCTTGTTCAGCACCGAGAACGGCAGCCCCGGCGGCAGAATTTCCGACAGAATCGAACGGCCGACCGTCGTCGCGTACAGCGTAATCTTCGGCACGAACTGCGGCGCGCCTTCGGACGTATCCTCGTTCGCCACCATTTCGGTGATACGCACGTTCACGCGCGAAGCCAGTTCGACTTCCTTGTTCTCGTACGCACGCAGCACTTCCGACACGCCGGTGAACGACAGGCCTTCGCCCTTGCCGTTGACCGCTTCGCGCGTCGCGTAGTACAGGCCGAGCACGATATCCTGCGACGGCACGATCGACGGATCGCCGTTGGCCGGGAACAGCACGTTGTTCGACGCGAGCATCAGCGTGCGCGCTTCCATCTGCGCTTCGAGCGAGAGCGGCACGTGCACGGCCATCTGGTCGCCGTCGAAGTCGGCGTTGAACGCCGCGCAAACGAGCGGGTGCAGCTGAATCGCCTTACCTTCGATGAGCACGGGCTCGAACGCTTGAATACCAAGACGGTGCAGCGTCGGTGCGCGGTTCAGCATCACCGGATGCTCGCGGATCACCTCTTCGAGGATGTCCCACACCACTGCCGTTTGGTTCTCGACTTCCTTCTTCGCTGCCTTGATGGTCGTCGCCACGCCCATCACTTCAAGCTTGTGGAAGATGAACGGCTTGAACAGCTCGAGCGCCATCAGCTTCGGCAGACCGCATTGGTGCAGCTTCAGCGTCGGGCCCACCACGATGACCGAACGGCCCGAGTAGTCCACACGCTTACCGAGCAAGTTCTGACGGAAGCGGCCGCCCTTACCCTTGATCATGTCGGCGAGCGACTTCAGCGGACGCTTGTTCGCACCCGTCATCGCCTTGCCGCGACGACCGTTA
This sequence comes from uncultured Burkholderia sp., assembly GCA_964425025.1. GTDB lineage: Bacteria > Pseudomonadota > Gammaproteobacteria > Burkholderiales > Burkholderiaceae > Trinickia. The sequence continues at coordinate 1,663 of CAYRLJ010000196.1, read as the reverse complement.
TCGAGCAGCGAATCGACGGCCTCTTGCAGCATCCGCTTTTCGTTGCGGACGATGATTTCCGGCGCCTTCAACTCGAGCAGGCGCTTCAACCGGTTGTTCCGGTTGATCACGCGGCGATAGAGATCGTTCAGATCCGACGTGGCGAAACGGCCACCGTCGAGCGGCACGAGCGGACGCAATTCGGGCGGCAGCACGGGCAGCACTTCGAGCACCATCCATTCGGGCTTGATGCCCGAACGCTGGAAGGCCTCGAGCACCTTCAGGCGCTTCGCGTACTTCTTGATCTTCGCTTCCGAGCCCGTGTTCTTGAGCTCGGTACGCAGCGTCTCGACTTGCTCGTCGATGTTGATCGCGCGCAGCAGCTCGCGCACGCCTTCCGCACCCATTTCAGCACGGAATTCGTCACCGTACTCTTCGACCTTGTTGTAGTAATCCTCTTCGGTCATGATCTGCCGCGCCTTCAGCGGGGTCATGCCCGGGTCGATCACCACATATGCTTCGAAATAGAGCACGCGCTCGATGTCGCGCAGCGTCATGTCGAGCACCATGCCGAGGCGCGACGGCAGCGACTTCAGAAACCAGATGTGCGCAACGGGCGAGGCGAGCTCGATATGGCCCATGCGCTCGCGACGCACCTTCGCCAGCGTCACTTCGACGCCGCACTTCTCGCAGATCACGCCACGGTGCTTGAGGCGCTTGTACTTGCCGCACAAGCACTCATAGTCCTTGATCGGGCCGAAGATCTTCGCGCAGAACAAGCCGTCCCGCTCGGGCTTGAACGTGCGGTAGTTGATCGTCTCCGGCTTCTTGACTTCACCGAACGACCACGAACGGATCTTGTCGGGCGACGCAAGACCGATCTTGATCGCATCGAAAACTTCTTCTTGTTGGACTTGCTTGAATAGATCGAGCAGAGCTTTCATTGCCTTCTCTCCGTAGTCCGATTAGTTGCGGTCGAGGTCGATGTCGATGCCGAGCGAGCGGATTTCCTTCACCAACACGTTGAAGGATTCCGGCATACCCGCGTCGATCACGTGGTCGCCCTTGACGAGGTTTTCGTACACCTTCGTCCGGCCCGTCACGTCATCGGACTTCACCGTCAACATTTCCTGCAGCACATACGAAGCGCCATACGCTTCGAGCGCCCACACTTCCATTTCACCGAAGCGCTGACCACCGAACTGCGCCTTACCACCCAGCGGCTGCTGCGTGACGAGCGAGTACGGGCCCGTCGAGCGCGCGTGCATCTTGTCGTCGACAAGGTGATGCAGCTTCAGGTAGTGCATGTAGCCCACGGTGACCGTACGCTCGAATGCCTCACCCGTGCGGCCGTCAAACAGACGCACTTGGTTCTTCGACGCCGTCATGCCGAGATTCGCGGCGATCTCGTCCGGGAAGGCGAGGTCGAGCATCTTCGACATCTCTTCTTCCGTCGCACCGTCGAACACCGGCGTCGCGAACGGCACGCCTTCGCGCAGGTTCCTCGCGAGTTCGACGATGTCGTCGTCCGAGAAGCTTTCCAGCTCTTCGGCGCGGCCCGACTCGTTGTACAGCTTCGTCAGGAACACGCGCAGTTCTTCGACCTTCGCCTGACGCTGCAGCATTTCGCCGATGCGCCAGCCAAGACCCTTCGCGGCCCAGCCGAGGTGCACTTCGAGCACCT
>CAYRLJ010000195.1:0-3875 GCA_964425025.1 uncultured Burkholderia sp. | reverse complement strand
ATCGGCGCGTTGTCCGACTTCGATAAGAACTATCTCGCGCAAAACGTCCTCGCGTTCTTCAAGCGCGACTACCACCGCGTAGCGACGCTGCATCTGGAATCGGGGTGGGTGCCGCCCAGTACACGCGTCGAAGAACTCGAAAGCGCGATTCGCGCCGTCTGCGAACCGTATTTCGATCGCGCGCTGAAAGACATCTCGCTCGGGCAGGTGCTGCTGCGCTTGTTTTCCACGTCGCGCCGCTTCAACGTCGAGATTCAGCCGCAACTCGTGCTTCTGCAAAAGACGATGCTCAACGTCGAAGGGCTCGGCCGCTCGCTCGATCCCGAACTCGATCTGTGGAAGACGGCCAAGCCTTACCTCGAGCGGTGGATGAACGAGCAGATCGGCTGGCGCGGTTGGTATGAGCGGCTCAAGGTCGAAATGCCGCAGTGGAGCAAGACGCTGCCCCAACTGCCGCGGCTCGTTCATCATGTGCTGGCGGAGCGGCACGGGCACGATGGCTCGCGCGGCACGCGCGACGCCGCAATCAAGCTGCTGCTGCTCGAGCAGAAGCGTACGAACCGGCTGTTGCAGGCGCTGTTGTTGTTCGGTGTGGCTGTGGGCGTCGGCGCCGTCGTGGCGCGCGCATGGCTCGCCTTTGCCTTTGGGGCTTAGATCCAATGAACAAGCCGTCCTCAGCCGAATCATCCGCGCCGTCCCCGGTGTCCCCTGCCAGTGGGCCGGGGCCTACGTTCTCGACACGCGATCCGAACTCGGCCGCCTTCTGGGACGAACGCTTTCGACAAGGCTTCACGCCGTGGGACCAGGCCGGCGTGCCCTCCGCATTCGCCGCTTTCGCCGCGCGCACGCCGGCGCGGCCCGTGCTCATCCCGGGCTGCGGCAGTGCGCATGAAGCCGAATGGCTCGCGCAGGCCGGCTGGACCGTGCGCGCGATCGATTTTTCGGCCGATGCCGTGGCGGCCGCACGCGCGAAGCTCGGGGTTCATGCGGCGCTCGTCGAGCAAGCCGATTTCTTCACCTATCGCCCGCCGTTTGCAACGGGGTGGGTCTATGAGCGCGCGTTTCTCTGCGCGTTGCCTCCAGAGCGCCGCGCCGCCTATGCCTCGCGCATGGCCGATCTGCTCGAACCAGGCGGCTTGCTCGCCGGTTTTTTCTTCTTCGACGATGCGCCCAAGGGGCCGCCGTTCGGGACGTCGCGCGAGGCAATCGATGCGTTGCTCTGTCCCTCGTTCGAGCTCGTCGAGGACGAGCCCGTCGCCGATTCGATTCCCGTGTTCGCGGGCCGCGAGCGGTGGATGACCTGGCGGCGGCGTTGATCGGCGCTCGTTCGCTCGCCCCGGGCGCCCGCCCGCGTGGCGGCTCGGCTGGCTGCCGGGCTTGATTTCTTGCATCGACGCCCTCATCTCGCGCTGTTCGCGAGGCCAAACGCCGCGCCAGCCGGGGAGCCGCCAATTGCGGCTATAATTCAACGCTTTGCAAGCGCTTAACCGTTTTTTTGTCGGAAATAGTCGGGAAGAGAATCATGCCGATCTACGCCTACCGTTGCGAATCGTGCGGCTTTGAGAAAGATGTGCTCCGAAAGATGAGCGACGCGCCGCTGACGCAGTGCCCGCAATGCGAAAAGGACACGTTCCGCAAGCAAGTCACCGCCGCTGGCTTTCAGCTGAAGGGCTCGGGCTGGTACGTCACCGATTTCCGCGGTGGTTCGAGCGGCGCGAAAGCGGCTGCCTCGGGTACTGAGGCATCGGGCAATTCGGAAACGAGGCCCGAAACCAAATCCGAAACGAAATCGGAGGCGAAATCCGAGGCGAAGTCGGACAGCGCCCCGGCGCCGGCCGCCAGCACGAGCACGCCTGCATCGTCCGACGCGTAAGCGCACGCCGCGAGGACGCGTCGCCTGCGCGGCTTCCACGCGCGGGCGTCGCCGCGGGCCGGGCGGCCGTCGCACGCATCGAGTTTTGCGAGCGCGGGGCGGTTCAAACTCAAGCGCGCTGATTCATTCCCAAGCGGTTCTCTGGCGGTACACATGAAAAAGACGACGCTCAAATCCGTGTTCTTGACCGGCTTGCTAGTCCTCGTCCCCTTGGCGATCACGCTGTGGGTGCTCGGGCTCATCATCGGTACGATGGACCAAACGCTGCTGCTGTTGCCGGAGTCGTGGCAGCCCGAAAAGCTGTTTGGGTTCCATTTGCCCGGGGTCGGCGCGCTGCTGACGCTCGCGTTTATTTTCATCGTCGGGCTGTTGACCCAAAACTTCGTCGGGCAAAAGCTGGTGACGTGGTGGGATGCGATCGTGCGGCATATTCCGATCGTCGGCCCGCTTTATACGAGCGTCAAGCAGGTGTCCGACACACTGCTCTCGAGCAGCGGGAACGCGTTTCGCAAGGCTCTGCTCATCGAGTACCCGCGGCGCGGCTCCTATACGATCGCGTTCCTCACCGGTACCCCGGGCGGCGACGTGCTCAATCATTTGCAGAGCGAGCACGTGAGCGTCTACGTGCCGACGACGCCGAATCCGACGTCGGGATTTTTTCTGATGGTCCCCAAGGCGGAGGTCATCGAGCTCGACATGACGGTCGATGCCGCGCTCAAGTACATCGTCTCGATGGGCGTCGTCGCGCCCCAAACGCCGCCGAACGTGCCGGCGCGCCGTCCGATCGAGCCGCCCCTTTAATGCCGCCGTGCTTGCGAGCCGCACCCGCACGCGCTGCCCTCTAATGCCAAACGAAAGACGAATACCATGTCGATGAGATCTGAATACTGCGGTCTGGTGACCGAACATGTGCTGGGCCAAACCGTGTCGCTGTGTGGCTGGGTGCATCGCCGGCGCGATCACGGCGGCGTCATTTTCGTCGACTTGCGCGATCGCGAAGGGCTCGTCCAAGTCGTGTGCGACCCCGACCGCGCTGAGATGTTCAAGATCGCCGAAGGCGTGCGTAACGAGTTTTGCGTGCGTGTCGTAGGCGTCGTGCGCAACCGCCCGGAAGGGACGGTCAATGCAGGCCTCAAAAGCGGCAAGATCGAAGTCCTTTGCCATGAGCTGACCGTGCTGAACGCGTCGGTTACGCCGCCGTTCCAGCTCGATGACGACAACCTGTCCGAAACGACGCGTCTCACGCACCGCGTGCTCGATCTGCGTCGTCCGCAGATGCAGAACAACTTGCGCCTGCGCTATCGCGTCGCGATGGAAGTGCGCAAGTACCTCGACGCGCAGGGGTTCATCGACATCGAAACGCCGATGCTCACGAAGAGCACGCCCGAAGGCGCGCGCGACTACCTCGTGCCCTCGCGTGTGAATGCCGGCCAATTCTTCGCGCTGCCCCAGTCGCCCCAGCTGTTCAAGCAGCTCTTGATGGTGGCGAACTTCGATCGCTACTACCAGGTCGTCAAGTGCTTCCGCGACGAAGACTTGCGCGCCGATCGTCAGCCCGAATTCACGCAGATCGACTGCGAAACGTCGTTCCTCGGCGAGCAGGAAATCCGCGATTTGTTCGAGCAGATGATCCGCCACGTCTTCAAGGAAACGATCGGCGTCGCGCTCGACGAGTCGTTCCCGGTCATGCAGTACTCGGACGCGATGGCGCGTTTCGGTTCGGATAAGCCGGACCTGCGCGTGAAGCTCGAGTTCACCGAGTTGACCGACGCGATGAAGGACGTCGAGTTCAAGGTCTTCAGCGCGCCCGCGAACACGAAGGACGGCCGCGTCGCGGCGTTGCGCGTGCCCAAGGGCAGCGAGCTTACGCGTGGCGACATCGACGGCTATACCGAGTTCGTGCGCATCTACGGCGCCAAGGGCCTGGCTTGGATCAAGGTCAACGAAGTTGCCAAGGGCCGTGACGGTTTGCAAAGCCCGATCGTCAAGAACCTGCACGACG
>CAYRLJ010000194.1:0-3939 GCA_964425025.1 uncultured Burkholderia sp. | reverse complement strand
CGTCGACGGCCTCTGGCAGCCGCCAATCGATCGGTGCGCGGCCGTTCTCGACGAGATATTCGTTAGCGAGCAGGAAATGCCGGCAGCCAAGAAAGCCGCGGTGCGCCGACAACGGTGACGGGTGCGGCGCCTCCAGCACGCAGTGAGGCCGGGCATCGAGTAGCGCGCGCTTGGCCTGCGCGTGCGCGCCCCAGAGCATGAAGACGAGATGCTCATGCCGATGGGCCAATTCGCGAATCAGCGTGTCGGTGCAGGCTTCCCAGCCGCGTTTCGCGTGACTGGCAGCCTTGGCTTGCTCCACCGTCAGCACGGTGTTCAGCAGCAATACGCCTTGGCGGGCCCAGGCATCGAGACACCCGTGCGCGGGCATGACGTAGCCGAACTCCGCGGCGATTTCCTTGAAGATATTGCGCAGCGAAGGGGGAGGCCGCACGGGCGACGGTACGGAAAACGCGAGGCCGTGCGCTTGCGGATGGCCTTTGTCGTCACCGTGGTAGGGGTCTTGTCCGACGATGACGACTTTGACGTCGTCGGGATTCGTCAGGCGCAGCGCGCGGAAGACTTCTGCTGGATAGACCGTTTTGCCGGCCGCGATCTGTTCGTCGACGAACGTGCAAAGCGGCCGATAGGCGGCGCTGTCGATGAATGTTTGCAGATGGGCTCGCCAGGCGGGCGGCAGGGTGTCGAATTGCGATTCAAGTGGTCTACGGAGCCCTTTAGGCTCTGCCGACCCTTGTGGTCCAGAGAGCGCTTGCCGTGCCGGGCGCCCATTCGGCTTTTCAGACGCTGCACACGCCTCGGACACGCCTAGCCCCGTCGACGCCACGCCCGGCGCCTCATCCGCCAGATCGAACAGCGACGGTTGTACGGCGTTGCCCGCGGCCGTTGCCTCGACGCTTGTCTTCTTCGTCTTTACCGCGCACACAGTCTGTAACCTCGCTGTGCCTTGTTGACGTTCTCAGGCGCGAGCCCGGACACGGTTGCCGACAGCGTCGTCGCCAATGCATGCAGCGCATCTTCGTCGCCGCTCAGCAGCTCGAGCTCGATCTCGCTGATGGCATCGCGCCGCGTTTGGCCGTCGACGGGCGCCGTGACTTCACCGCGATCGATCGCGGCTTCGATGCGTGCGCCATTGAATTCGAACCGCCACAGGCGCCGCACGAAGACCGTCCGGAAACGCTCGCTCAGTGCCGATGCCGCAGCGCGCAGGGCGGTCACTGCCGTTTCGTCGTCGCAAGCGGCAACGAGTGTGTCGAACTCGAGTGCTTCGCTTGCGACCGCCGTTTCCCACTCGTGCCGGCTATGCAAGCCGCCTTTCGCCGTGCCTGCCGCTTTGAGCGTTTGCAGCCAGCCATCGGGTGTCTTGCGCAGGCGCAGCGCAATCTTCGCTTGCGAAAGCGCGTGCGAGGGCGTATCGAAGTAGATGTTCGTGAGCGGCACGTCGCGCCCAGCGGCGCCGGCGATGCCGGTGAAGAACCGATCGGCCGCGTCGGCTTGATCGGGCGGCAGCGCCAGTTTGATTTCGCGTTCGATACCCATGAGTCGTGACGGTGAGGTCGCGTCTGCATGTACGTGCGACGCAACCAAAATCGTTAGGAGAACATCTGCGACAGTGCGGCGCCCGGATCGTCGGCACGCATGAATGCTTCGCCGACGAGAAAGGTATGAACGCCGTTCTCACGCATGCGCTCGACATCCGCCCTCGCCAAGATGCCCGATTCGGTGACGACGATGCGATCGTCGGGCAGCGCGTCGAGCATGCCGAGCGTTGTATCGAGCGAGGTCTCGAACGTGCGTAGATTGCGGTTGTTGATGCCGATCAGCGGCGTCTTGAGCGTGAGTGCTTGCGTCAGTTCGTGGTCATCGTGCACTTCGACGAGCACCGCGAGTCCCAGCGAATGCGCGAACGCTTCCAGCTCTTGCATCTGCGTGAGAGACAGCGCAGCCGCGATCAGTAAGATCGCATCGGCGCCCATCGCGCGCGCTTCGACGACCTGATAGGGATCGACGATGAAGTCCTTGCGCAGCACAGGGAGGTTGCAAGCCGCGCGGGCCGCTTCGAGATAGGCCGCGCTGCCTTGGAAGAACCGCACATCGGTCAGCACCGACAGACACGCCGCGCCGCCATGCTCATACGAGCGCGCGATTTCCGCGGGCACGAAGTGTTCGCGCAGCACGCCTTTGGACGGGCTCGCCTTTTTCACTTCGGCAATCACCGCGGCCGCGCCTGCTTCGTGCTTGGCGCGCAACGCGCCGACGAAGTCGCGCAAATCGCGCGACGACGCTTCTAGCCGCAGTTCTTCGAGCGGCGCGCTCAACTGAGCCGCGCGCACTTCTTCGTGCTTGACGGCGATGATCCGTTCGAGAATGTCGCTCATGGACGAAACCCTTCTTGCTGATCAACGAATCCGATGAATCCGATGAATCCGTTGTATTCGTTGGATTCGTTGAATTTAATGACTCACTGACACCCGAAGCGCAAAGCCCGGCGGCGTCAATGCTTGAACTGCTGCGTGAAGCGCACGAGTTCGTCGACTTTCGCGCGCGCGCGTCCGGTCGCGATCGTTTCCCGTGCGATTTCGATGCCGTCCGCGATCGAGGCGACGACGTTCGCCGCGTAGAGCGCGGTGCCCGCGTTGAGCGTGAGGATCTCGCGTGCGACGCCCGGACGGTTTTCGAGCGCTTGAAGCAGCATCGCTTTCGATTCATTCGCGTCGGCTACCTTCAGCGAACGATTCGACACCATCTGCAAACCGAAATCCTCCGGGTGGATCTCGTACTCGTGCACTTGGCCTTCGCGCAATTCGCCGACGAGCGTGGCTGCACCGAGCGACACTTCGTCCATCCCGTCCTTGCCGTAGACGACGAGCACGTGCTTCGCGCCGAGGCGCTGCATGACGCGCACTTGAATGCCGACGAGATCGGGGTGGAACACGCCCATCAACTGATTCGGCGCGCCGGCCGGATTGGTGAGCGGGCCGAGGATGTTGAAAATCGTGCGGATGCCGAGTTCGCGGCGCACCGGCGCGATGTTCTTCATCGCAGGATGGTGATTGGGCGCGAACATGAAGCCCATGCCGGTCTCGGCGATCGACGCGGCCACGTGCTCGGGCTGCAAATCGATGTTCACGCCGAGCGCTTCGAGTACGTCGGCACTGCCCGATTTGCTCGATACGCCGCGCCCGCCGTGCTTGGCGACTTTCGCACCTGCCCCCGCGGCGACGAACATCGTCGCCGTGGAGATGTTGAAGGTATTGGCGCCGTCGCCGCCGGTGCCGACGATGTCGACGAAATTAGCGTTGTCGGGCACCTCGACGTGGCGCGCGAATTCGCGCATCACGGTGGCCGCGGCGGCAATCTCGCCGATCGTCTCCTTCTTGACGCGCAAGCCTGTGATGATCGCGGCAGCCATTACGGGCGACATGTCGCCGCGCATGATGAGCCGCATGAGGTGCAGCATCTCGTCGTGAAAGATCTCTCGGTGCTCGATCGTGCGCTGCAGTGCTTCTTGCGGTGTGATGGTCATGGGGCGCCCCTGGTCGTTCCGTCCGTGCGTCGATGTGTGCCGTGCGCGTGGTTCGCGCGCACGGCACATCGTCAAGCGGCTTGTTTTGCCTTCGATCCGTTCAGGAAGTTCTCGAGCAGCGCGTGACCATGCTCGGAGAGGATCGATTCGGGGTGGAACTGCACGCCTTCGACGGCGAGCGTCTTGTGGCGCACCCCCATGATCTCGCCGTCCTCGGTCCATGCCGAGATCTCGAGGCAATCGGGCAGCGATTCGCGCTCGATCGCCAGCGAGTGATAGCGCGTGACGTCGAAATGCTTCGGCAGATCGGCGAACACGCCCCGGCCGTCGGTTTCGATGCGGCTCACCTTGCCGTGCATGATCGTCTGTGCGCGCACGACGCGGCCGCCGAACGCTTCGCCGATCGCTTGATG
>CAYRLJ010000193.1:0-3949 GCA_964425025.1 uncultured Burkholderia sp. | reverse complement strand
TTCAATCGCCGAATTCAATCGCCGAACTTCACGCGTGCGAGCTGCTCGGCTTCGTTCGCAAGCAGGCGCGCCGCGTCGCGAATGGCCGCTTCGAGCGTGATCGGGCCGGGCGCGGGCGAGAAACAACCGCTGAAATGTTCGGACAGGCGTGGGAGGGCATTGGAATCGACGCCGCCCGAGAGCAGCGTGGCCGGCACGCCGGCCGCTCGCGCATGACGGCAGGCGATGAACGGCGCCTTGCCGTGCAGCGTCTGCGTATCGGAGCGGCCTTCGCCCGTGATGAGCCAATCAGCGCCGTCGAGCGCGGCATCGAGGCCCACTTGCGATGCGACGACTTCCGCGCCCGGTTCGAAGCGCGCGCCGAGCAAGTGCAGCGCGAAGCCGAGCCCGCCGGCCGCACCGGCGCCCGGCAAAGCGCTGCCCTCGCGGCCGAGTGCCGCTTGCGCGAGCTGCGCGAAGCGTGCGAGTACCGCATCGAGCGGGCCGATGCGCTCGGCCGCGACACCTTTTTGCGGACCGAACACGGCGCTCGCCCCATGCTCGCCCGTCAGCGGATTGTCGACGTCGGACATTGCGACGAACGATGCCTGCGCGAGCCGTGCATCGAGCCCCGACGCATCGATGCGCGCGAGCCTGCCGAGCGCCACGGGCGTCGGTTCGAGTTCGTTGCCATCGGCATCGAACAGCTTGAGTCCGAGGCCGACGAGCAGCCCCGCGCCGCCGTCGTTCGTGCTGCTGCCGCCCAACGCGACGAAAAAGCGCCGCGCGCCGCCATCGAGCAGCATGCGAATGGCCTCACCCATGCCGAGCGTGCTGCGCGACTCGACGTCGGTGGCCATCGCGACGGGATCGGTGATGCCGACGATCTCAGCTGTTTCAATCACGGCGCTACCGTCCGGCAGCAAGCCGACGGCGGCTTCGCGCTCGGCCTGCGCGGCTCCGCGCACGCGCAGAAAGCGGCGCTCGCCGCCGCGCGAGAGCATCGCGTCGAGCGTGCCTTCGCCGCCGTCGGCCATCGGACATAGGCGCACCGATGCCTGGGGCAGTGCGCGCCGCACGCCCTCGGCGATAGCTTCGGCGACCGCTTGCGCGCTCAGCGAGCCTTTGAACGAATCGGGAGCGATGACGACGGTGGGTGTGCGGCCAGGCATGGTGTCTCCGGATGAAAGGGCGCGCGGCGCGAATGCGGCGCGCTCGGTTGTTCGCGGTGTGCTCGGGTGCGAGCTTATCAGTGCGCGCGCCTCATTGGATACACGTGCGCGCATGTCAGGCATCGCGCGGTATCGACGCGCGATCGATGCGCAATCGATACGTTTGGCGCGCGCTCAAGCGGGGCCGGGCACGACGCGGTTCGCGCATGCATCGGCGATTCGGGGCAGCACCGATCAATAGTTTGCTAGAATGTCCGATTCTTCCGATTCAAACCGTGCCGTAGGCGGCAAAGCTTAGTCGGTCTGGGGCGGTGATTGCGGCCCCCCTGGACGAGGCGCAATACGTGGGCACGGCGAAAGATAACCGATTCGCTTGAATATTTTAGGACGATTGAAGCCATGGCTAACGTTGTTGAAAACCTCGGCAAGCTCGAACGCCGTGTGACGATTTCCCTGCCGAAGGACACCGTGCAGAAGGAAATCGATTCGCGCATCCGCCAACTCGCGAAGAACGTCCGCATGCCGGGCTTCCGCCCGGGCAAGGTGCCGCTGAAGATGGTCACGCAGCAGTATGCGGGGCAGGTCGAGGCCGAAGTGCTGAGCGATAAGGTCGGCAAGCAGTTCTTCGACATCAGCCGCGCCGAGAACCTGCGCGTGGCCGGTCAGCCGAGCTTCAGCCCCAAGGAAGGCGCGGCCGACGATTCGTACGCGTTCGACGCGACGTTCGAGGTTTATCCCGAAGTGAAGCTAGGCGATCTGGCCAGCGCCGAAGTCGAGCGCTCGGTCACGCAGATTTCCGAAGCCGAAGTCGACCGCACGCTCGAAATTCTGCGTAAGCAACGTGTGCATTACCATGCGCGCGGCGAGTCGGGCGAGCACGGCGACGGCGGCGAGGACGTGTCGGCCAAGAGCGGCGATCGCGTGACCGTCGATTTCGTCGGCAAGCTCGAAGGCGTCGCGTTCGAAGGCGGTACCGCGGAGGATTTCACGTTCGTGCTAGGCGAAGGCCGCATGCTGCCCGAGTTCGAGCAAGCGGCAACGGGCCTGAAGGTCGGTGAAGCGCGCGAGTTCGATCTGAAGTTCCCTGACGATTACCACGGCAAGGATGTCGCCGGTAAGACGGCCCAGTTCACGCTCACGATGAAGAAGATCGAGTGGGCGCACATGCCCGAAGTCGACGCCGAATTCGCGAAGTCGCTCGGCATTGCCGACGGCGATCAGGCTAAGATGCGTGGCGAGATCAAGGAAAACCTCGAGCGCGAAGCGAAGCGCCGCGCACAATCGCTGGTGAAGAACCAAGTGATGGATGCGCTGCTGAAGATTTCCGAACTCGACGTGCCGAACGCACTGATCGAGCAAGATCAGCAGCGTCTCGTCGAGATGGCGCGGCAAGATCTGACGCAACGCGGTGTGCCGAACGCGCAAAACGCGCCGATCCCGGCCGAGATGTTCAAGGAGCAAGCGGAGCGTCGCGTGAAGCTGGGCCTCGTGTTGGCCGCGCTCGTGAAGGAAAACGGCCTCGAAGCGAAGCCCGAGCAAATCCGTGCGGAAGTCGAGGAATTCGCGAAGAGCTACGAAGACCCGAAGGAAGTCATCCGCTGGTATTATTCGGACAAGCAGCGCCTCGCCGAAATGGAAGCGTACGTCGTTGAAAGCAACGTCGTCGAATTCGTGCTCGGCAAGGCGAAGGTGACGGATAAGGAAGTGAGCTTCGAAGCATTGGCGAGCGCCTCGGCGCAAGCGTAAGGCATTGCCTGAAACGGCGTGCAGGCTGTCGGAGCGACGGCCGCAAGCCGTATTTCAAGCTGCGGCGAAGTTGTTGCATTGCAGCGTAGAAAAGCTGATCGCAGCGGCGCTTGGGAGCCGTCTTTCTGTTGTTTCAGACCCATTCCGAACAAGGATCCATTGCATGATCTCTCGCGCTCAACTGTTGGATACGTTGGCTTCCCACGCACCGCGCGATTTTGAAGCGCAGGCGCTGGGGCTCGTTCCGATCGTCGTCGAAACGAGCGGCCGCGGCGAGCGTTCGTACGATATCTATTCGCGCCTGCTCAAAGAGCGCGTGGTCTTCATGGTCGGCGAAGTGAACGACCAGACGGCTAACCTGGTCGTGGCTCAGTTGCTGTTCCTCGAGAGCGAAAATCCCGACAAGGACATCAGCCTGTACATCAACAGCCCGGGCGGATCGGTTTCGGCCGGGATGGCGATCTACGACACGATGCAGTTCATCAAGCCCGATGTCTCGACGTTGTGCATGGGCCTTGCAGCGAGCATGGGCGCATTTCTGCTCGCGTCGGGCGCGAAGAACAAGCGTTTTGCGTTGCCGAATGCGCGGGTGATGATTCATCAGCCGCTCGGCGGTGCGCGCGGCCAAGCGTCCGATATCGAGATCCAGGCTCGCGAAATCCTGTACCTGAAGGAGCGGCTCAACAATCTGCTGGCTCACCACACGGGGCAGCCGGTCGAGCGTATCGCGCGCGATACGGATCGCGATAACTTCATGTCGGGCGAAGACGCGCAAGCGTACGGGCTGATCGATCAGGTCCTAAGCAAGCGCCCGTAACACATCGTGGGTCGGGCGGCGCGTTCTCGTTGGTAAGTGAGACGCCCGACTCAAGCGATGTTAGAAATGGTCGATAATAGTTCTGGGCGCCGACGGCGGAAACGCCGAAGCGTTTCCCATTGCGCCGGCGGGCCGATTTGATCCGACCCCGTGCAAGGGGCGGCAAACGGTATGCCTGTCATTCGAGTGTCCGGAGGCTCGTATATCCATGGCGGACAAAAAAGGTTCGAACAGC
>CAYRLJ010000192.1:0-3990 GCA_964425025.1 uncultured Burkholderia sp. | reverse complement strand
TCATCGAGTACGTGTCCATCATCCACGCCATGATCTGCTCGTTCGTGTTGACGTCAGGCGCGGGAATGTCCGTGTTCGGTCCGATGATGATGCCGATTTCGCTCGTGTAGCGGCGCGTGACACGCTCGAGCTCGCCGCGCGAAAGCGTGCGCGGATCGACACGGATACCGCCCTTCGCGCCGCCGTACGGCACGTTCACGGCCGCGTTCTTCACCGACATCCATGCCGACAGCGCCATCACTTCGGAGAGCGTCACGTCTTGGTGATAACGCACGCCGCCCTTGCCGGGACCGCGCGAAACGTTGTGCTGAACGCGATAGCCCTCGAAGTGCGCAACCGTGCCGTTATCGAGTTCGATGGGCACGTCGACGATGAGAATGCGCTTCGGACGCTTGAGTGTTTCGAGCCAACGCGACGACGAACCGAGGTACGGCGCGACGCGATCGACTTGGCGCAGATAGTTTCCCCAAGGGCCGAGATCGTCGGCATGAAGGTACGAGGGGATCGATTGTGCAGACGTGGTGGACTGCAATTGCGAGGACATGGACACTCCAACGGTCACAGGGATGGGCGCCATTGTGAAAAAACGGCATTTTGAAATCCAATGCCGTTTGGTCATCCCATTATGCGTTTCTTGCATAACGTTTTATTTCTGAGACCGCACCCGCGGCTGCCCGAACGATGTTATGCGCGTGTGCGTATGCGTGCACGTGTGTGTGCGCCGTGTCGAACCGCTATGCCTGCTTCACGCCGAGCTCGTCGGCAACGACCTGCCATAACTGGCGCACGAGTGCTTGGCGTGGATCGTCGGCGTTGCTTGCGAGCTTGTCGCGGTACAAGCGGATTTCCATCGTCAACGTGAAGCGATCGGCGGCAAGCCCACGCGAAGCCGTGCGGTCGAGCCGGATTAGCTCGCCCGCCGCAACAGCGTCTTGCACGGCGCTATGCGGCAAGAAGGCGACGCCGTGTCCGGCCAGCGTCATGGCCTTGAGCGCTTCGGCCATATCCGTTTCGTAGACCCGATCCAGATAGAGCCGTTCAGGCGCGTTCGCCACGATGACTTCGGTCATGCGCCCAAGGTACGCATTCGCCGTGTACGACAGATACGGGACCGGCGCATCGGCGGTGCCCGGCAACACGTAGCGCGCACGGCCGGCGCGCGTCGGCGCGGAGAAAGGGCTGATCGGTTCGAAACCGAGCGTCAGCATGTCGTAGCGTCCCGGATCGAGTGCAACGGGATGGCTCGGATGGTGATAGCCCATCACCAGGTCGCAGCCGCCTTCGACGAGCGAAAGAACCGCATCGTGGACGTTCAGCGCGCGCAGCCGCGTATGAATCGGCCCCATCTGCGCTTCGATTCGCTGCAGCCACTCCGGAAAGTAGGTGAGCGAGAGCGTATGCGGGACCGCGAATTCGATCGTGGCGGCCGGCGCGCCGAGGTGCCCGCGCAGCAAGATGCGGGACTCGTGCATGTGCGACAGCATCGCGAGGGCCTGCTCGCGAAACACCTCACCGGCTTGCGTGAGCCGCGTCGGATAGACCGACCGGTCGATGAGTTCCGTGCCGAGCCAAGATTCGAGCGCTTGAATGCGGCGCGAAAACGCGGGCTGCGTCACATGCCGCAACTCGGCCGAACGACTGAAGCTGCGCGTCTCAGCGAGCGAAACGAAATCTTCGAGCCATTTGAGTTCCATGCGGGCTTTGCGGCCGTGCGAGCCGATCGAGAAGCGACGCTCGCATTGTACCGGGGAGCCAGCGGCCGCCATGGGGCGCTTCGCGGCGATGCGTGGGCGCCCTTTTGCGTGCGTTCGCTGCAACGCCGATACGGCGCACCATCGGCGCGCGCCGAGCACATTGGAAGTGCTGACTCGTGCGATGCCGGTGCGTCGGGGCCTGCAGCCTGCGGGCGTCCTTGCCGACTGTGCATGCCACCGAATCCGCAGCGCCGCCGCCGCGTTTCGCCCGTGCCGCTTGAGGTTGCGGCCGGCGAGCGGCTGCGCGAGAACGCGAATGGCATAGGGCTTGCATTGAGGAGCGTCCCGTGACGCCGCCAAGCGCCGTGACGCTCATCAGCCGCAGACGGTCCATCCAACATGCGACTTTCGATATTCGACGCGAGGACGTTTATGAAGAACCTGCAACATGCCCTACGGAGCGGCAACTGGCGCTCGCTTCTCGCGTGCTTTCTGTATTTCGACACGGGCTTCACGGTCTGGATCGTCTATGGACCGCTCGCGCCGTTCATCGGCAAGAGCATCGCCATGACCGCCGCGCAGCAAGGCTTTTTGGTTGCCGTGCCGGTGCTATCGGCCGCGATTTTGCGCGTGGCGCTCGGCAATCTGTATCAATCGGTGAACGGCCGGCGCGTGGCGCTCATGGGCATCGCGATCTCGGCGCTGCCGGCGATATTGCTTCCGTTGTTGCCGGCCCCGCCTTCGTACACGTTGCTGCTCGTTCTCGGCGTGCTGCTCGGCGTCGGCGGAGCAAGCTTTGCGGTGGCGCTGCCGATGGCGGGCAGCAGTTATCCGCCGAAGGTGCAAGGGCTCGTGCTGGGGCTTGCGGCGGCCGGCAACATTGGCGCGGTGATGAACGGGCTGCTATTCCCGCGTTTGGCCGAAGCGTTCGGTTGGCAATATGCGACCGCCGCCGCGCTTCCGCTTTTGGCGATCGCTGCTTTAGCCGTGTTCGCCTGGGGTGAGGATTGCGGTGAAAAGGCAGGTAGCAGCGCGCGTGCACTGGCGGCCTTCGCCGCCATCGTCGTGGGCATCGTCGCGCTTGTGCTCGCAGTGCATGCAGGGCTGTTCGGTGCGGGCAAAACCGGTGTATTGCTGCTACCGGTGCTCGGCGCGGCCGGGGCGATTACCTTGCTGCCGTCGCGCTATCGCGCGGTGCTCGCCGAACGGGACACGTGGGCCATGATGCTCGTCTATAGCGTGACGTTTGGGGGCTTCGTCGGCATGTCCTCGTATGTCACGCTGCTGCTTACGACGCTCTATCAAATGCCGAAGCTGGAAGCCGGCTCGTTCATGTCCGTACTCGCTTTCCTCGGCGCGATCGTGCGGCCGATGGGCGGCTATCTGGCCGATCGGATCACCGGCGTGCGTGCGCTCACCGGCGTGCTTGCGGCGATCTCGCTGGCCGATTTCGCCTTCGCCGCGTGGATGCCGCCGCTCGCGGGCGGGATTGCGATTCTCGTTTGCTTGTATCTCGCGTTCGGTATCGGCAACGGCGCGACGTTCCAGCTTGTTCCGCACCGCTGGAGGAGCAAGACGGGACTGCTATCGGGCATGATCGGCGCGGCGGGCGGTATTGGGGGCTTTTATCTGCCTGTCGTCATGGGGATCGCGAAGGAAAGCACGGGCAGCTATCAGATGGGCTTCGCGACGTTCGGTGCGCTGGCGGGTTGTACGTGTCTTGTGATTGTTTCGCTGCGGGGGCAGTGGCTGGGCTGGGCGAGTTCGGCGGGCGCAGCGGTCGAGGCCACGTCGGCCTTTGGCGACAATCGCTCTGCAAGCGGCGACGCCGCTTGACCAAAGTTCCTGCGAAACCCATCAAGGGGCTGTGCCCCGTTCGCCCGCGACGTTTCGCTTCTCGCTAGCGACTGTCACTGCGTTGGTGGCGCTCCGTTATAAATGTTCACTTGCTGCCGACTTTGCCGGGTTGCCTGTTCGACGCGCGTCGCCGTAACCTCGTCTCTTTTGCGCTGCTTGTCCTCCTTCGCGTAGTTCGTCGAGCCGACTGCGTCTTTGTCGCGCGTCCTGAAATACAGCGACGGCGCGAGAATGTGGTCGTGCCAACTGGTCAGCAGCGTGTCGTGGACAAGCATGTCGAACAGCGCCATGACCTTTGGCGGAAGCGGATTTTTTCCGCTCACTCCTTCTTTCCAGGCCTGAACGAGCGCCATCTGATCGGCGTCCAACAACTTCACGGACTCGCTGCTGCCCCTCCCTGCGTTGCCGAACAAACGCGAATGCAACAACCGCCACTTCG
>CAYRLJ010000191.1:0-4024 GCA_964425025.1 uncultured Burkholderia sp. | reverse complement strand
CCTTGCGAAAGCGCTGCGGATTGGGCATGGGCACGGCAGCAATCGACCGGCGTCTGAATCTTCAAACGATTGTAAACCGCTTTGCCGCGCGGCAAAGATCGGCCGGACGGCCTAGGACATTGCTTCGGCCACACCTGGGCGCGCCGCAAGGTGACACAAAACAAAACGGGCGAGACTCGCGCCTCACCCGTCAGGGACACTACCTCTTTGCCGTATGCCGTATGCCGCTCAGTCAAGCGTCGCACGACCCGTTAGCGGCTGACACCAGCGTCAGCTGCCCGCGTCAGCCCAACGCGCTCACATCGAGCGGCGCGCCCGTCTTCGCCTTGATTTCGTCGATGCTCACGCCCGGCGCCAGCTCGGTCACCTTCAAACCAGCGTCCGTCACCTCGATCACGCCCAGGTCGGTGATGATCTGATCGACGACGCCCACGCCCGTCAGCGGCAGCGTGCATTCTTCGAGAATCTTGTGCTGGTCGCCCTTTGCGACGTGCTCCATCAGCACGACCACGCGCTTGACGCCGGCCACCAGATCCATTGCGCCGCCCATGCCCTTGATCATCTTTCCGGGGATCATCCAGTTCGCAAGGTCGCCCTTCTTGCTGATCTGCATGGCGCCGAGGATCGCGAGATTGATGTGGCCGCCGCGAATCATCGCGAACGAATCGGCCGAGGAGAAGATCGACGAGCCCGGCAACGTCGTGATCGTCTGCTTGCCCGCATTGATCAGATCGGCATCGAGCTCTTCTTCCGTCGGCGACGGGCCGATGCCGAGCAGGCCGTTCTCCGACTGCAGCCAGACGTCGATGCCGGGCGGCACGTAGTTCGCCACGAGCGTGGGCAGCCCGATGCCGAGGTTCACGTAGAAGCCGTCTTGCAGTTCCTTTGCCGCGCGCGCGGCCATCTCGTCACGAGTCCAAGCCATGTCACTCTCCTTTCGCGCGCACGACGCGTTGTTCGATGCGTTTTTCGGGATGCGCATTGAGCACGATGCGCTGCACGAAGATGCCCGGCGTGTGGATCGCATCCGGATCGAGTTCGCCCACTTCGACGATTTCCTCAACCTCGGCCACCGTGATGCGGCCCGCCATCGCGCACATCGGGTTGAAGTTGCGCGCGGTACGGCGATAAATGAGGTTGCCCGACTTATCGGCCTTCCACGCTTTCACCAGCGCAACGTCAGCCGTCAGCGAGTGTTCGAGTACGTAGTGGTTCTCGCCGAACTGCCGCGTTTCCTTGCCTTCGGAGATGACCGTGCCGAAGCCCGTGGCCGTGAAAAACGCCGGAATGCCCGCGCCGCCCGCGCGCAGCTTTTCGGCCAACGTGCCCTGCGGCGTGAATTCGAGTTCGAGTTCGCCCGACAGGAACTGGCGCTCGAACTCCTTGTTCTCGCCGACATACGACGAAATCATCTTTTTGATCTGGCGCGTCTGCAGCAGGACCCCGAGGCCGAAGCCGTCGACGCCCGCGTTGTTGCTGATGCAGGTGATGCCTTTGACGGCGGAGTCGCGCAGCGCCGCGATCAACGCTTCGGGAATGCCGCACAAGCCGAAGCCGCCGACGGCGAACGTCTGACCGTCCTTGACGATGCCTTCGAGCGCGGCGGATGCGCTTGGATAGACTTTGTTCATCTGTGTGTCCCTTCCATGATGGAAATCCGAAAACCGGATCGGCACGAGTGCGAGTTGTCGACTTCGAACTGAGTCGATGCTCATTTTTATCACCGAGGCGCTTGTCGTTCATCGAAGACGCGCGCCCGACACTCGGTTTAACGTGCCAGAGGGTACGATGGCACGCGCTTGCGGCACAATACGCAAAACTACATAAGCGAAAGCCCGTGTGCCAGCGCGGCTTGCCGCGAACCATGCCCGAAATCGATTACCAAACCGCTTTCCATCTCGCACCGATCGGCCTCGTGCTGTCGCGCGACCGCATCATCGAAGATTGCAACGACGCGGTCGCGGCCATCTTCCGCTGCGGACGCGCGGCGCTCATCGGCCGCTCGTTCGAAGTGCTGTACCCGTCGTCGGACGAGTTCATGCGCATCGGCGCGCGGATCGGACCGATCATGACCGCCCAAGGCAGCTACGCCGACGATCGGATCATGAAGCGTGCCGATGACGAACTCTTCTGGTGCCACGTGACCGGCCGAGCGCTCGAGCGCCATGCCCCGCTTGCGGCGGGCGTATGGACCTTCGAGGATTTGAGCGCCACGCGCCGTGTGGCCGTCGAGCTGACGCCGCGCGAGCGCGAAGTCGCCGCGCAGCTAGTGACAGGCAAGACGAGCAAGCAGATCGGGCGTGCGCTCGATATCAGCTCGCGCACGGTCGATATCTACCGCGCGCGGCTCATGCGCAAATACGACACCGGCAACGCAACCGAACTCATGCAACGGCTGCTCGGCGCGTGAGGATGGTCAGCGCGCGCTGACGAGCGGCGGATGCTCGAGCAATGTCCGCAGACGTTCGGGCAACGGCACCGATCGGCCCGCCGCGTAGTCGATCCACACGCAGCGCGCCATACCGCGTGCATAGAGCGTGCCCGGATCGTCGCTACGGCGTAGCTCGAACCCCGTATCGAAACTGCTGCGGCCCGGCTTGCCCACCGACATCGCGCCGATCACGTCGCCCGGATAGTGCAGTTGGCGCAGAAACTCCATCGAGGCGTTGACGATGACGGGGCCCTGGCCCTGCTCGGCACCGCCCATGATGCCGATCGATTCGAACCAGCTGATCCGCACCTGTTCCATGTAGCGGAAGTACACGGTGTTGTTGACGTGGCCGAACGCGTCCATGTCGCCCCACCGGATGGGGATGGACATTTCGAACGCGCGTTGGTGGTCGTTCATCGTCGCTTCGGTTGCCTCGGTTGCCTCGGTCACTTCGGTCACTTCACTCACTTCTTTCCTTTCCACTTCTAAAGCACTTCACACTTTTGCGATTAGGCCAGACCGAAACCATCGTCGGCCGCGATGACAGCGCCGTTGATGAACTGCGACTCATCGGCGGCTAGCAGGAGCAACAAGCCATCCAGGTCCTCGGGCTGGCCCACGCGGTGCCTAGGCAGCATCGCGAGCAGCTTCTGGCCTTGATCGGTCGACCAATGATGATGGTTGAGCTCCGTATCGATATAGCCGGGCGCAATCGCATTGACGTTGATGCCGTGCCGCCCCCATTCGAGTGCCATGGCACGCGTCATATGGACGAGGGCCGCCTTGCTCATCGAGTACAGGCCGATCTGCGGCAGCACGCGCAGCCCCGCCACGGACGCGATGTTGATGATCCGATAGGCCGGCTTCTGGGCCGCGCCGCCGGAGCGCATGATCATCCGCTTCGCCACTTCCTGCGCGACGAAGAATGCGCCTCGCGTATTCGTGTCGAACACGTACTCGTAATCGGCCGGCGTGACTTCCGTGAGTTTTTGCGTCGTCGACACGCCCGAGTTGTTGACGAGGATGTCGATCGTCCCCGCCTCGGTCTCCGCATGCGCCACGGCCGACTTGATGCTTTGATAGTCCGTGACGTCGAGCGAAACCACGTGCGCCGCGCCACCCGACGCCTCGATCTCGGCGCGCAACTCCTTCAATCGCTCCACGCGCCGGCTCGCCAGCACGACCTTCGCGCCAGCCTGCGACAGCACGAGTGCGAAGCGCTTGCCGAGCCCGCTTGAGGCGCCCGTGATCAGCGCGACCTTGCCTTCTAGGTTGATCGAACGGCCCATTCTCGTTCCTTTTAATCGATGAAGTTGTGCGATGCGCGATCGAACGCGGGACATGCAGCAACGAAACGGCCGCCCCTTGGGCAGCCGCCACTTTAGCATAACAATAGAACGATCGTGCTAATCTTGACTGATGCGGTTGCAGCGTCCCTATCGTTCGCTGACAATGACGAACCGAAAAAAAGCATTCTAAGGCTAAGGAGCCCCGATGACCCCGGAAAGTCTGATCGAGCAATACGGCCCTCGCGAGTCGATGGAATACGACGTCGTGATCGTGGGCGGCGGTCCCGCCGGTCTGTCGGCCGCG
>CAYRLJ010000190.1:0-4066 GCA_964425025.1 uncultured Burkholderia sp. | reverse complement strand
ATTTCCGCAACGTCATCATCATCATGACGACGAACGCGGGCGCCGAATCGATGCAGAAAGGGACGATCGGCTTTACGTCGCGTCGGGAGACGGGCGATGAAATGGCCGACATCAAGCGGATGTTTACGCCCGAGTTCCGTAACCGGCTCGACTCGGTCATCAGCTTCCGCTCGCTCGATGAGGAAATCATCATGCGCGTGGTCGACAAGTTCCTCATGCAGCTCGAGGATCAACTGCACGAGAAGAAGGTCGATGCGCTCTTCACCGATGCGTTGCGCAAGCACCTCGCGAAGCACGGCTTCGATCCGTTGATGGGCGCGCGTCCGATGCAGCGCTTGATTCAAGATACGATCCGGCGCGCGCTGGCCGACGAGCTGCTGTTCGGCAAGCTCATGAGCGGCGGTCGCGTCACGGTCGACGTCGACGAAAGCGACAAGGTGCAACTGACCTTCGACGAGAACTCGGCCCCGCGCAATCCGAATCCGGAGACGGTGGAAGTCGAATAACCTGAGCAAGCAAAGGCGAATCGAGGTTCGCCCACGCAAAAGCGGCGCTTCGTGGTTGGAAGCGCCGCTTTTGTTTGCATGCGTTCGAGCCGCGGTGGCCTTGGTTTTTCCTTCGTTTCTTCGTTTTTTCGTACCTTCCTGAACGCCGCGTTCGCTCCGTAATCAGTGCTTGCCCGTGCTGCCGAAGCCGCCCGCGCCGCGCTCGCTCGCTGCAAAGTCGTCGACGATGTTGAACCGAGCCTGCACGACCGGAACGATGACGAGCTGCGCCAAGCGCTCCATCGGGTTCAGCGTGAATGCCGTCTGCCCGCGATTCCATGTCGAAATCATCAACTCGCCCTGGTAATCCGAGTCGATCAAGCCGACGAGATTGCCAAGGACGATGCCGTGCTTATGACCGAGGCCCGAACGCGGCAGAATCAAAGCCGCATAGCCCGGGTCGCCGACGTGAATCGCGAGGCCCGTGGGGATCAGCACCGTTTGGCCCGGTTCGAGTGTCATCGGCGCGTCAAGGCAGGCGCGCAGGTCCAGCCCGGCGCTGCCCGGCGTCGCATAAGCGGGGAGGTAGTCGCGCATGCGCGCATCGAGGATTTTTAGATCGAGGTTCATAGGCTCTGGGTTCGGTTCGGTTCGGTTCGGTTCGGCTCGGTTCGGCTCGGTTCGGTTCGGTTCGGCTCGATTCAGACGTCCCGATGTCCCGATGTTTTGGACGGAGCGGCCAAGTGAGGCGGCATCGTTATCAAGAGATGAGGCTCGCATCGGGCAGGCGCCGTGCAATTTCGGCGATCAACTCGCTCGCGAGCGCGTCTTTGCTCGCGCGCGGCAACCGCGTCGCGCCGGACGCATCGAACAACACGACCTCGTTTTCGTCGCGGCCGAACGTGGCCGGACCGATATTGCCGATGAGCAGCGGGACGTTCTTCTTGATCCGCTTTTGTTCGCCGTTCGTTTCGAGGTCGCCGCTTTCGGCCGCGAAGCCGACGCAATAGGGGGCATTGGGCAGCCGCGCCACCGTGGCCAGGATGTCCGGGTTCTCGACGAAGGAAAGGGCCGGCATCGCCTGGTTCGCCGTCTTCTTGATCTTGTGCTCGCTCACTTCCGCGACGCGCCAATCGGCCACGGCCGCGACCGAGATGAAGACGTCGCAGTCCGCCACCGATTGCATGACGGCGTCGTGCATTTGTTGCGCCGTCTCGACGTCCTCGCGCTCGACGCCCCAGGGCGTGGGCAACGTGACGGGCCCGGCGACCACACGCACGTCGGCGCCGGCTTGCTGCGCGGCGCGCGCAAGCGCAAACCCCATCTTGCCGCTCGAGCGGTTCGTCAGGCCGCGCACGGGATCGATCGGCTCGAACGTGGGCCCGGCCGTGATAAGCACACGCCGGCCCGACAGCATCTTGGGCCGGAGGAACGAAACGATGGCCTCGAACGCGGCCTCGGGCTCGATCATGCGCCCTTCGCCCACTTCGCCACAGGCTTGCGAACCGGCATCGGGGCCGAGGATGACGACACCGTCCGCGCGTAGTTGCGCGATGTTGCGCTGGGTAGCGGGATTCGCCCACATTTGCCGGTTCATCGCCGGCACGACGAGCAGCGGACACTCGCGCGCGAGGCACAGGATCGACAGTAAATCGTCAGCGCGGCCGTGCGCGAGCTTCGCGAGGAAATCGGCCGAGGCCGGCGCAACGACGATCGCATGGGCCGCGCGAGAGAGGTCGATGTGCGGCATGTTGTTGTCGATGCGCGCGTCCCACTGGCTCGTAAAGACGGGATGCCCCGACAACGCCTGCATGGTCACCGGTGTGATGAACTGCGTCGCCGCTTCGGTCATCGCGACCTGCACGGACGCACCCGCCTTGGTCATCAGCCGCGTGAGTTCGGCGATCTTGTAGCACGCGATGCCGCCCGTCATGCCGAGCAGCAGATGCTTGCCTTCGAGTTCTGCCGTTGCCAAAGTAGCCTCCGAATGCGCAAAGTAGAGCGCCGATTGCCGGCGGGGCCGCCGCGATGCACGCGGCCCCCCGCTCTGATCCGCGGCACACGGCGGCCGCGCAGGGGCCCGAGCGCCTGCGGCGCCTTTAGCGCGCGCCGCGTACGCGCCGCAGTTCGTCGAGTACGAGCAGCACGGCGCCGACGACGATCGCGCTATCCGCCAAGTTGAACGCGGGCCAATGCCAGCCGCCTACGTGAAAATCGAGAAAGTCGATCACGTGGCCATGCACTAGCCGGTCGATGACGTTGCCGATCGCTCCACCCATGATCAGCGCGAGCGCCGTGCAAAAGAGCTTCTGAGTGCCGTGGCGGTTGAGCAGGTAGACGATGACACATGCGGCCACCACGCCAAGCCCCGTAAACGCCCACCGCTGCCAGCCGCCAGCCGTCGACAAGAAGCTGAACGCCGCGCCGCGGTTGAAGATGAAGAAGAAGTTGAAGAACGACGTCAACGCGTAGGGCGTCGCATACGCGAACACCTTCGCGACGGCGATTTTCGTGAGCTGATCGAACAAAATTACGATGAGCGAGATCCCAAGCCACGGGGCGAGCGAGGACGACCTGCTCGCCTGGATCGAACGCGATTTCGCCATTATGCCGCGCTCCTTTTTTCGCCTTCGCCGAACAAATTGCCGAAGCAGCGCCCGCACAGCGTCGGGTGATCCGCATGCGAGCCGACGTCCGGCCGGTAGTGCCAGCAGCGTTCGCACTTGAGGTACTTCGATGCGATGACGTCGACGCCTTCGTCGGCTTCGGCATCCACCTTGACCAGCTTCGCATCCGACGTGATGAGGACGAACTTCAGATCGTCGCCGAGGCTGGCAAGCGCGTCGTAGGCGGGGCCCGCGGCGCGAATCGTCACTTCCGCTTGCAGCGACGAGCCGATGTGATCGGTCGTGCGCGCGGCTTCCAGCGCCTTCGTCACATTGCCGCGCACGGCGCGCAACAGCGCCCACTTCGCGAGCAGGCTCTCCGCGCCAGGCACTTGCGGATAGGCGTAGTACGTTTCGATAAAGATCGTCTCGCTGCCCGGCTGAAACACCTTCCACGCTTCTTCGGCCGTGAACGAGAGGAACGGCGCCATCACGCGCAGCAGGCCTTGCGCGATGTGATACAGCGCCGTTTGCGCCGAGCGGCGCGCCGAGGCGTTCGGCGCGCTCGTGTAGAGGCGATCCTTCAGCACGTCGAGATAAAAGCCGCCGAGGTCTTCCGAGCAGAACGTCTGCAACCTTGCGACGACGGGATGGAACTCATACTTTTCGTAGTTCGCGAGGATATCCCTTTGCAGTTCCTCGGCGAGCGCGACGGCGTACCGGTCGATTTCGAGCCAGTCGCCGGCGGGCACCGCATGCTGCGCGTAATCGAAATCGGACAAGTTCGCGAGCAAGAAGCGCAGCGTATTTCGAATGCGGCGGTAGCTTTCGGTCACGCGCTTGAGGATTTCCTCGGAGATCGCGAGCTCGCCCGAATAATCGGTAGAGGCGATCCACAGGCGGATGATCTCGGCGCCGAGGCGGTTCGCCACTTCGTGCGGGTCGATGCCGTTGCCGAGCGACTTGCTCATCTTG
>CAYRLJ010000189.1:0-4074 GCA_964425025.1 uncultured Burkholderia sp. | reverse complement strand
AATAGGTTAAGGACCATTCACCATCATGGTTGAACTTGAAATAGACGGGAAGAAGGTCGAGGTGCCCGAAGGCAGCATGGTGATCCAGGCTGCCCACAAGGTCGACACGTACATTCCTCACTTCTGCTATCACAAGAAGCTTTCGATCGCGGCGAATTGCCGCATGTGTCTCGTCGAAGTCGAGAAGATGCCGAAGGCCGTGCCTGCCTGCGCGACCCCCGTGTCCGCCGGCATGGTCGTGCGCACGACGTCCGACAAGGCCGTCAAGGCGCAGCAATCGGTAATGGAATTCCTGCTCATCAATCACCCGCTCGATTGCCCGATCTGCGACCAAGGCGGTGAATGCCAGTTGCAGGATTTGGCCGTGGGCTACGGCAAATCGGCCTCGCGCTACGCCGAAGAAAAGCGCGTCGTGTTCCATAAGAACGTGGGCCCGCTGATCTCGATGGAAGAGATGACGCGTTGCATCCACTGCACGCGTTGCGTCCGCTTCGGCCAGGAAGTTGCCGGCGTCATGGAACTCGGCATGCTGGGTCGCGGCGAGCACTCGGAGATCACGACGTTCGTCGGCAAGACGGTCGACTCGGAACTCTCGGGCAACATGATCGATCTGTGCCCGGTCGGCGCGCTCACGAGCAAGCCGTTCCGCTACAGCGCCCGTACGTGGGAGCTCTCGCGCCGCAAGTCGGTGAGCCCGCACGATTCCGTCGGTGCGAACCTCGTCGTGCAGAGCAAGAACAATCGCGTCATGCGCGCGTTGCCGCTCGAAAACGAAGCGATCAACGAGTGCTGGATCTCCGATAAGGACCGCTTCTCCTACGAAGGCTTGAACAGCGACGAGCGCTTGACGGCGCCGATGCTCAAGCAAGGCGGGAAGTGGATTGAAACCGACTGGCAAACGGCGCTCGAATACGTCGCGAAGAGCCTGAAGGGCGTCGCGGCTGACCACGGCGCGAACGCGCTCGCGCTGCTGGGTAGCGCCCACAGCACGATCGAAGAGCTGTTCCTGCTCAAACAACTCGCGCAAGCGATCGGCACGCCGAACGTCGACTTCCGTCTGCGTCAGTCCGATTTTTCGTCCACGCGCGAAGGTACGCCGTGGCTCGGCATGCCGCTCGCCGATCTGTCGACGATCGACTCCGCATTCGTGATCGGCTCGTTCCTGCGCCGCGATCATCCGTTGATGGCTGCGCGGCTGCGGCAAGCCGCTCGCAGCGGCGCGAAGCTGCATCTGTTGCACGCCACGGGCGACAACTCGCTGATCCCGACGGCAAAGACGATCGTGGCCGCGCCAATGGCATGGGTCGACACGCTGGCCGGCATCGCCGCCGCGGTTGCGCAGGCACGTGGCGCCGCGCTGCCCGAAGGCGCAGCGGGCGTTCAAGCTACGGCCGCCGCGCAAGAAGTGGCCGCCGCGCTCACGAACGGCGAGCGCCGTGCCGTGCTGATCGGCAACAGCGCCGTCCAGCATCCCGAGTTCTCGCGCATTCACGCGTTGGCGCAGTGGATTGCCGAGCAAACGGGCGCGACGTTCGGCTTCCTCACGGAAGCGGCGAACACGGTCGGCGCACACCTCGTCGGCGCGTTGCCCGGCGCGCAGGGCCATGACGCCCGCGCTGCCTACGAGCAACCGCGCAAGGGCTACGTGCTGCTGAACCTCGAACCCGAATTCGATACGGCGCACCCGGCACAGGCGCTTGCCGCGCTGGGCCAAGCGGAAACGGTCGTTGTATTGTCGCCGTTCAAGACGGGCCTCGATTACGCCGACGTTCTGCTGCCGATCGCCCCGTTCACGGAAACGGCCGGTGCGTTCGTCAACGCGGAAGGCACGCTGCAAGCGTTCAACGGCGTGGTGCGTCCGCTCGGCGAAACGCGTCCGGGTTGGAAGGTGCTGCGTGTGCTCGGCAACGTGCTCGGCTTGTCGGGTTTCGAATACGACACGGTCGAAGAAGTGCGCGCCGCGGCACTGCCCGTGGGCGTCGAGACTGCGCGCCTGAACAACCGCACGAATACGGCGGTGGCACGGAGCGCTCAAGCGAAAACGGATGGTGCGCTCGAACGTATCGCCGACGTGGCGATCTATCACGCCGATGCGCTCGTGCGCCGCGCTCCGTCGCTGCATTTGACGATGGCCGCACGTACGGCGAACGCGATCGGGCTGCCGGCAGCATTGTTCGACAAGCTCGGCTTGAAGGAAGGCGACACGGTGCGTGTGCGCCAGGGCGATCGCACGGTACAAGCCGGCGCGACGCGCGATGCGGCGCTCGCGGAAACGGCTGTGCGCGTATCGGCGGGCACGCAGCTTGGCGCGGCGCTCGGCGGCTTGTTCGGTGAACTCGTGGTGGAGAAGGCGTAAATGAGCTTGTTCGATACGATCAACGCAGGCGGCGTAGAGGCGCTCGGTGCGGCGTGGCCCACGGTGTGGGCGCTCGTGCGCATCGTCGTCGTCGCCGTCGTGATCCTGCTTTGCGTGGCGTACCTGATTCTTTGGGAACGTAAGCTCATCGGCTGGATGCACGTGCGCATCGGGCCGAACCGCGTCGGTCCGGCAGGCTTGCTGCAGCCGATTGCCGACGTCTTGAAGCTGCTGCTCAAGGAAGTGATTCAGCCGACGGCCGCAAGCCGCTGGCTCTATCTGATCGCGCCTGTCATGACCGTGGTGCCGGCCTTCGCGGTATGGGCCGTGATCCCTTTCCAAGCGAAAGCGGTGCTCGGCGACATCAACGCGGGCCTGCTCTACGTGATCGCGATTTCGTCGATCGGCGTGTACGGCGTGATTCTCGCCGGCTGGGCCTCGAACTCGAAGTACGCGTTCCTCGGCTCGATGCGGGCTGCGGCGCAGATGGTCTCGTACGAAGTGTCGATGGGCTTTGCCCTTGTCGTCGTGCTGATGACTTCGGGTAGCTTGAACCTGTCGGCCATCGTCGGCTCGCAAGAACGGGGCTTCTTCGCCGGGCACGGCATCACGTTCCTCTCGTGGAACTGGCTGCCGCTTCTGCCGGTATTCGTCGTCTACTTCATTTCGGGCATCGCCGAAACGAACCGCCACCCGTTCGACGTCGTGGAAGGGGAGTCGGAAATCGTGGCCGGCCACATGATCGATTACTCGGGGATGGCGTTCGCGCTGTTCTTCCTCGCCGAGTACATCAACATGATCGTGATCTCGGCGCTGGCGGCGACGCTGTTCCTCGGCGGTTGGAGCGCCCCGTTCGGATTCTTGTCCTTCATCCCCGGCATCTTCTGGCTCGTGCTGAAGGTGTTCCTTCTGTTGTCGGTGTTCATTTGGGCCCGTGCGACGTTCCCGCGCTATCGCTATGACCAGATCATGCGTCTCGGTTGGAAGATCTTCCTGCCCGTGTGCATTTTGTGGGTCATCGTGGTCGGCTTCTGGATCATGTCGCCGCTGAACATCTGGAAATAAAGGGCGAGCGAAATGAGTGCTATCCAAAACTTCTTCAAGACGTTTTTCCTGACCGAGCTGCTCAAGGGGCTCGCGCTGACGGGACGCTACACGTTCCGGCGCAAGTTCACGGTGCAGTTCCCCGAGGAAAAGACGCCGCTGTCGCCGCGGTTCCGTGGCCTGCACGCGCTGCGCCGCTATGAAAACGGCGAAGAGCGCTGCATCGCCTGCAAGCTGTGCGAAGCGGTGTGCCCGGCACTGGCCATCACGATCGAGTCGGAAGTGCGCGCGGACAACACGCGCCGTACGACGCGCTACGACATCGATCTGACCAAGTGCATCTTCTGTGGTTTTTGCGAAGAAAGCTGCCCCGTCGATTCGATCGTCGAGACGAGCATCCTCGAGTATCACGGCGAAAAGCGCGGCGACTTGTACTTCACGAAGGACATGTTGCTGGCGGTGGGCGATCGCTACGAAACGGAGATCGCCGCAGCCAAAGCTGCCGACGCGCCGTACCGTTGATCAGCATTTGACGTACTTGCTCGACGCGTAGTTGGGGTGATGCGGCGGTCGGCTCCGCCGCTGGCAGCCGTGCGCCGCTTGGCAGCGCCTGCCACCGCCACGCCTGATTGATGAGCTAACGACGAACCGGTAATCATGGAATTCACGACCGT
>CAYRLJ010000188.1:0-4197 GCA_964425025.1 uncultured Burkholderia sp. | reverse complement strand
GGCTAACTGCACTGCTCGCGTCAAATCGTCAAATGCGCTGCGGGCGTGGAACCTGACTAACCGGCTTAGAATGCGCCCCGTTTATATGTCCTCCTTTGTCGATTTCAAGCAGCGCATAGCCGAGGCGTTGAAGCAAGAGCTGACGAGTACACTCGTGCCGCTATCGCAGGACCACCAGGCTTGGCTGACTCAAGATTGAGGAGGTCGAGAAACTTGCGGACCCGAGCCTCTCGCGCGCCCTCGCCGGCTCGGTCGCTCATCTTCTGCAACAGGCGGGCGGTCCGATTGTCGAAGCGGTGAGTTCGGGCGTGGACGCGGCGGCCGCCAAGATAATCTGCGCGGCGATGTGCATGCGGACGAAAAAACTGTTCGAGTTCAAAGCCCTATGGGGTTCGCCTAACCAGTGGGTCCACTACATGTCAACGCCGATTGAAATCTGACCCACTTTTCGGCAAGTCGCCGAAGTAAACCTGACCCACCCGGGCCCTTATCAAGCGGCTGCCTTCGCGCCCGCCCGCGTGCTCGTTTGCCCAGCTTTCCGCTTGTCCTTCAAGCGGTAACTCTCGCCGCTGATTTGCACGATGTGCGCGTGATGTAGCAGCCTGTCGAGCATCGCTGCCGTCAGCGTCTGGTCGTCGGCGAACGCCGAAGCCCATTGCGTAAATGGCAAGTTGCTCGTCAACACAATGGCACCGCGCTCGTAGCGCTTGGCGACGACGTTGAAGAACAGGTCCGCTTCCTCGCGCCCGAACGGCAAATAGCCGATTTCGTCAATTACGAGTAGTCTCGGCCCGACAACCGCTCGATTGAAGAACTCCTTCAGTCGATTCTGCTGCCGCGCCGTCGCCAGTTGCATCATCAAGTCGGCGGCCGTGATGAACCGCGTCTTGATGCCCGCTTGCGTCGCGCGATAGGCAAGCGCACTCGCAATATGCGTCTTGCCAACACCGCTCGGCCCGAGCAGCACCACATTCTCGGCGCGCTCGATGAACGCCAAGCTGGCTAACTCTTGAATCTGCGCTCGCGGTGCGCCGCTGGCGAAGGCAAAGTCGTATTGCTCCAATGTCTTGATGCTCGGCAACGATGCGAGCTTCGTGAGCGTCTGCCGCTTACGTTCTTCGCGCGCATCGAATTCCGCCTGTAGCAGTTGCTCCAGGAAGTCGGCCAAGCTCGCATCGCGCGTTGCCGCGTGCTGCGCGAGCGAGCCCCAATCGCGGGCCATACAGTCGAGCTTGAGCTGCGTGCATAGGCCGGCAATGCGTTCGTGCTGCAAATTCATGCGGCCACCTCCAGCAGCGCGTCGTACACCGCCAGCGGATGTTGCAGGCTCTCACGCGGCAACACTCGGCGTGGCCGAGGCGCCGTCGGCAAGGGCGCCATCGTCGTTGCTGGCAGCTGCAGCAACGACGCTTGCTCAAGCATCAGCTTTGCGGCCGGGCGCTCGCGCGTCGTCGCATGCACGCGCACGTTGGCGACTTCCGTGAGCCATCGCCCGATGTGCGCGTTCGCGGCGTCGACATCCAACATCAGCCCCGATTGCTTGAGGGTGGCAGCGAGCGGCACGACGAAACTCTCCTTCAAATAGCGGTTAAAACGTTCGACTTTGCCCTTGGTCTTGGCTCGATAGGGGCGGCATACCTTCGGCGTGAAGCCGTACGTTTCCGCCAGTGCAAGCAATTGCGTATTCCATCGATGCTGCCCTTCGCCGAATGCATCGCGCTCGACAATCACCGACTTCGCGTTATCGAACAGCACTTGCTCCGGCGTGCCACCGAAGTGGAAGAACGCTTCGCGAAGGCACTCGCACAGTGTCGTCGCATCCTTGCCGGCGGTGAAGCGCACGAAGCTCGCACGGCTGTAACCCAGCGTCGCCACCAACGCCAGCAGCGGTGAGCGACCCCGGCGAATGACCGTAAAGTCAGCCTGCATCTGCCTGCCCGGCGCCGTCTCGAAGCGAACCACCGGTTCCGCTTGGGCGCGCTTGTGCGGCGCTAGAAACGCCTTCAACTGACTGATGCCGCCTTCGTACCCGGCGTCACGCAGTTCACGAAGCAACACCGTCGCCGGAATCCAGTGCGGCCGCGCTGCTGCTACGCGTTCGAGCACATAACTCTTAAACGGCTCGAGCTTCGTAGCGCGCGGCTCACGCTGCTTGTAGTGCCTCGCCTGTTCGTCGCGCAAATAGCGACGCACCGTGTTGCGCGAGATGCCCCTCTGCCTTGCAATCTCCCGGACGCCCATTCCCCGTCTTGCCAACACCTTAATTTCCACTGCTTGCTCCTGACTCAGCATCGGCGGCAAAAAACCGCCATCTTGCTCCCCCGAGGTGGGTCAGGTTTACCTCGGCGAGTGGGTCAGTATCACTCCGGCGCTAACAACTACATCGCGCGGCAGATGCAGGAGATGATGCCGGGGCGGCAGCGAATCGATGTGCAGGATTTGCAAACGAAGCTGCGCGACAAGGCGGCGCCTGCGGGCGACAAGGATTGGGAAGTGAAGGTCAAGCAGTTCGTGCCCGTTCGAAGCGCTGCGGAGGAAGCCGCGGCGTTGTCCAGCGTCAAGGGCACGCCTAGCATATCGAAGCAAATGGCCGCGTCGACGCTCACGCCCGATGTCGTTGAAAACATCTACATGCCGAAGTTTCGGCTGATGGCCAGAGGCGAACCGGCATTTGCTGGCATCGGGGCGATTTTTAATGCTATCAACCTGCGGTTGGCGCGGGAAGAGCTGAAGAAGTCGAACCGGTTTAACGCGACGGAGAATGGCATTAAGTTCGATAATGCCGTCGCCGGGCTGGTGGCGAGTGTTGCCCAGTATGGCGGGTCTGCGCTCGAGCAGTTAGAGAAGGGCGGCGTCGAGCTGTCGGAGCGCCTAGCTAAGTTCGGCCGCTTCCTGAGAATTGTTGGTAGGTATGGCGGAGCGGTGGTCGGGCTCGTTTCAGTTGCCATTGATGCGTATCACGCATTCGATGAAATTACGCAGGGCAATGTACTTATGTTCGCACTCTACAGCACGTCAGCGGCTGTCGGGGCAGGCTTGGTCGTCGCCGCATTCCTGGGAAGTGCGCTGACGTTGCCTCTACTCATCCTTGCTGCTCTCATCGGCGTGTTGATTAATTATTTCAAGGGCCGCGAGGCTTATGATTGGCTTGAGCAATGCTTTTTTGGTATTAAGTCGCGCGACGAAAGATTCGAACGCCTGGACGAAGACCGGAAGGCGTTCTTGGCAGTCTTCTCTTGATTGGAGCCAGCATGGCTTTTGATGGACACTCCCGTTACAAGCTCAACCGACCGGTTTCGGATAAGGAAACATCGGCACGGCTGCACGTGGACAAACCATGCGCAGAGGGGGCCAAAAGCATGGGCACCGTATTCAAGGCGAACGAGACTTACCTTGAGGTGTGCGATGGGCTTTATCGCGAGAAGGGTTGGGGGTTGCTTACATTTTCGACCGCTGGTCTCGCTTTTTTGGGCCTCATCGCTATGTTTTTGTGGCTTGGGACGCATATGCCTATGGCCGTTCGAGTCAAGAGCGAGGAGGGTACTGTTTATGTTCTTCTGGTCCTTTTCACATTGGCTTGCATAGGAGGGCTTGCGATAACAGTGCGAGCGCTTCTGGTCGATTGTTTCAATTACACCCGAAAGCCGATACGGTTCAATAGGTCTGACCGCACGATCTACGCATTCCGCCACAACGGTCCGGGAGGCGTTCTCTCAGTTCCGTGGGACAACGCCTTCTTGTACGTTGAGCGCAAACCCAAAGCCGGCCTCGGAGGAACTGCACCGCGTGTCGTCCGTTGCCTCGTCCTGAACGACAAGGGGCTCGTTGTAGACACGTTCTCAATCGGAAAGTACGTAGACCTGGCGTTTGATGAAAACACCCCGGCCGGCCAGCGGGTGATGGGGGAACTGTATAAAGACTTCGAATACTATCGACGGTTTATGGAAGAAGGTCCATCGTCTGTGCCGCCAGTCGCCCAGTTCCTCACGACGGAAGTCTCGTTCCGCAATGCGCTGAAATTGCAGTTCGACGGTGCGTCAGACCTCATGAATTCAGGGAATCCAGTGATGTGGCTCGTGATGGTGGTAGCCGCAATACCGACGTTCATTCTAGCGGTCGCGTATTACGTCTCGCAGTTGACCTGCCGCGAGCCCGTCTGGCCCGAAGAGATTGAGCGCGCATGTTCTCCTACCACAA
>CAYRLJ010000187.1:0-4234 GCA_964425025.1 uncultured Burkholderia sp. | reverse complement strand
CACACCGCCACACCGCCACACCCCGCGCGATGCCAAGCGCCGCGCACAAAGCCCGAGCGAGTGCGCCGCACCGACGGACATCGCCGCCCCGCCCAAGGAGACAAACGCATGACAGAATCCGCCATCCTCGATCTGCTCGATCGTGTCCTGGCACCATGGGTCCGCTCGCTGGCGCTAAAACCCGTCGCCGTTTCCGACGAAAGCGCCACAATGCGGCTGCCGTTTTCCGGCGAATTCCGCCACTCGGGCGGCGTCATCTGCGGTCAAGTGTTCATGGCGGCGGCCGATACGGCCATGATCGTCGCCATCTCCGCGGCGCTTGGCGAGTTCCGTCCGATGACGACTGTCTCGCTCAACATCAACTTCATGCGCGCCGTGCGTAAAGGCGACGTGCTCGTGACCGCGCGCGTGCTTCGCATGGGACGCAATCTTGTCTTTGGCGAAATCGAACTCGTCGACGAGGAAGGCAAGATGGCCGTTCACGCAACGACCACCTACGCACTCGTCAACTAAGGAGCCGGCCCTCGCGCGGCGCTCGCCGAAAGAAGGAATCCTCATGTTCGATCAGGTCGTGTTCGCAGGCGGCGGCAATCGCTGTTGGTGGCAGGCCGGCTTCTGGGACGTCGTCCAGCCCGAACTCGCGCTCGCGCCGCGCGTCATCACGGCCATTTCGGCCGGAGCGGCCACGGCTTGCATGCTGTACACGCGCGACTCGCAATGGGTCATGCGCTATTACGAAGACGCACTGCGCCACAACAAGAAGAACGTTTATTGGGGCAACCTCTGGCGGCGCGGCGCCGCCGTGTTCCCGCACTACACGATCTATCGCCAAGCGCTGCTCGACATCTACGGCGAGCCGTTCGCCAAGCTAGCCGGCGCACCCGAGATCCGCGTAGGCCTATCGCGCGTCCCACGCTGGCTCGGCGCACGCGCGTCAGTGGCAGCCGGTCTCGTCGCCTACAACATCGATAAGCACGTACGTAAAGTGCTGCACCCAACGCTCGGCCGTACGCTCGGCTTTCGGCCTGAATTCGTGCGTGCGCAAGACTGCATCGTCGTCGATGAGCTGGCCGATCTGATTCTGCAGTCGTCGTGCACGCCGCCGTTCACACCGGTCTTGAAGCGCGATGGCCGCGCAGTGCTCGACGGCGGCATGGTCGACAACGTCCCCGTCGGCGCGCTCGACGATACGCCGGGCCGCGTGCTCGTCATGGTCACGCGCCGCTATCCGCGTCCGCAAACGTTCGTCGTATCGCACGGTAATCAGCAGCGCCTATATGTTCAGCCGTCGCGCAAAGTGCCGATCTCGAGCTGGGACTACACGCAGCCCGCGTTGATGCGGCCCGCGTACGACCTGGGTCGTACCGATGGCGAGGCGTTTCTCGCCCGCCTGCCTGAAATCGAAGCACTCGGCGCGCGGCAAGCGTAAGCGGCGAGCAGCACGGCTCGGCCGACGCCGGCAAACCCGCCGCCCTCGTGACGCACCCGAGACGATCGACGGCCGAACCCTCAGCGCCGTCGCCCGACGCTCAACGCTTCCGGATTGACGACGTTGGACGAGTCGCCTTCATCGAAGGCGAGGATGTTCTTGAACGCCGCGCTGAAGTAAAGCTCATAGCTTTCGCGCTCGACGTAGCCGATATGCGGCGTGCAGATCACGTTCTCCATCCGCAACAGCCCATAGCCTTGCAGGATGGGCTCGCTCTCGTAGACATCGATGGCGACCATGCCCGGCCGATTGTGCGACAGCGCGTTGACGAGAGCGTTGTCTTCAAGCAGCTCGGCGCGGCTCGTATTGACGAACAGCGCTGTCGACTTCATACGCAACAGATCGGCTTGCTTCACGATGCCGCGCGTGTCGTCGTGCAAGCGCAAATGCAGCGTCAAGACATCGCTCTGCTCGAACAACGTCTCGCGGCTTGCCGCCACTTCATAGCCGTCGGCTTTCGCGGCGTCGAGCGAATGCTCGCGGCCCCAAATCAGTACGCGCATGCCGAAAGCCTTGCCGTAACCTGCGACGATGCGCCCGATCTTGCCGTACCCCCAGATGCCAAGGGTATGACCGCGCAGCACGGTGCCAAGGCCGAAGTTCGGCGGCAGCGCCGATGTCTTCAAGCCCGATTGCTGCCAGGCGCCTTGTTTCAGGTTCGCGACGTATTGGGGGATGCGGCGCTGCGCCGCCATAATGAGCGCCCACGTTAGCTCGGCCGGCGCAATGGGCGAGCCGACGCCTTCGAGAACGGCAATCCCACGCTCCGTACAAGCGGCCAGGTCGATGTGATTCGATACTTTGCCGGTCTGGCTGATCATCCGCAGATGTGGGATCTTGTCTAGCAACTGCGACGTGACGCGCGTGCGTTCCCGGATCAGCACCAAAGCGTCGACTTCCGCGAGCCGGCTGGCCAACTGCCCGAGGCCGCGTACCGTGTTATTGAACACCTTGACATCATGGTCGGTCAGTAACTGAAAGCAATCGAGTTTGCGGACGGCGTCTTGGTAATCGTCGAGAATGGCAATCTTCATAAGCTAGTGGGTGTAGTTTTGCAGTGCACGATGTACACAATAGACGCAGTGATATGCTTCTCAGTTCCAACGGTCATAGGAGCAAAGCTGGCATGAGCGATGCGATCGGCTCCATCACGATGCCCACGGCCTTCACTAGCCAGGACCGCTTCTTTTTAACAGCTTGTCGCGCCGGCGCGCAAGCCGCGATTTGCTCGCGCACGCCGCTCGCGCGGGTCCGCACGCAAGACGCGTGCGTGCCGCGCGCTCGAAGGCAAGCTGTCCCGCTCCTGACGCATTCGTACGAACGCTCAGCGTACGCGTACGAACGCGCCTCTCGCATGCAGCGTCAGCGAGCCAAGCCCGTTTCCCTTTTAACGATGACAAAACGGAGACTGCTCGATGAACCATTCCGCCTTTGGAGGCGCCGCCATTCTTGAAGCGCCTGCTTTCGTCAAACACGGCAAACTGATCGACTGGGTTCAGCGCATCGCTGCCCTGACGAAACCCGACCGCGTCGTCTGGTGCGACGGCTCGCAGGAGGAAAACGATCGTCTGTGCGAGTCGATGGTTGCGGCCGGCACGCTCAAGCGGTTGAACCAGGAAAAGCGTCCGAACTCGTATCTCGCGTGCTCCGATCCTTCCGACGTTGCACGCGTCGAGGATCGCACGTTCATTTGCGCCGAGCACCGCGACGATGCGGGCCCGACGAACAACTGGATGGAGCCCTCCGACATGCGCGCGACACTCGAAGGTCTCTTCGACGGTTCGATGCGCGGCCGCACGCTCTATGTCGTGCCGTTTTCGATGGGGCCGCTCGGTTCGCCGATCGCGCATATCGGCGTTGAGTTGACCGATAGTCCCTACGTTGTCGTCAATATGCGGATCATGACGCGCATGGGGCGCAAAGTCTACGACGTGCTCGGCACCGACGGCGAGTTCGTCCCCTGTGTGCATTCGGTCGGGGCGCCGCTCGCCGCGGATGAGGCAGATGTCTCCTGGCCCTGCAATCCGACCAAGTACATCGTTCATTTTCCCGAGGCGCGCGAGATCTGGAGTTTCGGCTCGGGCTACGGCGGCAACGCGCTGCTCGGCAAGAAATGCTTCGCTCTACGGATCGCTTCGACGATGGGGCGGCGCGAGGGCTGGCTCGCCGAGCACATGCTGGTGCTGACCGTGACATCCGACGAAGGCCGAAAATACCGCGTGGCCGCGGCGTTCCCGTCGGCTTGCGGCAAAACGAACTTCGCGATGTTGATTCCGCCGCGCGCGATGGACGGGTGGTCGATCTCGACGATCGGCGACGACATCGCCTGGATCAAGCCCGGCAACGACGGGCGTCTCTACGCGATCAATCCGGAGGCCGGGTATTTCGGCGTCGCGCCGGGCACGAGCGAGAAGACGAACTACAACGCCATGGCGACGCTCAAGGCTAACGTGATTTTCACGAACGTAGCTTTGACCGATGACGGCGATGTGTGGTGGGAAGGCATGACCGACACGCCGCCCGCGCATCTCATCGATTGGCAAGGCAACGATTGGACGCCCGAAATCGCGAAGGAAACGGGGCGCAAGGCTGCGCACCCGAACGCGCGTTTCACTGCGCCTGCATCTCAATGTCCGTCGGTCGATCCTGATTGGGAGAATCCGGCGGGCGTGCCCATCGACGCATTCATCTTCGGCGGGCGGCGATCGAGCACGGTGCCGCTCGTGACGGAGGCGCGCAATTGGG
>CAYRLJ010000186.1:0-4298 GCA_964425025.1 uncultured Burkholderia sp. | reverse complement strand
GGTCGCGGCAACTACAACATCGGTGTGAAAGAGCAGATCATTTTCCCCGAGATCGATTACGACAAGATCGACGCGCTGCGTGGGCTGAACATCAGCATCACGACCACCGCGAAGACCGACGAAGAAGCCAAGGCACTGCTCGCCAGCTTCAAGTTCCCGTTCAGAAACTGAGGTTACCGTGGCTAAACTGGCACTGATCGAACGTGAAAAGAAGCGCGCCCGCTTGGCGGCGAAGTTTGCACCGAAGCGTGAAGCGCTGAAGGCGATCATCGACGACCAATCGAAGTCGGAAGAAGAGCGCTATGAGGCTCGCCTCGAGCTGCAACAACTGCCCCGTAACGCGAACCCGACGCGCAAGCGCAATCGCTGCGCGATCACGGGTCGTCCGCGTGGCACGTTCCGTAAGTTCGGACTTGCGCGTAACAAGATTCGCGAAATCGCATTCCGCGGCGAGATCCCCGGCCTGACGAAGGCGAGCTGGTAATAGGAGAAACATAAATGAGCATGAGTGATCCTATCGCCGATATGCTGACTCGCATCCGCAACGCGCAGATGGTCGAGAAGGTTACGGTGGCGATGCCCTCGTCCAAGGTCAAGGTGGCGATTGCGCAAGTCTTGAAGGATGAAGGTTACATCGACGACTTCGCAGTGAAGTCGGAAGGCGCGAAGTCGGAATTGAACATCGCGTTGAAGTACTACGCTGGTCGTCCGGTCATCGAGCGCCTCGAGCGCGTCTCGAAGCCGGGTCTGCGCGTGTACCGTGGTCGCAACGACATTCCGCAGGTCATGAATGGCCTCGGCGTCGCGATCGTTTCGACGCCCAAGGGTGTGATGACCGACCGCAAAGCCCGCGCCACTGGCGTCGGCGGCGAAGTCATCTGCTACGTCGCTTAACGCCGAAAGAGGAGAAGAAACATGTCTCGAGTAGGTAAAAACCCGGTCGCGCTCTCTGGCGCCGAAGTGAAGGTCGATGGCGGCCTCATTACGGTGAAGGGCTCGCTCGGCACGATTTCGCAGCGGCTGAACAAGCTGGTGAACATCGTTGTCGACGGCGCGGTCCTGAAGTTCGAGCCCGTTGACGACAGCCGCGAAGCGAACGCGATGTCGGGCACGATGCGCGCGATCGTCGCGAACATGGTGCTCGGCGCGACGAAGGGTTTTGAGCGCAAGCTCACCCTCGTCGGCGTGGGTTATCGTGCGCAAGCGCAAGGCGACAAGCTGAACCTGTCGCTGGGTTTCTCGCACCCTGTGGTGCACCAAATGCCGGAAGGCGTGAAGGCTGAAACCCCGTCGCAAACGGAAATCGTGATCAAGGGGATCGACAAGCAGAAAGTCGGCCAAGTCGCTGCCGAAGTGCGCGGCTACCGTCCGCCGGAGCCCTACAAGGGCAAGGGCGTGCGCTATGCCGACGAGGTGGTGATCCTCAAAGAAACGAAGAAGAAGTAAGGGTGCGCAATCATGGATAAGACTCAATCTCGCCTGCGCCGCGCTCGTCAGACGCGTATCAAGATCGCCGAACTGCAGGTCGCGCGCCTTGCCGTGCACCGCACGAACACGCACATTTATGCGCAAGTGTTCTCGCCCTGCGGCACCAAGGTGCTCGCCAGCGCGTCGACGCTCGAAGCTGAAGTGCGTGCGCAACTGGCTGACCAATCGGGCAAGGGTGGCAATGTTGCTGCCGCCACGCTGATCGGCAAGCGTATCGCTGAAAAAGCTAAGGCTGCCGGCGTCGAATCCGTCGCCTTCGATCGCTCGGGCTTTCGCTACCACGGCCGCGTGAAAGCGCTGGCCGATGCGGCGCGCGAAGCCGGGCTCAAGTTCTAAGGGAAGGAATTCGTCATGGCAAAGATGCAAGCGAAAGTTCAGGCTGACGAACGCGACGACGGCCTTCGCGAAAAGATGATCTCGGTCAACCGAGTGACCAAGGTGGTGAAGGGCGGCCGGATTCTCGGTTTCGCCGCACTGACCGTGGTTGGTGACGGTGACGGCCGCGTCGGCATGGGCAAGGGCAAGGCTAAGGAAGTGCCCGTTGCCGTGCAAAAGGCGATGGAACAAGCTCGCCGCAACATGTTCAAGGTGCCGCTGAAGAACGGCACGCTGCAGCACGAAGTGCACGGCAAGCATGGCGCGTCGGTTGTTCTGCTCGCTCCGGCGAAGGACGGTACCGGTGTGATCGCCGGCGGCCCGATGCGCGCAGTGTTCGACGTGATGGGCGTGCAGAACGTCGTCGCGAAGAGCCACGGTTCGACGAACCCGTATAACCTCGTGCGTGCCACGCTCGACGGGCTGCGCAAGCAGTCGACGCCGGGTGACATCGCTGCGAAGCGCGGCAAGTCGGTCGAAGATATTTTGGGCTAACGCCTAGGTGGTCACCATGTCTGATAAAACTGTCAAGGTTCAGCTCGTCAAGAGCCTGATTGGGACCCGCGAATCGCACCGTGCCACGGTGCGTGGCCTGGGCCTGCGCCGACTCAACTCGGTCAGCGAACTGCAAGACACGCCCGCCGTGCGCGGCATGATCGACAAGGTTTCGTACCTTGTTAAGGTCATCGCCTAAGCGCGGACCAGGGACTCGAGGAGTTGAATATGGATTTGAATAACCTAAAGCCGGCTGAAGGCGCCAAGCATGCGAAGCGTCGCGTCGGCCGCGGTATCGGCTCCGGCCTCGGCAAGACGGCCGGTCGTGGTCACAAAGGCCAAAAATCGCGTTCGGGCGGCTTTCATAAGGTCGGCTTCGAAGGCGGTCAAATGCCGCTGCAACGTCGTCTGCCCAAGCGCGGCTTCACGTCGCTGACGAAGGAATTCGTCGGCGAAGTGCGCCTCGGCGATCTGCAAGCGCTGCCCGTCGACGAAATCGACTTGCTCGCGTTGAAGCAAGCCGGCCTCGTCGGTGAACTGACGAGAAGCGCCAAGATCATCGCCACGGGCGAGATCTCGCGCAAGATCGTCGTGAAGGGCCTCGGTGCGACGAAGGGCGCACGCGCCGCGATCGAAGCGGCCGGCGGCTCGTTTGCCGAGTAACTGGCTTTCGATCGCGTGAAAAGCCGATTGCCGTCAATGGCATTTGTATCGGAGAAGGTACTTGGCTAACAGCCCGAGTCTCGCAAAAACCGGTAAGAGCACGGCGAAGTTCGGTGACTTGCGTCGGCGTGCAGTATTTCTGCTGCTGGCGCTGGTCGTCTATCGCATCGGCGCGCACATTCCGGTGCCGGGGATCGACCCGGATCAATTGGCGAAGCTGTTCCAGAGCCAATCGGGCGGCATCCTGGGCATGTTCAACATGTTCTCGGGTGGCGCGCTGTCGCGGTTCACGATTTTCGCGTTGGGGATCATGCCGTACATCTCCTCGTCGATCATCATGCAGCTGCTAGCGATCGTGTCGCCTCAGCTGGAAGCGTTGAAGAAGGAAGGTCAGGCAGGGCAGCGCAAGATCACGCAGTACACGCGGATCTTCACGGTCTTGCTGGCGACGTTCCAGGCGTTCGGCATTGCCGTCGCGCTTGAGAACCAGCCGGGCCTTGTGATCGACCCGGGTGTGGTGTTCCGCCTGACGACGGTCGTGACGCTCGTGACGGGTACGATGTTCCTGATGTGGCTCGGTGAGCAGATCACGGAACGCGGGCTCGGCAACGGGATCTCGATCATCATCTTCGGCGGGATCGCAGCGGGTTTCCCGAACGCAGTGGGTGGGCTCGTCTCGCTCGTGCAGTCGGGTTCGATGCATCCGTTCACGGCGATTGTCGTGGTCGCGCTGATCGCTGCCGTGACCTACCTCGTGGTGTTCATCGAGCGCGGTCAACGCAAGATCCTCGTGAACTACGCGAAGCGCCAGGTCGGTAACAAGATTTACGGCGGACAGTCGTCACACTTGCCGCTCAAGCTGAACATGTCGGGCGTGATTCCGCCGATCTTCGCATCGTCGATCATCCTGTTCCCGGCAACGATCCTCAATTGGTTCAGCTCGGGTACGCGTGGTGGCTGGCTCACCGATACGCTGCACAACGTGGCCGAGGCACTGAAGCCTGGCCAGCCCGTGTATGTGTTGCTGTACGCGTTGGCGATCGTGTTCTTCTGCTTCTTCTACACCGCGCTGGTGTTCAACAGCAGAGAGACGGCCGACAACCTGAAGAAGAGCGGCGCGTTCGTTCCGGGTATTCGTCCCGGCGACCAGACCGCACGATATATCGACCGCATCCTCACGCGTCTGACGCTGGCCGGTGCGATCTACATCGTGTTCGTCTGTCTGCTGCCCGAGTTTTTGGTGCTGCGCTGGAACGTGCCGTTCTATTTCGGTGGAA
>CAYRLJ010000185.1:0-4301 GCA_964425025.1 uncultured Burkholderia sp. | reverse complement strand
GAATGTAGGCTTCGGACTTGAGACCCGCGTTGACGACCACGAAGTTGTGGTCGACACGCACGACTTCGGCGGAGATCACTTCGCCGGCGCGCATGTCTTGCTTGGTCAGCGACTCTTCGAAGAGGGCCGCGAAAGATTCGGTGTTCGGGTTGGAGGTTTGCAGGTCGGACATAAAAATGCGTAATTGCATGGCTTCGCTGTCAGGGCCGGTCACCACGACCGGGCATGCTGCGAGATCGATGCGAATGCCATACGGGGTTAAGGGTTAACGCCACGCTTGGACAGTGCCACCGGAAATTGCCGCCGGCACTTCCTAAGCACCTACCGCTCTCGATACCACTTCACCACTTCGTCGACCGCTTGATCGATCGAAAGCGCCGAGGTGTCGAGCAGCTTTGCATCTGCCGCGGGCTTGAGCGGTGCGGCGGCGCGATTACTATCGCGTTCGTCGCGCTCGTGCAAATCCCGGAGCAAGTCATCCATATTAGCAGAAAAGCCTTTTTGGATCAATTGCTTATACCGCCTGGTCGCACGGGCCTCGACACTCGCCGTCAAAAACACCTTCAGATGTGCATCCGGAAAGATGACCGTGCCCATGTCACGGCCGTCCGCGACGAGCCCCGGCTCCTTGCGAAACGCCCGCTGGCGCGCCACCAGCGCGGCCCGCACCTTTTGATGGACGGCGATCGCCGAGGCGCGGTTGCCGATTTCCTCGGCGCGGATGTCGCTCGAAACATCGACGCCGTCGAGCTGCGCGCAGCCTTCCCGAAATGTGATGTGCAGATCGCCGACGAGCGCGGCCAGCGCTTCATCGTCGCTCGGCGCCACCTCGTAGCGCACGCTCGCCAGCGCGGCGAGCCGGTACAGCGCACCGCTGTCGAGCAAATGAAAGCCGAGCCGAGCGGCGACGATCGCCGCGACGGTGCCCTTCCCGGAGGCGGTCGGGCCATCGATGGCGATGACGGGAGTTTGGTGAAACGGGCGAGTCGGTTTCATGTTGGCACGCGCCAGGCCGCCCTAGCGTACCGGCCGCCCCCTCGGGGAGCAGCTTTGCATCGGACCGGAGCAAACGCTAAGGCGCTAACTCCGATCGACAGCGGACGCATTGAACGTGAAGGCACTTTATTTGATGGATCAGGCGGTCAACCGCGCACGAGTGTCTTGAAGCGGTCGAAATAATCGGGAAACGTCTTGCCGACGCACTTTGGGTCGTTGATGCGAACCGGCACGCCGCCGAGCGAAACGAGCGAGAAGCACATGGCCATGCGGTGATCGTCGTAAGTGTCGATCGCCGCGTTCGGCGTGAGCTGAGCCGGCGGGGTGACGACGAGGAAGTCCTCGCCCTCCTCGATCGTCGCGCCAACCTTGCGCAGTTCGGTGGCCATCGCCGCGATTCGGTCCGTTTCCTTCACGCGCCAACTGCCGATGTTGCGCAGCCTCGTCGTGCCGCGCGCAAACAATGCGCACACCGCGATCGTCATTGCCGCGTCAGGGATCAAATTGAAATCCATGTCGACCGCTTCGAGCCGGCCATGATCGTGGCCCACGCCTCGCACTTCGATCCAATCGGCGGCCATCGTGACATTCGCGCCCATCGCGGTCAGCGCGTCAGCGAACGCCACGTCGCCCTGGATACTGTCGCGCCCGACGCCAACGACTCGGATGGGCCCGCCCGCGATTGCGCCTGCCGCGAGGAAGTACGACGCCGACGACGCATCGCCCTCAACCGCGATCGCGCCCGGCGATCGGTAGCCCACGCCGGCCGGTACCGTGAAGCGCTGCCAGCCTTCGCGCGCGACCGTCACACCGAAGCGCTCCATCAGCTTCATCGTGATTTCGATGTACGGCTTGGAGATAAGCTCGCCCTCGACTTCGACGACCGTCTCGCCGCTTGTCGTGCGCACGAGCGGCAGCGTCATCAAAAGCGCCGTCAAAAATTGGCTCGATACGTCGCCGCGCACGCGGATCGGCTCGTCGACGGCGATCTTGCCGGCACGGATGCGCAGCGGCGGATAGCCCTCGTTCGCCTCGTAATCGATGCGCGCGCCGATCTGCCGCAGACCGTCGACGAGATCGCCGATGGGCCGCTCGTGCATGCGCGGCACGCCGTGTACGCGGTAATCGCCGCCGTTCACGGCCAGCGCCGCCGTCAGCGGGCGAATCGCCGTGCCGGCGTTGCCGAGGAACAGATCGGCCGATTTTGCGGTGAATGCGCCGCGCGAGCCTTGCACGACGCAACCATCGCCGTCGCGCGCGAACTTCACGCCGAGCTTGCCGAGCGCGTCGAGCATCACGCGCGTGTCGTCGGAATCGAGCAGATTCGAGATCGTCGTCTCGCCTTCGGCCAGCGCGGCCAGCAAGAGGACGCGATTGGATATGCTC
The DNA here is from genome assembly GCA_964425025.1 of uncultured Burkholderia sp. Taxonomy (GTDB): domain Bacteria; phylum Pseudomonadota; class Gammaproteobacteria; order Burkholderiales; family Burkholderiaceae; genus Trinickia. Next base: position 1,919 of record CAYRLJ010000185.1, on the reverse strand, counting down.
TTCGAGCCGGGCAGGTGTACGGTTCCTTGCGCCCGAGAGTAGGGTCCGAGATCGAGGTATTCCATGTGAGGTCCTATTATTTCGGGGCGAGATCGCCGCTCGCACACGGCGCCTTGGCGCTGGTCTGGCCGCCGCGTTCCTGCCACCGCGTGCGCGCCTCGCGCGAGCGCGCGAACACGGCTTCGAGCGTCGCGCCGTCGCCGGCGACTACCGCGGTACGCAGTTCGGCGAGGACCGCCAGGTAGCCGTCGAGTTCGTCGACGAGCGCATCCCGGTTGGCCAAGCAGACATCCCGCCACATTTCGGGACTCGACGCCGCGATCCGCGTGAAATCGCGAAACCCGCCCGCCGCGAACGAAAATTTCAACGCCGCATCGGGCGCATTCGCAATGCGCTCGACGAGCGCGAATGACAGCAAATGCGGCAAATGGCTGACCGAGGCGAACACGCGGTCGTGCTGCTCGTGGCTCATCGTGCTCACGAGCGCACCCGTCGCGCGCCAAAGCGCATCGATGCGGGACACGTCGGCCGGCCGGTTCTCGGGCAGCGGGCACAGCACGACGTTGCGCCCCGCGTAAAGGTCGGGCAGCGCGGCCTCGACGCCGCTCGACTCGCGTCCCGCGATCGGGTGGCCGGGCACGAACTGGGCCGCGCGCGCGCCAAGCGCCGCACGCGCTGCCGCGACGACGTCCGACTTCGTGCTCCCGGCATCGGTGACGATCGTGCGCTCGTCTAGAAACGGCACGATGCGCTCGAGCAGCGGCTGCGTCTGAGCGACGGGCGCCGCGAGCAGCACAAAGTCGGCGCCGGCCAGCGCCGCGGACAACTCGCGATCATCGTCGAGCGCCGCGACCTCGTCGACCACACCGAGTGCTCGCGCACGCTCGGCCGAGCCGCGCGTGCGTCCGACGCCGACGATACGTCCGCCGTGCGGCCCGCTCGTGCGCTCGCGCAAAGCACGCGCGAGCGACCCGCCGATGAGCCCGACGCCGAAAATCACGAGTTTGTCGAAAGAGAACGTCGTCACGAATGGCTCGCAAGCAAAAGGGTGCGCGCGCACGCGGCGCGCGCGAGGTTCGCCGCGCGGCGCTTAGGCCTGAGCAAGCGATTTCTCGAGTGCGGCGAGGAACGTCTCGTTCTCCTCCGGCAGGCCGATCGTCACCCGCAGCCATTGCGGCAGCCCGTAATTGCCGACCGGGCGCACGATTACGCCCTGCTTGAGCAGCGAGAGATTGACGCGCGCGCCGGCGCCGTCGTCGTTGCCCACGCGCACGAGCACGAAGTTGCCGAACGACGGCACATATTCGAGGCCGAGCTTATCGAATGCTTGCGTGAGGCGCTGATAGCCCGCCGCGTTCAACGCCGCCGTCTGCTCGAGGAACGCCGTATCGTCGAGCGCGGCGATCGCGGCCGCTTGCGCCATCGAGTTGACGTTGAACGGTTGGCGCAGACGGTTCAGCAGATCGGTCAGCTCGGGCTGAGCGATCGCGAAGCCGACGCGCAGCCCCGCAAGGCCGAACGCCTTCGAGAACGTGCGCGAGACAACGAGATTCGGATAGCGGCCCACCCAGGCGATCGAATCGTAGCGGTGGTCGGTCGCGAGGTATTCCGTGTACGCTTCGTCGAGCACCACGGCCACGCCCTTCGGCACTTTCTCGAGAAATGCCTCGAGCGCCGGCCCCTCGATGAACGTACCCGTGGGATTGTTCGGATTGGCGATAAATACCAACCGCGTGTCTTCTTCGATCGCCGCCAGCATCGCGTCGAGATCGTGGCCGTGCTTTACGGCCGGCACGACGATCGCGCGCGCGCCGAGCCCTTGCGTGGCCAATGCATAGACCGCGAACGAGTACTGCGAGTAGACGACCGACTGTCCCTTTTCGACGAATGCATGCGCGGCGATCTCGAGAATATCGTTG
>CAYRLJ010000184.1:0-4409 GCA_964425025.1 uncultured Burkholderia sp. | reverse complement strand
CGAACTGGATGATCCCGGGCAAGATGATCAAAGGCATGGGCGGCGCGATGGATCTGGTGGCGGGCGTCAAGCGCGTCGTCGTGCTGATGGAACATGTGGCCAAGGGCGATCAGCACAAGATTCTCGAGAGCTGCACGCTGCCGCTCACGGGCGTGGGTGTGGTCGATCGCATCATTACGGATCTCGGCGTCATCGACGTGACCGACGCCGGCCTAAAGCTCGTCGAACTCGCCCCGGGCGTGACGGTCGACGAAATCAAGGCGAAGACGGGCGCGCCGCTCGATACGAGCGCAGTGTCGTAACGCTACAGTGGGTCGTCGGGTGCCGGCATCGTCGCCGGCACGCATCCCACTGAACGCGGATCAATACGGGGCGGTCGATGTGGGCCGCACCCATCTTCGAGTCAGTCGGCGGCCGCCGATTCGGCTTGCATTCGTCCCGTGATTAGCAGCGTGCGCAATCCGCGATATTGGCGGCGATGACGGGCGCCTGATTGTGGCATGCGCCGCCTGCCTTGCTGACCGGTAAGTCGACGGTATCGCCGATGGCGTAGACGTGATCGAGACCGCGCACCTGCAACGTTTCCGAGAGCGAATGAGTACAATCGACGCATCGCGTGGTAAAGGGTGGTGCAGCGAGCGCCGCGTAAAGCAACTCCCTCGAGAGGTGACTTTTGTGCAGCCGATCAGCATGAACTCCGCGCTTGCGCGTGCGTGCGACGTGCAATGCTCGAATCCAGCGGGCCTGCATCGCATGGCCTATACGGAATGGGGCGATCCCGATAATCCGCGTGTGCTCGTCTGCGTGCATGGACTCACGCGCTCGGGGCGCGATTTCGATCGCGTGGCCGCCGCGCTCAGCGATGTCTATCGCGTCGTGTGTCCCGACGTCGTCGGGCGCGGGCGCTCCGATCGGCTGCCCGATCCGAACCGCTATATCGTGCCGCAATACGTGGCGGACATGGTGACGCTCATTGCGCGCTTGAACGTGGACACGGTGGACTGGTTCGGCACGTCGATGGGCGGGCTCATCGGCATGACGCTGGCCGGTTTGCCCGCATCGCCCGTGCGCAGGCTGCTCGTGAACGACATCGGTCCGCACATCGAGCCCGAGGCCCTCGCGCGCATCGGCGGTTACGTCGGACAGAGCGTAAAGTTTGCCTCGCTCGAGGAGGGCATCGAGCATGCGGCCGCGCTCGCATCGACGTTCGGCCCGTTGACGGCCGACGAGTGGCGCGAAATCAATACGCCGCTGATTCGGCAACGCGAGGACGGTGCGTGGGAGTTCGCCTACGACCCGGCGATCGCAGCGCCGTTCGGCTCGTCCACGCCCGAAGCCGGCGCGGCGGCCGAGGCGGCGCTGTGGCACTTGTTCGCGGCCATCGAGGCGCCGGTGCTCGTCGTGCGCGGCGGCGAGTCCGATTTGCTTTCGCGCGAGACGGTGTCGCGGATGGTCCAATGCGGACGTTCGGTCACATCGGTCGAGTTTCCCGGCGTGGGCCACGCGCCGGCGTTCTTGGACTCGTCGCAGATCGCCATCGCACGGCAATTTTTCGTCGAGTCATAATAGCGCTGTACGGCGCCCGACACCGCGGCAGCCGATCATCCATTCTCCTACCGAACAGGAACCTTGAAATGGCAGTCATTCGTCATCACGTCGGCAAGCGCTTGTCGGAGATCGCGATTCACAACGGCACGATCTATTTGGCTGGGCAGATCGCCGAAGACACGTCGCAGGACATCGGTGGGCAGACGCGTGAAGTGCTTGGCCATATCGACCGCCTGCTCGCCGAAGCGAACAGCCACAAGTCGCAACTGCTGTCGGTGCAAATCTACTTGTCGGACATGATTCATTTCGGCGGCATGAACGCCGTATGGGATGATTGGGCGCCCGCCGGCGAGACGCCTCCACGCGCGACCGTGGAGGCCAAGCTGGCCAACCCCGATTGCCTGATCGAGATTGTCGTGATTGCGGCTCAGCGCGGCTGATCGCATCGAATCCTCGCAGTCGCGTGTTTCTGCAAGATTGAAGCAAGAGAGTCAAACGATGAACGCCGAGACGGCCATCGGCGGCGCGCCATCGTTGCCGTCGTACGAGGATGCCCTCGCTTTCGTGCGCGAGCACGCGGGCGACGCGCGCCTATCGTCGGGCGAGCTGCTGGCCGAGCATGCGGCGGGCACGGCCTCGATCGTCGGCAAGCTCAATGTCGATCCGCCCGCCGTGTTGGCGGCGGCCCTATTTGCGCTGACGCCGTATCTCACCGATCCCGAGCGGATCCTCGCCGAGCGCTTCGGCGAGGAGGTGGGGCAGCTCGTGTGTGACGTGCGCAAGCTGCTTCGCCTCGGCACGGTGAGCCTGAAGGCGGCGCAAAATGCGGTGCCCGACGCCGGGCGCGATGCGCAGGCGGCACGGCGCGCGCAAATCGAAGCGCTGCGCAAGATGCTGCTCGCGTTCGCGCAGGACATCCGCGTCGTGCTGATTCGGCTCGCGTCGCGGTTGCAGACACTGCGTTATTACGCGGCCGCGAAGCTATCGCCCGGGCCCGATGTCGCGCGCGAGACGCTCGATATCTACGCGCCGCTCGCGAACCGGCTCGGCATTTGGCAACTGAAGTGGGAACTCGAGGATCTCGCGTTCCGCTTTCAGGATCCGGATACCTACAAGCGCATCGCCAAGCTGCTCGACGAAAAGCGCGTCGAGCGCGAGACGTACGTGGCGCAGGCGATCGGACAGCTACAACGAGAATTGGCCGCCGCGCACATTCAGGCTGAGGTTAGCGGACGGCCGAAACATATCTATAGCATCTGGCGCAAGATGCGCGGCAAGTCGCTCGATTTCGCCGAGCTGTACGACGTGCGCGCGTTTCGCGTCATCGTCCCGGACATCAAGGATTGCTACGCGGTGCTCGGCATCGTCCATAATCTGTGGCAACCGGTGCCAAGGGAATTCGACGATTACGTTTCGAGGCCGAAGCCGAACGGCTATAAGTCGCTGCATACGGTCGTCATCGGCGACGACGGCCGCGCATTCGAAGTGCAGATCCGTACGCACGAAATGCACCGTTTCGCCGAGTACGGCGTAGCCGCGCACTGGCGCTACAAGGAAGCCGGTGTGCGCGGCTACGGCGGCCAGTTCACCGCGAGCGAGAAGTACGACGAGAAGATCGCATGGCTGCGGCAGTTGCTCGCATGGAAAGAAGATGTCGCTGAAGGGGAGGGCGGTTCGGCTGCCGCCAAGCCCTGGGAGCAACTGCGCCATGCCACGCTCGATGACGATCATCTCTATGTCCTGACACCGCAGGCGCGCGTGATCGCGCTGCCGCAGGGCGCGACGCCGCTCGATTTTGCTTATCACTTGCACAGCGAACTCGGTCATCGCTGTCGTGGCGCTCGCGTCGACGGCGCGATGGTGCCGCTGAACACGCCGCTGCAAAACGGGCAGACGGTCGAGATCGTCGCGGTGAAGGAGGGCGGCCCCTCTCGCGATTGGCTCAACCCGCAGCTCGGCTACCTGCAGAGCAACCGCGCGAGGCAGAAGGTGCGCGCGTGGTTCAATGCGATCGAGTTGCAGGAGACCATCGCCAGCGGACGAGCGATGGTCGAAAAGACACTGCAGCGCGAAGGCAAGACGTCGGTCAATCTCGATCAGCTCGCCGCGAAACTCGGATTCAAGTCGCCCGACGATTTGTTTAACGTCGTCGGCAAGGAAGAGTTCAGCCTGCGCCACATCGAGCAGGCCATCTCCGACACCGCGCCGCCCGAGCCCGTCGCCGAAACGCCCGCGCAATTCGAAAAGCGCGGCAGCGGAGCGAGCGTCGCGCGTGGTGCGTCGACGGGTGTGCTCGTCGTCGGCGTCGACGCGCTGCTGACGCAACTCGCGCGTTGCTGCCGGCCCGCACCGCCCGACGTCATCAGCGGCTTCGTCACGCGCGGCAAAGGCATGTCGATCCACCGCAGCGATTGCGCGATGTTCCAGCGCATGGCGGCGCGCGCGCCCGAGCGCGTGCTGCAAGCGGCTTGGTCCGCGGATGTGATGGGTGGGCGCGGCTCGTCGGTCTACCCCGTCGACATCGCGATCGAGGCGCAGGATCGCCAAGGCTTGTTGCGCGACATCTCCGAAGTGTTTGCACGAGAGAAGATGAACGTCGTCGGTGTGAAGACGATGAGCCGACGCACTGCGGCCTTCATGCAGTTCACGGTTGAAGTATCGAGCTCGTCGCAGATTCAACGCGCGTGCACATTGCTGAGTGAAGTAGTCGGCGTAATGAGTGCGACGCGCAAGGCGTAGCTTTTTTCATGTGGAAGCATAAAAGTGCTTGCAAAGGTTAGATAGGCTCCATATAATCTCGTCTTCTTCAGGCTCGTAGCTCAGCTGGTTAGAGCACCACCTTGACATGGTGGGGGTCGTTG
>CAYRLJ010000183.1:0-4667 GCA_964425025.1 uncultured Burkholderia sp. | reverse complement strand
GGCATGTTCAGTCCTTTCCAATGTCCTGCAATTCTGTGATGTGAAACACCAAGGTTCTCGCATTGCGGCTTTTCTTTGCCAGGAAGCCGGTGAAGAGCGTTTCGACGCCCATCTCACACGTTTCGAGCTTCCCGCTCGCGGCACCCGCGGCCAGGGCGGGCATCGTCAACTCAACTTGCCGGACGATGCCGGCTTCGACGACTTCCCCGCGGTGCTGCAACGTACAGCTTGCGATCGGCACGCCCGCCGGCGTATAGCGCAGCGGCTCGCGCTCGACCACGCTGGCCATGAGTTGCAGCCTGTTCACGAGAGCGGCGAAAAACCGATGGAACCCAGGTGGCTTAAACCGTGAATACCGTTAAGCCTGCGCTTCGGACGGCTGCGACGAGGCAGCTGCCTTCTTGGCTTCTTCGCGCTGCACTTCCTTCATCATCGGCGACGGGCCCGTTTCGGCCTTCTTCATCTTGACGATCAGGTGGCGCAGCACGGCGTCGTTGAACTTGAATGCGTGCTCGAGTTCTTCGAGCGTAGCTTGGTCGCATTCGATGTTCATGCAGACGTAGTGAGCCTTCGCGAGTTTCTCGATCATGTAGGCCAGTTGGCGACGGCCCCAGTCTTCGATGCGGTGGATGCTGCCGCCGCGCGTGGTAATCGTGGATTTATACCGCTCGATCATCGCGGGCACTTGCTCGCTTTGATCGGGGTGCACGACAAATACGATTTCGTAATGACGCATACACACTCCTTGTGGATTGAAGCCACCCGGGCGTCGATGGTCGATTTCCGATCTGATTTCTGATTCGGCGCTCGGACCAACCGGTGTGGCAAGTGAGAAGCCGAAGAGTATAGCTCAGTCGGCGGCCGGACGCAATTTCGCCGTCAGGGCGCGTGCGTAGCGGAGGACCAGGCCGCGACGCGGTCAACCTCGATTGAATTCTCGTTCCATGATGACGACCGCGGAGGCGACCAGCACATTGATCATCACGCCGACGACTTGCGGCACGCCTGCCCTGCTTCCAAACGCCGTCAGCAGAGCTTGGCTCATCACGGCTCGTAAGGCTTCCTGAAGAGCCCGGATGGTATAGAGAGACGGAACACCGGACGGGCCGGCCGAATGGGCGCTGGCTTGTCCTGCCTCCAGTGGAAAGAACTCTAACGCCAAGGAGGGGGCTGCGCGCGCCATGTTCTTCCAGAATTCCAGCATGGGCGAGCCGCGCTCGTCCAGGCCGCCTTTCAGCAACTTGACGAAGGCGGAATCGTCCGGCCTGGCGCCGCCCATGACGCGCGCCCAGTTGGCGTACGCTTGAGCAATGGTCGAAGTCAGTGCGTAGGTGACTGCAACGACGTTCTTGTCGCCGAGCCGCCCAGCCGACTCGCCCTTGACGAGGCCCACTGTCGCCACGATAAGGCCCAGCACATAGAGTGAAGCCGAACCCGCGGCGAAGATGGTCGCGTTTGCATTCGAACCATTCACCCACGTTGCCATTTCCCTCAGCGTCGACCTCAACTCCTGCGCCTGCTGCTTATCGGCACCGGATTGGATGAGCTCGCTCCACCGACCGAGCGCAGCCGCTATTTCGCCGATATCAGTCTTGATCGATTCGATCGCCGCCTCGCCGGGCCGCCTGATGGCTTGGGCCGGCGAGGCGGCCTGCGCCTCGACATCCGAGTCGCGATGCATGCCCGGCACGCTTAGTATCGATTCCGCAAGCGCGGGCAACACATCGTCGACGACGTGAACCGCCTGATGCCCAATTTGCTCCAGCGCGGCGGCCGGTTTTCGGTCCAGCAGTGCCTGCATCTTCGCGCGGGTTTCGTCACTACGGGAGCTAGCATCATTGCCGCGGTCCATGCCCTCGTCACCCTCGATCGGGCTGCCGGTCGCGCCCCCTGTCATGGCGCTTCCGCCCGAATCGTCGCGCAGCGCTTCGATGGGACTAAAACGGTCGTCCTTGATGCCAAGCAGGCGGTTCAGCACCCCCGCCGAGAAGAGCCCACCCACCGCCGCTCCGGCAAAACCTAGAGCCTGGTATCCCTTGGGGAGCGCCTCGCCGGAGAAGCGATTTCCCACCATGAGCGTGCCTGCCGCGGTCACCTGATCCCAAACTTGTGCCCCGCCCGCGATGTGGTTCGGCTTGACGCCCGCCCGCATGAGCATGTCCAGACCCACCGTCCACAGCGGGTACTCCGTCGCCAACGCCCCGCCATAGCCCATGCCCGTCAGATCGCCCAGGACGCGCGCGGTCACTGGATCGCCGGGGCGGACGTTTATCGCCAATGCAGGAAGGTTCCACGAAATATTTTTCATGAGCACCCCCCCGCCTGCGATCCCCATCCCCACGGCCCGTTTTGCAAAGGTGGGCTGGTCGCGTGAAGCCGGCGCATCGGCTTCACGCGCTTTTTTCGCGGACGAGGGAGGCATTGCCAGCGTCCGCAACAATCTTTTCAGCTCCGCCTCGATGATTTGGCCACCTTGGATTTCCTCTTCCAGCCGCGCAATCTCGTCCCTTTGGCCTCGTGTCAGCGCCGCTGGCGAGCCCAGCGAGGCGACGAGCGATTTGACTTTGCCGTGATAAGGGATAAGCACATTGAGCGAAGCTGCGATTTGCGCGACGCTCGCTTTAAGCTCTCCGATTTTGGCGGCGATGTTCAACTGCGACGACGTCTGCGCGGGCGAATTGCCCTGCGTCTCCCCCATCAACACCGAGGCGGCAGGAGAGATGAGTTCCCCCTCGACTATGTCGGCATCGGGAGGCGGCGGCAGCGATGCATGCCGCCGGACCGAACTGGCCCGCGATGACGAGTCCGAACGCCGGACGGGAGAATCGGGCAATTCGCTGAGAGCAGATGGCGCTTCGTGCGTGCTCGACGAGGCTTGCCTCGGCTGCACGGGCGCGTCGCCGGCATCGTTGCCTTGCTCGTGAGGAAGTGAAGGTTGTGAGGAAAGCGGGCTGTGCGTTTCGAGCATGTCGAATCCTGGGCCATGAGCGGGTGGAATGGCCCGAGATTATGTCGATTCGATGAATGACGACGCGTGGCCGCGAACCCGCGAACGCGCGTGCGAAGCATCGGCGAATCACGCATCGTCACGCCGATCGTTCACGGATGCCGGTGCGAAACCGGGCCGATCGAACGACGACCTACCCGCCCCCGCCCCAATACCCCGGCCGCGCGTACACCTCCTTCAAATAGTCGATGAAGTACCGCACCTTAGCCGGCACGTAGCGCTGCTGCGGGTAGACAGCCAGGATGTCGTACTCGGGCAGCGCGAACTCGTCGAGCACCGTCTCGAGTTCGCCGCGCGCCAACTGATCGGCGATTTCCCACGTGGAGCGCCAGCCGAGGCCAAGCCCTTCCGCGGCCCAGCGGTGCAGCAGCTCGCCGTCGTTGCAGTCGAGCGAGCCGGCCACGCGCATCGTGACGCGCTTGCCGCCGCGCTGAAAGTACCAGCCGCGGTTCTGCCCGCCTTGCAGGTTGAACGCGAGGCAATTATGGCCGAGCAAGTCCTCGAGCGAGCGCGGCCGGCCATGCCGCGCGAAATAGGCCGGCGTGCCGCAGACGACGCGCCGATTGGTCGCGAGCTTCACGGCGACGAAGCTCGGGTCCACCGTCCCGCCGATCCGAATCGACAAATCGTAGCCCTCGCGCACCAGATCGACGACGCGGTCGGTCAGATTGAACGACATTTGCAGGCCGGGCTTGTCGGCAAGAAACGGGGGCGCGAGCGGCGCGACATGCTTGCGGCCGAACGCGGCAGGCGCAGAGACGATCAGATGGCCGCTGACGGCACGCCGCCCGGCAGCCAACTCGTTTTCGGCCGAATCCCAATCGGCGAGCAGCCCTTTACAGCGTTCGAGGAACGCGGCGCCGGCCTCGCTCACGACGAGCCGGCGCGTCGAGCGGTACATCAGCTTCACGCCGAGGCGTTTTTCGAGCGCGTCGATGCGCCGCCCGAGGATGACGGGAGACACGCCCTCTTCCAGCGCCGCGGAAGCCAAGCTGCCCGCTTCGGCCACGCGCACGAATGTTTCGATCTGCTTAAAACGATCCATCTTCGAATCCCTCACCCGCTCGAAGCCGCCGTGCATGTTGCGTGCTGCCCGGCATTTCGAACCTGCCTTTCGTCCCACCCGAAGCCCGAAGCCCGACGCCCGATGCCTCGGGCCGATTCTTCATGGCCGCATTCGATACTTTTTGTATAGAAATACAGAACCTAGAGCGATCTTATCAAACCTTTCCCGTCGTCCTACAGTGCAACTAACCCGCTATTTGTGCATTGGACGAACTGGAAAGGAGACACCATGGCTAAGATGAGAGCCGTCGACGCAGCCGTGCTCGTGCTTGAAAAAGAAGGCATCGACACGGCGTTCGGGGTACCCGGCGCCGCGATCAACCCGTTTTACTCGGCGATGAGCCGCGCCGGCGGCATCACCCACGTGCTGGCGCGACACGTCGAAGGCGCATCGCATATGGCCGAAGGCTATACGCGCGCCGCCTCAGGCAATATCGGCGTCTGCATCGGCACCTCGGGCCCCGCCGGTACCGACATGATTACCGGACTTTACTCGGCTCAAGCTGACTCGATTCCTATTCTCGCTATCACGGGTCAAGCACCCCGCGCGCGGCTCTACAAGGAAGACTTCCAAGCCGTCGATATCGAATCGATC
>CAYRLJ010000182.1:0-4778 GCA_964425025.1 uncultured Burkholderia sp. | reverse complement strand
AACACGCGCCTTGCGATCGACTGGTGCAAGCGCCATCCGCGCTGGCGGCTTTCGATGCAGACTCACAAGTATCTGAACATTCCCTGACTCGCCGTGCTGACGATTACCCGAAAACTCGAATTCGATGCGGGGCACCGCATCCCCGACCACCGCAGCCAGTGCCGCAATCTGCACGGTCACCGCTATGTGCTCGAAATCACGCTGCGCGGCGATGTCGTGGAAACCGAAGGCGCATCCGATCGTGGCATGGTGATGGACTTCGCCGATGTCAAATCGCTCGCGATGGACCACCTCGTGAGCCGTTGGGATCACGCGTTCCTCGTGTTCGAGGGCGATACACGCGTGCGTGAATTCCTCGAGTCGATGTCGGACCACAAAACGATCGTCCTTGATCGCATCCCCACTGTCGAGAATCTCGCGGCGATCGCCTTCGATATCCTCGCGAAAATCTACGACGCGCACTACGGCGTCAACTTGCGATTGCAACAAGTCCGCCTATATGAAACGCCCAACTGCTGGGCGGACGTGGTGCGCGACGCGAACGCCTAGCGCCGAGCACCGCACTCGCATATTCGGCTCAATCGATTCTTCCTACGCGCGGCTCGGCTGCATCCGATCGCTTATTGTCGGCGTATCATCGGATAAGGGGCGGCCACGCGCGCAGCGCGGCGGGGAGACGAGATCATGAAAAGGCGGGCGATGAAGACGCGGATACTGGCGATGCTCCTGATTGGCGCCGGGGCTTGGGCGACGGCCGGCGGTGCGCTAGCTCGGACGGACGCGCAGACAGGCACGGATGCCGAAACCCAGACGGCCGTCGCGGATTACAACGCGGGCAATTTCGGCGTAGCGCTCAACGAATTTCGCCATGCGGCTGACCGCGGCAACCGGCTCGCGCAATTCAACTACGCGATGATGCTGCTCAACGGCGAGGGCACGGCGGCAAACGTCGACGAAGGGCGCAAGTGGCTACTGAAGGCCGCCGAGGCGAACATGTCGCACGCTCAATACCTCTACGGAAAGATGTACGACGACGGCGCCTTCGTGACGCGTGATGCAGCCGTGGCGCATGAGTGGTTCCTTAAGGCCGCGCAGCAAGGCCATGTGCAAGCGGAACTCGCGCTCGCCAATCAATTCCTCGATGGCCGCGGCACACCACGCGACAACGCGCGTGCGTTCTTTTGGTACAAAAAAGCGGCCGAAGGCGGCGACATGACCGCCCAGTACGTGACGGGCTCGTTTTACGAACTCGGTGGCGACGGCGTGGAGCGCAACTTGAATGTCGCTCGCGCCTACTATGCGGCGGCGGCGGCCCAGGGCGATCCGGCTGCTCGGCTCAAATATCAAGACTTGAGCCAGGAACTGCAGAAACAAGCCAAGAAGCAGCAGCCGAAATAGAAAGCAGCGAGCAGCGCGTCTGGCCTTCAGCTCTTCATCAACCGCTTTTGCCGGCCGACGCTCATGATGAGGCCAACGGCGATCCCGAGTGTGGTGAGCGCCGTGCCGCCGTAGCTCATGAATGGCAACGGCACACCGACGACAGGCAAGATCCCGCTGACCATGCCGACGTTGACGAACGCGTACGTGAAAAACGCCATCGTCAGTGATCCGGCTAACAATCGGCCGAACATCGTCGCCCCGTTGGCCGCGATGTAGAGCCCGCGCGCGATTAGCGCCGTATAGAGCGTCAGCAGCACGAGCTCCCCGACGAGCCCGAATTCCTCTGAGAAGACGGCGAAGATGAAGTCGGTGTGTTTCTCGGGAATGAAGTCGAGGTGAGCCTGCGTCCCTTTGAGCCAGCCTTTGCCGAACGGGCCGCCCGAGCCGATCGCAATGACGGCCTGGATCGTATGGAAGCCCTTGCCGAGCGGATCGGACGTCGGATCTAGCAGCGTGCAGATGCGGTGCTTTTGGTAGTCGTGCATCAGCGGCCACTGGACTTCGGGCTGACAGATCTTATCCTGGAACGTGGCGACGAGGCCGATCCCGATGATCGCGGCGACGAGCACCGGCACGATAAGCTTGAACGACAGCCCCGCAAAATAGATGACAAACAGCCCTGCTGCGAACACGAGAACAGCGGTGCCGAGATCGGGCTGCTTGGCGATCAATCCCACGGGCACGAGCAGGATCACGAAGCCGACGACGAAGTCGTACCAGCGCAGCGAGCTTTCCCGGCGTTGGTAGTACCAGGCCAGCATCAAGGGCGTCGCGATCTTCAAAATCTCCGACGGCTGAATGACGACACCGACGTTGATCCAGCGTTTGGCCCCTTTCTTCGTGATCCCGAACAACGCCACCGCCACGAGCAGGGCGACGCCGAATGTGTAGAGTGGGACCGCGAAGCGCATCAACGTAGGCGGCGGTATCGTGGCGAGCACCCACATCAGCACGAACGTCAGTACGATGTTGCGGAGTTGGTCCTCGACGCGTCCCGGCAAGTCGATGCTGGCGCTGTAGAGCGTGACGATGCCGACACACAACAGCAGAAAAACCGTCAGCGCGAGCGGGCGATCGAAGCCGACGAACATCTTTTTCAAGCGTTCGAGCCAGGCGCGCTTATCGAAAGCGAAGGGCATGCCTCTCTCCGTTATTCGTTGGGGCCGGACGCAGCCGGCGTGGCTGCGGCCGGCGCTTGCGCGTCGCCGCCGCTGCTTTCTCGCGGCGTGGCGAGCGGGGCGCTGGCGGCCGCATCGGGTGGCACGCGGCGCTTATGCGGACGTGGCACGACGCTTGAGGCCGCGCCCGCTGCCTTGCCTTCGCGCAAACGCCGCATGGCTTCGACGGCCGAGACGCGGGAGCCGGAAGCGCTGGAGCGTACCGAGGGCGGCGAAGAGGAAGATGAGGACGACGCTCGCGCGGCTGCCGCGGCGCTCGCTCCCGGCTCCGACGCCGCCGCTGTCCCCGCTGTCGCCGCGTTCGGCGCCGAGGCCGCTTGCGATGCGGCCACGACATCGGACGCGATCAGCGGCGAGGACGAGGCATCGCGCGGCGCTTGAGCCGCTACGACCGGCTGGGGCAGCGCCTTGAATCCGGCCGCGACCTTCACAGTCGATGCGTTGCCGCCCTCGGCATCCGACGCGCCGATGACAGGGCCCGCTATCGCTTGCGTGGCGGACGCGGCTTGCGCGACGCTTGCTTGCAGCACGCCGGGCTTGCCGCGCTGGAGCAGGTAGTAGTCGAGTACGCGGCGCACGATTGGACCGGCTACGCTTGCGCCCCAGCCGCCGTTTTCGACGATCGTGGCTACGGCGATCACGGGATGATCGGCCGGCGCGAATGCGATGAACAGCGAATGGTCGCGCAGGTGTTCGGGAATCGCGCCGCCGCGATACTTCGCCCCTTGCAGCGAATAAACCTGCGCAGTACCGGTCTTGCCGGCTGTGATATAGGGCGCGTTACGGAACACTGCATAGGCCGTGCCGGACGGATTGCTCGTCACCGCTTCCATCCCGCGTTTGACGACGTCGATATCCGCTTGGCTCACGTCGATGCGGCCGCTCTCGTGCGGCACCGTGAGCCGCATGTCGCGCGTGATCGGGTTTTCAATTTCCTTGACGAGGTGGGGCCGCATGATGGTGCCGTTATCGGCCAGCGTCGCCGTGGCATGTGCGAGCTGCAGCATCGTGAACGAGTTGTACCCCTGACCGATGCCGAGGCTGATCGTCTCGCCTTCGTACCAACGCTGCTGCTCGGGCTTGTGGTACGCCTTCTTTTTCCATTCGGTCGACGGCAGAATGCCGCGCGCTTCTCCGGCGATGTCGATGCCGGTAATTTGCCCGAGGCCCCACGGCTTCATGAATTTAGCGATCGAATCCACGCCGAGATCGTGCGCGAGCATATAGAAGTAGGTGTCGTTCGACACCATGATCGCGCGATTCATGTCGATCCAGCCCTGGCCCTGCGGGACATCATTGCGGAACGTATGCCCGCCGAACTGGTAGAAGCCCGGATCGTGGAAGCCCCATTCGGGCGTGCGCTTGTGCAGCGTCAGCGCGGCTAGCGCCATGAACGGCTTGTAGGTCGAGCCGGGCGGGTAGGCGCTGTGCAGCGGCCGGTTCAGCAACGGGTGATCGGGCGAGTTGTTCAGCTCGTCCCATGTTTGCTGATCGATGCCGTCGACGAACGCGTTTGGATCGAAGCTCGGCGCCGACACAAAGGCGAGCACGTCGCCCGTCGACGGTTCGATCGCGACGAGCGCGCCGCGCTTGCCGGCGAACGCTTGCTCGGCCACCTCTTGCAGGCCGATGTCGAGCGAGAGCACGAGATTGTTGCCTGGCGTCGCCTGCGTACGCGAGAGCGTGCGCACGGGGCGCCCGCCCGCCGTCACCTCCACTTCCTCGAAGCCCGTCAAGCCGTGCAGCTCGGCCTCGTAGGTTTGCTCGACGCCGATTTTGCCGATGTAGTCGGTGCCCTTGTAGTTGTTGGCATCGAGCCGCGGATCGTAATGATCGGGGTCGCTGTCGTTCTGTTCGCTCGCGGCATCGATCTTTTCCTGATCGCGCTGCGAGATGCGGCCGATGTAGCCGATGACGTGCGCGGCCGTCATACCAAGCGGATACTGGCGGAACAAACGCGCGCGCACATCGACGCCGGGAAAGCGAAAACGCTGCGCCGTGAAGCGCGCGACTTCCTCGTCGGTCAATCGCGTGCGGATAGGCAGGCTTTCAAAGTTCTTCGAATCCTCGAGCAGCTTTTTGAAGCGGCGGCGGTCGCGTGCGTCGATCGTGACGACCGTCGACAGGGTATCGATGACGTGATCGAGCGAATCATTCAGC
>CAYRLJ010000181.1:0-4829 GCA_964425025.1 uncultured Burkholderia sp. | reverse complement strand
GCCGGATATACGGCTCCACGACTTGATCCATGCGCAGCGCCGATTGCACGCGCGCCTCGATCCCGGCGTGACGCATGGCATCTTGAAGCGCGAGTGCGTTCATCATCGTCGCGAGCATACCCATGTAGTCGGCCGTCGCGCGGTCCATGCCCGCTGCTCCGCCCGCGACGCCACGGAAGATGTTGCCGCCGCCGATAACGACGGCCAGCTGAATGCCGAGCCGAACGACTTCGGCAACGTCGGCAACCATTCGTTCGATCGTCGCGCGATTGATGCCGAACGCATCGTCGCCCATCAAAGCTTCACCGGAGAGTTTGAGAAGAACGCGTTTATAGGCTGTGGGCATAGCGGTATCCGATCGCACCGAAGAGATCACGACAAGGTGGAACTGTAGGGGTGAAACATCAACCGGGGCAAGACGGCCACCGCCCCAACCCGGTCGAACCCGATTGGAGGGCAGGCCAGGCTTTCCCGGATCGGTTCGCCAAGCGAACCTACCGCGACGAGCGTGGCGCCCGCCGCGGCTCCGGCAAAACACGAACTTACTGCTGCTTCGCCGCGGCGACTTGCGCAGCCACTTCGGCCGCGAAATCGTCTTGGCGCTTTTCGATGCCCTCGCCCACGACGAACAGCGCGAACTTTTGCACCGACGCGCCGGCCGCCTTGAGCATTTGCTCGATCGTCTGCTTGTCGTTCTTCACGAACGGCTGGTTCAGCAGCGACACTTCCTTCAGGTACTTTTGCACGCTGCCTTCAACCATCTTCGCGACGATTTCGGCCGGCTTGCCCGATTCAGCGGCCTTTTGCTCGGCGATGCTGCGCTCCTTGGCGATCAGCTCGGCCGGCACGTCGTCCGACGACAGCGACACCGGCTTCATGGCCGCCACGTGCATCGCGACGTCCTTACCGACTTGCTCGTCGGCGCCCGTGAACTCGACGAGCACGCCGATGCGCGTGCCGTGCAGGTACGCAGCCAGCTTGTTCGACGTTTCGAACCGCGCGAAACGGCGGATCGACAGGTTTTCGCCGATTTTGCCGACGAGCGCCAGGCGCACCGCGTCGACCGTCTGACCGTTCAAGGGCAGCGCCGACAGCGCGGCCACGTCGGCCGGGTTTTCGGACACGACCAGTTCGGCCACTTCCTTCGTGAAGGCGATGAAATCGTCGTTCTTCGCGACGAAGTCGGTTTCGCAGTTCAGCTCGACGAGCGCGCCCGCGTTGCCGCCGATGTGCGAAGCGATCACGCCCTCGGCCGTGACGCGCGACGCGGCCTTGCTGGCCTTGTTGCCGAGCTTCACGCGCAGCAGCTCTTCGGCGCGGCCCATGTCGCCATCGGCTTCCGTCAGCGCTTTCTTGCATTCCATCATCGGCGCGTCGGTCTTCGCGCGCAGTTCAGCCACCATGCTTGCGGTAATTGCCGCCATCATTCGCTCCTTGAGTCTGTCTTTCACACGCCGCTCGCCTTCGATGCGAACGGCAGGCATTCGTTCGCGACGCATGGATCGCGCCGCACGTTTCGCCGGCACTTAAAAAAAGGGGGCCTATCGAGAGCCCCCTTTTTTGCCGGCGACGGGGTGACTTACTGCTCCCCGCCCACCTCGACGAACTCGTCGCCTTCGGCGCCGCGCGCAGCCTGCACGACTTCATTCACGGCGTTCGCACGGCCATCGAGGATCGCATCGGCCACGCCTTCAGCGTACAAAGCCACTGCCTTGCTCGCGTCGTCGTTACCGGGGATCACGTAATCGATGCCTTCCGGCGAGTGATTCGTATCGACCACGGCGATGACCGGCACGCCGAGCTTGCTCGCTTCCGTCACGGCAATCTTGTGGTAACCGAC
This sequence comes from uncultured Burkholderia sp., assembly GCA_964425025.1. GTDB lineage: Bacteria > Pseudomonadota > Gammaproteobacteria > Burkholderiales > Burkholderiaceae > Trinickia. The sequence goes on along the minus strand of CAYRLJ010000181.1, from coordinate 2,989 downwards.
GTCGACGACGAAGATTGCGTCCGGGATGCCGCCCATGTCCTTCACGCCGCCGATCGACTTTTGCAGCTTGGCGATTTCGCGCTCGAACAAGAGCGCTTCCTTCTTGCTCATCTTCTCGAGCTCACCGGCCTCGACCGCGGCTTCCATGTCCTTCAGACGCTTGATCGACACTTTCAGCGTCTTGAAGTTCGTCAGCATGCCGCCGAGCCAGCGGGCGTTGACGAACGGCATGCCGGCGCGCTGCGCTTCTTGCGCAATCGTATCGCGCGACTGGCGCTTCGTGCCCACGAACAGGATCGTGCCGCGATTGGCTGCCAATTGACGCACGTACTTCAGCGCGTCGTTGTACATCGGCAGCGTCTTTTCGAGGTTGATGATGTGAATCTTGTTGCGATGGCCGAAAATGAACGGGGCCATCTTCGGGTTCCAGAAGCGCGTCTGGTGTCCGAAGTGGACGCCGGCTTCCAGCATCTGACGCATAGTGACTGCCATGAAATTCTCCGCGAGGGTTGGGTCTTAAGCCGGCTGCCGTACCGGCCGCGTTGCGCAAGCGTTCTTCCAACGCCCACGAAATCGCGGCGCGACACCCTGGGTGCGCCGGCTTGCGAGTGGTACTGATTGATACTTCATTGATACTTCATTGATACTTCTAGTACTTCCGGTACTTCCTTGGTACTCCCGCCGCCTCCTGGCCCGAACCCGACATGCTGCGTAAGTGCATTGCACTCAAGCGCATTGCACTCAAGTTCAATCCCAAGAAACGACTAGCCCGAGAGTATAACACGCGGGAGTGCACACTCTCAAGCTGCGCGCGGCTCCCGCCCGAGGCGCCCGGCGCTGCGACATAACCACTGATATCCCACGCAGGCGCGGCACGAAACGCGCCCGTTGAACCTCGCCCGTTCGCGCCCATCGGCGCGCGACAAGCCTCGGCGTCTACCACGGGCCGCATATGGTGCGATAATCGCGGAATTCACGTATCCACCGTTTCAGGCCCGCACCCATGGCTATCACGATCAAAAACGAAGACGACATCGCGAAAATGCGCGTCGCGTGCCGTCTGGCAAGTGAAGTACTCGATTACATCACCCCGTTCGTCCAGCCCGGCGTCACGACGGCAGAACTCGATCGCCTCTGCCATAACTACATGCTGGACGTGCAGGGCACGGTTCCCGCCCCGCTCAATTATCAGCCGCCCGGCTACCCGCCCTATCCGAAGGCCACCTGCATTTCGGTCAACGACGTCATCTGCCACGGCATTCCGGGCGATAAGGTCGTCAAGAACGGCGACGCCCTGAACATCGACGTCACCGTCATCAAGGACGGTTATTTCGGCGATACAAGCCGCATGTTCATCGCCGGCGAAGGCTCGATCCTCGCCAAGCGCCTCGCACAGATCACTTACGAATGCATGTGGCTCGGCATCGATCAAGTTCGGCCCGGCGCTCGGCTCGGCGACATCGGCCATGCAATCCAGCGCCACGCCGAGGCGAGCGGCTACAGCGTCGTGCGCGAGTATTGCGGGCATGGCATCGGCACGGTATTTCACGAAGATCCGCAGATTCTGCACTATGGCCGCCCGGGCACGGGGCTTGAACTGCAAAAGGGCATGATCTTCACGGTCGAGCCGATGATCAACGCCGGACGCCGCGAAATCCGCACGATGCCCGACCAATGGACGGTGAAAACGAAGGATCGCAGCCTGTCAGCGCAGTGGGAGCATACGGTACTCGTGACCGATACGGGCTATGACGTGCTGACGGTGTCGGCGGGCACACCGGCCAAGCCGTCGATCGCGGTCGCGGCCTGAGCGCCGCTCGCCAAGCGCCGCGCAGGCGCGATCCGCCCGCGCTTGGCAAGACCGATATGACGGGCCAGCGCCGTTCTCTCGCACACCGCCGAACGGCAGTTCGAGTTGAATGCAGTCGTGCCTCCCCGTCGCTCGCGGCGCGCGTTCGCCCATCCACGTATCAACCGTTGTTCGCCGTTCACTCCATCCTATGAACGCCCCCGCCGACATCACCGATCCCGCCTCGGTCAAAGCCGACTACCGCGCCGCCAAAGCGGATCTGCTGGTGCGCTTCAAGACCGCTGGCCGCGTCGATGCGCTCATGCAAACGCTCTCGCGCACGACCGACGATGCGCTCGTGCGTGCCTGGCAAGCCTGCGAGCTGCCGGCATCGACGGCGCTCGTGGCCGTCGGCGGCTATGGCCGCGGCGAGCTGGCGCCGTTCTCCGATATCGACATCCTCGTGTTGCTGCCCGATCAGGCGCCGCCCGAACTGGACGCGCGCATCGAGCGTTTCATCGGCATGGCGTGGGATTTGGGGCTCGAGCTCGGCAGCAGCGTGCGCACAGTCGCCCAATGCATCGAGGAAGCGGGTAACGACATCACCGTGCGCACGTCGCTGCTCGAAGCGCGCCGCATCACGGGCAGCACCACGCTGTTTCAGCGTTTTGTGCTGCGTCTGAACGACACGCTCGACGCTCGCGCTTTTTTCCAGGCGAAGGTGCTCGAAATGCGCCAGCGTCATGCGAAGTTCCAGGACACGCCCTATAGCCTCGAGCCGAACATCAAGGAAAGCCCCGGTGGCCTGCGCGATTTGCAGTTGATCCTATGGGTTGCCCGCGCGGCGGGGTTCGGGCGCAGTTGGCGCGAACTCGACGAGCGCGGGCTGATCACGCCCCGCGAAGCGCGCGAACTGCGCCGCAACGAAGCGTTCCTGAAGATCCTGCGCGCCCGGCTGCACGTGATCGCCGGACGGCGCCAGGACGTGCTCGTCTTCGATCTACAGACGGCCGCGGCCGAGAGCTTCGGCTACGGCGCCACCCAGGCCCGCCGCGCAAGCGAACAACTCATGCGGCGCTATTACTGGGCGGCCAAGGCCGTCACCCAGCTCACGACGATCCTGATTCAAAACATCGAGGCGAAACTGTTCCCGCGCACGAGCGGGATTACGCGCGTGCTGTCGGAGCGGTTCGTCGAGAA
>CAYRLJ010000180.1:0-4961 GCA_964425025.1 uncultured Burkholderia sp. | reverse complement strand
CTACTTTTGTATCCGCCCTGGCCTCACGCGGCGCGACCCGAACGCAAACCCCAAGGCAATCAACACCAGCGACACCGCCAGCACGAGGCTATTGCCGAAGGTGATATACGGCGTGCGTCCCGTCATGCCTTGAACGTTGGCTTCGATCTGCCCGGCAGTGAGCGCCGGCAGGCGCGCCATTACGTGGCCTTGTGCATCGATGACAGCCGTCGTGCCGGTGTTCGTGGCCGCGATCAACGGCCGGCCCGTCTCCAGCGTGCGCATGCGCGCCATCTGCAGATGCTGATCGAGCGCGATCGTATCGCCGAACCAAGCGAGGTTCGATGCGTTCACGAGCACGCCCGCCGGCACGGCCGCCTCGCGCAGGACGCGTGCGATCTCCTCACCGAAGATGTCCTCATAGCAGACATCGACATCGACAGGCTGGTTACGGACCATGAACGCGCGCTGCACCGGCTTGCCGCGCGTCAGATCGCCGAGCGGGATGTTCATCAACTGCACGAACCAATGAAAGCCCCACGGCACGAATTCGCCGAACGGCACGAGATGGTGCTTGTCGTAACGGTACAGCTCGCGCGAGCCGGGCGTGACGCCGAAGAAGCTGTTCGTTTCGTCGATATAGCGGCCGTCGGGACCGATCGATGCGCCGAACGCGCCGATCAGCAGCGACGAGCCTGTGTTGTCCGCGAACGTGCGCAGCGCGTGCCCAAATGCCTCTGGAAACTGCTGCGGCAGCATCGGGATTGCCGTTTCCGGCGTGATGATGAGGTCCGCCTTCGACGCCGTGATCATCCGCTCATAGAGATCGAGCGCGGCGCGTACGCCCGCTTCGTCGAACTTCATTTCTTGCTTGACGTTGCCTTGCAGCAGACGAACCTTGAGCGGGGCATTGGCGGGCAACGTCCAGGCCACATGCGAAAGCGCAATGCCCACGCCGATGACGGCAAACGCCGCGACGGCCGGCAGCAGCGCGGCTGCACGCCGGCGCGGCGACGCGAACCAAGCCCACGCGCTCTGAACGACGAGCCCGCTGGTCAGCGCCAAGAGCCAGCCGACGCCATAGACGCCCATGACCGCCGCAAAGCCCGCGAGCGGCCCATCGACTTGCGCATAGCCGCTCGCCAGCCACGGAAAGCCCGTGAAAATCGTGCCGCGCAGCCATTCTCCGATCAGCCAGGTGCTCGCGAACGTAAAGGCCCCGCGCCACGTCGGCGAGAACCGGTGCGCGGCCTCATCGCGCGCGCCGTTCGCCGCGGCATGTCCCGCGCACCACGACCATAGCCCTGCCGAGAGCGCCGGATACAGCGCAAGATAGAGCGAGAAGAGCACGAGCGCCGCCCCTGCCAGCGGCGCGGGCATCCCGCCGTAATGATGCATGCTGACGTAGAGCCACCAAACGCCCGTTACCAGGTTGCCGAACCCGAACGCGCCGCCCGTCAACGCCGCGCTCCTCCAGCCCGTCGTACGCATGAGCCAGGCATAGAGCGCGGCGAAGATCGCGATTTCGAGCCAGCCGCCGTGCGGAGTCGGCGCGAAGGAGAGGGTGTTCAGTGCGCCGAGCGCGAGCGCGACGGCGTAATGCCAGCGGGAGAGTGCGCCGGGCCCCGTGGTCGTGCTAACCGAGGCTGCGTGCCCGCGCTGGCGGGAAGAGATCGCACTCATCAAGTCTGAATGTGTTGCGCTTCGCGCTCGCGTTGCCCCGCGAGCGGATCGCGTCGCACGAGCAGAATGTGCACTTGGCGCGCGTCGCCGCGCAGGATTTCGAAAGTGAGATCGTCGATGTGTACACGCTCGCCGCGGTGCGGCACGCGGCCAAAACGATGGGTGACCAGGCCGCCGATCGTGTCGACTTCCTCGTCCGAATAATGCGTGCCGAACACTTCGTTGAACTGCTCGATTTCGGTCAGCGCGCGCACCCGGTAGCGGCCGTCGGGCGAGGCGATGATGTTGCCGCTTTCTTCGTCGAAGTCGTATTCGTCCTCGATATCGCCGACGATCTGCTCGAGCACGTCTTCGATCGTGATGAGCCCGGCCACGCCGCCGTACTCGTCGACGACGAGCGCAATGTGGTTGCGATTCATCCGGAAATCGTGAAGCAGCACGTTCAGCCGCTTCGCTTCGGGAATGAAAACAGCGGGGCGCAGCATGCCGCGCACATCGAATGATTCTTCGGCGTAATAGCGCAGCAGGTCCTTCGCGAGCAGCACGCCGATGATGTTGTCGCGGTTGCCCTCGTAGACGGGATAACGCGAGTGCGCCTTCTCCAGGACGAATGGAATGAATTCCTCGGGGCTGCGCTCGATGTCGATGGCGTCCATCTGGGCACGCGGCACCATGCAGTCGCGCGCGCAAAGATCAGACACTTGAAATACGCCCTCGATCATCGAGAGCGAATCGGCATCGATCAGGTTGCGCTCATGCGCGTCTTGCAAGACCTCGAGCAGCTCGCCACGAGATTCGGGCTCAGGCGAAATGAAATCGGTCAGGCGCTCGAGCAGCGAGCGTTTCTCGGCGGGCTTGTCGGTGTGGCGTCGACTGGGATAGGCGTCGTTCATGGCGATGCGTCAGGCACGGCTGGGCGCGTGGTAAGCGGAAAGTAAAGGATACACCACGCGAAAGCAGGACCATGATTGCCCCAGGGCCTGTTAAAGTGCGTAACACGCGCCGCAAGGCGTGCGCACGGCGGTTTTGCCTTTCGTTTTCTACCTTCTTTGCGCGAAAGAAATATGTCGGAAGAGTTTGAAGTGCGCGGGCCGCACGAAGAAGCGCTGGAGCATGCGGGCCATGGCGATGGACACGGCCATGCGCCGGGCAGCGCGCCGCCCGATTCCTTCGCGGGACGCATCGCCGTCATGACGGCCGTGCTCGCGACGGTCGGCGCCGTCTTCTCGTATCAAGGCGGTTCCACCGAGGGGCTGGCGCTGTTTTATAAGAACGAGGCAGCGATCCGCAAGACGGAAGCGGCTAATCAGTGGAGCTACTACCAGGCCAAGGGCGAGAAGCAAAACCTCGCCGAACTGGGCGCTGCGCTGACGGCGGCCGATCCCAAGGCGAGTGCGAAGTTTACTGCCGACGTCGCCAAATACACTCAGCAGAAGACGGCCATTCGGGCGCAGGCGGAAGGCCTGGAGAAAGCCGTCACGCAAGCCGACGCCGCGAGCGAGCGGCAGCTGCATCTGCACCACCGCTGGGCGCAGGCGACGACGCTCACGCAGATCGCGATTTCACTCGCGGCCATCACACTACTCACGCGCCGGCGTTGGCTGCTCGGCTCGGCGCTCGGCGTGGCCGGAGTCGGCACGCTCGTCGGCCTGGCGGCATTTCTCGGATATTGATCGATGTGAAGGCGCGCCGCGCGCGGCGTTACTCGCATTGCCGCACGCAGCGCTTGAGCAGCGCTTCGAGCGCGCGGTCAGGCATGCCGCACTCGCGTAGCGCTGCGACGGTGCGGCAAACGTAGTCGAGCGTCGTGCCATATCGGCCTCGAGCGCAGTCGAGGACCGCTTTCACCGTTTCGTCAGGCAGTTTGCCCGTGTACGTCGGCACATCGCGCCGCATGACGAACGCGAGTGCTTCGACGCGGCGCCCGTCCGCCAGCCAGCAAGGCAGCCAAGCGGGCCGATAGGAGCCCATCGGCATCTCGCGCCGCCACAGCGCTTCCAAATGCGGCCAGGCGCCATCGGCTGCGAGCCGGAACGCCATCCCAGTACAGGAACCGCCGCGATCGAGCGCCAACACTAGGCCAGGCCGCTCCGGCGTGCCGCGGTTCACGCGCGACCACAAATACAGCCCCCGGTGATAGCCGCGGACGCGGGCGCGCACGGTTTCCGCCACCGGCATGCCGGGGTTCCAGATCAGGGAGCCATATCCGAACAGCCATAAATCGCTCGTGCTGTCCCATTGGCGCATCGTTTGCGCGAGCGACACGGAGAGTTCGGCGTCGGTGAGGATGTGCCACTCGCCGAGTGCCGGCGGATAGCCCGGGGAGGACGGAACAAGCGGAGAAGCGAGCAAACTCGTGTCGGTCATCGCTGAGCGGTCGTGGGCAGTTAGCGGGAACGGTCTCCATACGGATCGGCGAAACCGAGCCGGCCCAGGATGTCCGTTTCGAGCGCTTCCATTTCCTCCGCCTCTTCGTCGTTCTCGTGGTCGTACCCCTGCGCATGAAGCGTGCCGTGCACGATCATGTGAGCGTAATGAGCGACGAGCGGTTTCCCTTGCTCGGCCGCCTCGCGCTCGATGACGGGGCAGCACAGAACGAGATCGCCCGCGACGGGATCGTCTTCGCTCTGCGCATAGGCGAACGTCAGCACGTTCGTCGCATAGTCCTTGCCGCGATAAGTGCGATTGAGCAGCCGGCCTTCGTCAGAATCGACCAAACGCACAGTCAGCTCGCCGTCGGCGAACAGCGCCGCCTTGATCCAGCTCGCGACGCTCGCGCGCGGCAGGGCAGCCTTGTGCTCGGGAAACGCCTTGGCGGCCGGAAACTGCAGCGTCAAATTCAACCGCGGCGTGCGTGTCTTCTCGTTCATTTCGATCGTTCGATCATCGATTTGCGAGGGGAGGGCGTCATCGCCCATCGATCGGCGCTGCGTCGTCCTTCTTCGTGTGCATGTCGTACGCCTCGACGATGCGGGCGACGAGCGGATGACGCACCACGTCCGCGCTCGTGAAGCGCGTGAGCGCGATGCCACGCACGTTCGCCAGCACTTGTTGCGCTTCGATCAGGCCGCTTTTCGCGCCGCGAGGCAAGTCGACCTGCGTCGTGTCGCCGGTGACGACGGCCTTCGCGCCGAAGCCGATACGCGTGAGGAACATCTTCATCTGCTCGGGCGTCGTGTTCTGCGCCTCGTCGAGGATGATGAAGCTGTCGTTCAGCGTGTTGTGGGTCACGAGGAAGTCGTCGGTCACGTAGAGCGAATCCTCAGAGGCCACCTGGATGCAGACGCATTCGGCTTCGC
>CAYRLJ010000179.1:2976-5058 GCA_964425025.1 uncultured Burkholderia sp. | reverse complement strand
GCACGGTGCGCTGCGGCATCAGCGCGAACGACTGGAACACCATGCTCATGTCCTTACGGCGCAGTTCGATGAGCTCCGAGCGCCGGGCCGCCGCGACATCGCGGCCGTCGATAAGGACGTTGCCGGCGGACGGCTCGACGAGCCGATTGACTAGCCGAATCAAGGTGGACTTGCCCGAACCGGACAAACCCATCAGCACGAAGATTTCGCCCTCTTGGACCTCGAGCGACACGTCGTGCACGCCGACAACCTGCCCCGTGCGTTTGAGCACTTCATCCTTTGTCGATCCTGCGGCAAGCATGTCGAGGGCTTGCCGCGGATTGTTTCCAAAGACCTTGCATAGGCCTTTGACCACGACTTTGGGGGTTTGCATCGAGTTCGTCTCCTGATATAAATCGGCCATCCAGCGATCCGCCGTTTGCTACATATTTGCCCAAACAAACAATGGCTTAGCGATCAATTGCGACCGTCCCTTGCGGTATTGCGACACCGCGCCGGCATAAAAACGAAGGCCCTGCCGACGCGTGCCGGCAGAGCCCCGTATTCGGACGGCATGCGCCGTTCGTCGAACGACGCCGCCGCGCTCACTTATCGACGACAAGATCCGATAGCGGCTTGCTGCAGCACAGCAGCACCATGCCCTGATCGATCTCGCGCTGGCGGATTCCGCCGTTATGTTTCATCTCGACCTGGCCCGACACGAGTTTCACCTTGCAGGTGCCGCACATGCCCTGCGTGCACGACGACGGCAAGCGCACGCCGGCCTGGCGCGCCGCGTCCAGCACGTGCTGCGCGGAGCCGCAGACGATCTCCCGGTGGCTCTTCGCGAAGCTGATTTTGAACTGGGCGGTGGTGTCCGGATCTGCAACGGCATCGGCATCGGCATCGGCGTCCAGATCGGCGGCCTTGGGCCCCGCAAGCGCTTGCGTCGCAGCTTCGGCGGACAGCGTTTCGAACGAGAAGCTTTCCTCGTGATAATGCGAACGGTCGAAACCGGCTTCGTCGAGCAGATCGCGAACGGCCTTCATGTACGGCGCCGGACCGCACGTGAACACTTCGCGCTCCATGAAATCGGGGGCGACAAGCTTCAGTAGCGGCAACGACAAGAAGCCTGTCACGCCGTGCCAGTTCGTACGCGCGCCGATGCGCTCGACGACGAACGATGTGCGGAAGTTCGCCTGGTTCGCCGCGATCAAATCGAGTTCACGCGCGAAGATGACGTCATCGGGCGTGCGCGCGGCATGGATGAAGACGATGTCGCGGTCCTCTGCCAGATCGTGGTGCGCGCGGCTCATCGACATGAGCGGCGTGATGCCCGACCCCGCCGACAAGAACAAGTACTTGCTCGCCGGATGCCGCGCGCAGGTAAATTCGCCGGCCGGCCCGAGCACGTTGATCGTCGCGCCAGGGCGCAACGTGTCGTGCAGCCAATTCGATACCTTGCCGCCGGGCACGCGCTTGACCGTGATCGAAATCGTATGCGGCCGCGCGGGCGACGACGAGATCGTGTAGCAACGATTGATGGTCTCCCCGTCGATATCGAGTTCGAGCGTGATGAACTGCCCCGGCTCGAAGGAGAACGTTCGTCCCTGCGGGGAGCGGAAGAAAAAGCTCTTCACGTCGTGCGTTTCCTGCCGCACATAGCAGCACTCCAGCATTTCCTCGACGTCGCTCGTCCAGCGCTCCGGCAATGCGCGCCAGAACTCCGGCCGCGTGACTCGGCTGTCGACGGGATCGAATGGGGCCGGCTCTCGTTTCATGTTTTGCTCTGTTTAGATCTGCTTGATTCATGCGGCCGGCTGGGCGCCGACGTATTTAGCGAGTTGGCCTGCATACCAGGCCGAGAATTTCTCCACGAGCCCCTCGGTGAACGGCGAATACGGCCCCGGCTCGTATGCGCTGCTCGCGGCACCGCGCTGCGAGTACTCGACTAGCGTGCGATCCTGATCGTTCGTGGCGTTCCAAACGGCCGTCAGGTTTTCCACCTCGTAATCGATTCCTTCCACCGCATCCTTGTGTACGAGCCATTTCGTGCGCACGAGCGTCTCGCCCGCCGACAGCGGGATCACCGAGAACGTCACG
>CAYRLJ010000179.1:0-2966 GCA_964425025.1 uncultured Burkholderia sp. | reverse complement strand
CACAATGTGATCGCTCATGAAGTGATGCCACGAATTGGGCTGCGTCCAGAACGAGAGGCCGCCCAAGTCCGCGGATTCGAAGCTGCTCAGCAGCTTCTTCGAAGCCACTTTCGCATCGAGTGTTTGCGATTCGCCGCTGCGATCGAGCGGCAAGCGCTGCGTGCGAAAGCCCGTGATGTCGCTCAAGCGATCGATTTCGACCGATGGCAGGTTCATCGCCTCCCACTGCGCGGCGCGTTCGGCGCAAGTGCGTTCGAAAGCCGCCATGCCCTCCTCGTTGGCCGGCGTGCGCTGATAGCCGAAGCCGTACTCGTAAAGCGAGATCGTCAACTCGGGATGATTCGCGACGCAGTGGTAGCACTCGCGGTTGTTCTCCATCGTGAGCTTCCAATTGCCCTTTTCGATGATGTCGACCTGCGCGGCGATCTTCGTGTTCGGCAGATCGTGCGGCAACAGGTACGGCTCCATCGCCTCGCGCATTGCCGCGAAGTCGGCCGGTGGTTCATCGGCCAAGCAAACGAACAGCAGGCCCGCCAGATTCTCGAGATGCACCGGCTTCAGGCTGTGCTTGCAGCGATCGAACTGCTCGCCCATGTGCTCGGCGAACATCAGTTCGCCCTGTAGGTTGTAAGTCCAACTGTGGTACGGACACACGATGTTGCCAACGGCGCCCTTGTTCTCGTTGCATAGGCGCGCACCGCGATGGCGGCAAACGTTGTGGAACGCGCGCACGGACATATCGTCGTCGCGGACGATCAGTATCGAATCGCTTCCGAGTTCGACGGTCACATAATCGCCCGGCTCCGGTATGTCCGGCTCGATACCGACCTGAATCCAGTGCTGACGAAAAATCGTCTCCATATCGAGCGCGAAGATCTCTTCGCTCAGATAGAACGGGGCAGCCAGGCTATGGCCTTCTTTGCGCCCTTCGATGAGCGCGCGAATGTCTGCCGATATTTTCATCGTGGGCTCCGCAATGCTTTCTCGTGGTTTGTTGCCGACAAGCAGGGCTCGGCGGCTCAGTAGTCGATGAGTTGATGCTCGCGCAAATAAGCGAGGATCACTTGCGCTTTTTCGACCGGACTTCCGTCGATTACGACGTTCCCGCCACGGCTCTCGGTGGTCGTCGCGGAGAGCATGCGCGCGTGTCCGGAACGCTTTTCGGCGGCGGCGAGCTTCACCGGCTTGCGCTCGATCGGCCCCGTCGACCATGCGGCGGCCTCGCGCGCCTCCGAGCGCGCGGTGCGGATCGCTCGGATCGTGCCGTCGCGCAGCCGAGCGAAGGCGTATCGCGGCTGGACATTGGCGAGCGGGTGCACGGCGACCACCGCGGGCAGCGACGCGTCGACGCGCCGGCGCAGCCCCTTCGGCAGGAATTGCCGGACCGCGACGCGGCCAGCGTCGACGCCTACATCGACAGCCGATCCGACGAGCGGATAGCCGAGCAACGCCGCGAGCCGATAAGGCAGCACGCCCGTATCGAACGCGCCTTCCGCTCGTGTGCCGGTCAGCACAAGATCGTAGCCGCCGACGCGCGCGGCGAGCACCGTCGCGGCATCTTCGTCGACCGAGCATTCGAGCACTTCGACCTCGCGCGCGCCGAGCGCCAGATATTCGACGAGCGCCGGATCATCGCGCTCACCGGCATGAATCACATCGAGCTGAGCGCGATGCTTTTGCGCGAGGTTGCGCCCGATCTCGAGCGCGCTGGCATCGTTACGGCTATAGCGCGGCGCCCCGCTGACGGGATGGCGGCCGGCCGAAACGAGGACGGCGAGACGTTGCAATTGCCGGGTGGTATTCATGCGGCGACTCCTGCCGGTTGCGCGCCGCTCGTCGCGGCTTGCGATTGGCCTCGCGCCGCGCGCGCGGCACGCACTTGTTCGATCAGCGCCGAGATCGTCGCCTGGGTGTCGCCGACGATCGTCAGATTCGCACGCTTGGCGATCGGCGCGCTGCCGTCGAGGTTCACCGCGATGACGTGCCGGCAGTCCTTGATTCCCTGCAAATGCTGAACCGCGCCCGAGATGCCGAAGGCGATGTAGACGCTCGCCTCGACCGTCTTGCCCGTCGCGCCCACTTGTTTGTCGCGCGTGAAGTGGCCGTTGTCCACTGCGACGCGGCTCGCACCGATGGCCGCGCCCAATGCACTCGCCAGCGCCTCGAAGGCGCCGATGTCCTTCACGCCGTTGCCGGCCGAGACGATGAAATCCGCCTCTTCGAGTGCGACTTGCGCCGCGTCGATTTCCTCTAGGCCCAGATCTCGATAGGCGCCCATAGCATTGCCGGGTGCGGCGAAATCGGGCACGAGGCGCTCGCCCGCGCCGACGAACGGCAGCTTCGAATCGACCGAGTTCGGTGCCAGCAGCACGACATCGGGAAGCGCGCGCTTTGAGAACGCACGCTTGGCTTGCGTGTAGACGCCCACGTGCCGCGCATCGAGTTCGACGACGTGAGTCGCGACGCTTGCGCTCAGCGCGGCCGCGTAGCGTCGTCCGAGATCGCCGTCGCCCGTCGCGTTGTCGGGGATGAACACATGCTTCGGCGAAAAGGCCGCCGCGCACGCGCTCATCGCTTGAAGCTCGCGCTCGGGCGCAAAGCTGCGGCGATCGAAGCCAGTCAGTTCGATCAGCTTGTCCGCGCCGAGCGAGCCTGCATCGTCCTTGCATTCGCCGAACACGAGCAGCACCACTTCAGTTTGTGCGTCGGCTAGCAACGCCGCGGCGGCGAGCGCCTGCCGCGCGTGATCGTCGAGCGCGCCGCGCTCGCTGTGAGCCACCACGAGATACCTGTGCGTGACATCACGCAGCGCACGCACGGGCTTCGCCTGATTCGCACCACCGTGCGCGCGCTCCGTCCACTGCGCGGCGCTCGCCTCTGCGCTACCGGTCTGGCCAACCGTGATCCGCTTGAGCCCGGCCGGCGTGACGACGAACGGCCGGCGCGGATCGATTCGTTTGACGTTG
>CAYRLJ010000178.1:0-5270 GCA_964425025.1 uncultured Burkholderia sp. | reverse complement strand
CCTTCGCCTTCGCCTTCGCCTTCGCCTTCGCCTTCGCCTTCGCCTTCGCCTTCGCAGTAGTTGAAGTCATTCAGGCCGGAGCCCATTGGAGCCATCGAAACCGATGGAAACCAATCGGACTTCGGCTATTGCGCATCCGGAGTAACGGGTTTGGTCGATGCCGCCCGGACCATGCCGGCGATCTGATAGAGGGCTTTGATCAGCCCCTCCGGGTTGATCGTTTCGGGCGGAATCATCGCGGCCGATAGCTCGAGGCCTTTCGCCACTTCATCCGCGCTCACGACGCCTTTGTCCTCGAGTTGTTTGACTAGCTGTGCGTAGGCCAGTTGTTGTGCGGTGAGCTGCGCGCCGATCACCTGCGCGAGCTTGGCAAGCGTTTGTGTATCGCTCATAAATGTCTCGTTAATGGGGGATGCTTACCGGCCTTGCGTTTCGAGGCAGACGCGCTCCAGCCGCGCCGCCCGACGATCAGCACGTCGCTGCGCGAGCCCCGCCATCGCCCACACGCCGAGCCCGGCGACGGCGAGCAACGCGCCGACCCACCCCGGCGAAGTCCAGCCGAACCCGCCCGCGATCGCGAGCCCGCCAAGAAACGGCCCCAGCGCATTCGCCGCGTTGAACGCGGAGTGATTGAGCGCGGCCGCAAGGCTTTGCGCGTCTTCGGCGACGTCCATCAAGCGCGTCTGCAACACAGTGCCGAGCGCGCCGCCGAAACCGATCAGGAACACGTCCGCCGAGATCATCCAGACGTTCGATGCCGCCAGCGGGAAGGCGAGCAGCGTCAGTGCGCTCCAGACGAGCAAGAGCCCGGCCGTGCGCATCACCGCGCGATCGGCGAACATCGGCACGATGATGTTGCCGATCGTCATTCCGATCCCGAAGACGCTCAGTACGAGCGACGCGGTGCCCACCGAAGCGTGCGTCACCGACGCGAGCACGTTGGCCAGATACGTATAGACCGCGAATAAGCCGCCGAAACCGACGGCGCCGATGCCGAGCGTGTACCAGACCTGAGCGCGCTTGAGCGCGCTCAATTCCCGCAGTGGGCTCGCGCCGGCCGCTGCCGGCGTAGAGGGAGCCAACAGGCGGACGCACGTCATCGTGACGGCACCCATCAACGCCGCGAACCCGAAGCTCCAGCGCCAGCCGAGCGCATGCCCGAGCCAGTTCGCGAACGGCACGCCGACGACTGTCGCCACCGTGAGTCCCAGGAACATTCTGCCCACGGCGACGGTGCGTCGGTTCTCGGGCACGAGCGAGGTCGCGACAAGCGCCGCGACGCCGAAATAGGCCCCATGCGGCAATCCGCTGATGAAACGGAATACGAGCATCCAGTGATAGCTCGGTGCGAGCGCGCTCAGCGTGTTGCCCGCAACGAACAGCGCCATCAGCGCGATCAAAAGAGAGCGCCGATCGAGTCGGGCGCCGAGCACGGCGAGCGCGGGAGCGCCGACCACCACACCCAACGCGTAGGCGCTGATCACATGGCCCGCCACAGGCGCGCTGATACCGAGCCCCTGCGCGAACAGCGGCAAGACGCTCATCGTCGCGAATTCGGTCACGCCGATCGCGAACCCGCCTACTGCCAAAGCCAGGAGGACCCAGGCCGTTTTGTTCTTCGGTGCTTCAATGTGGTGCATTTTCGACTGCCGTTAGCCGGCGGTTAACCCGCAAAGCAGCCATTCTAGTGGCGCGGCGAAAAGTTCGCTCGGCTATTAAAAGAGGAGATTGGGACCGGTTCCTTGATAAAAAAGGGCGCACGGCGTTCGCGGCCCGCGCCGACGAGGGCCCGAAGCGTTCGGGGGAGCATTTTTCCTATTCCTTTTTATGCGGACTTTCGCCATCGAGACGTGCTAGAACGAACGCAACGACTGCTTGCAGCCCGTCAAACCGGCACTGGAGCCACGGAGAGCACTGCGATGAACGAGTACTGCATGTTCAAGGGCAAGCTGATCAATGCCGCGCCGTTTCTTCCGGCGTACGTCGGCAGCCCCCACTACGTGATCAATGTCCAAGGCTCCGACGAGGCGATATTCAAGATCGTCGTCAATTCGGCGTCGACGCAGATTGGCGAAGACGGCAACTACAATGTCTACTCGTACGCTGATTTGAATTTCGTAGACCCCGTCACTGACAAACTCACGGGCCTGTCGTTAGGGCTCCACGTGTCGGACTTTCCTCGGCTCGATTATTGGCAGGATAAAAGCCTGCTCGATTTGCACCGGATGAGGCCGATTCCATACGCGGGCGTCGACGGCAAGCGGGCCGACGTCAACGACATCATCAACGCAATGCTGTCGATCGATACCAGCCAGGCGCCGGTATCGATACCGTATGACGGCGGGAGAGGAGAACCCAAGCCGCGCGATTTCTACCCGCCCAGCGAAGCCGGCGTCATCGTGTACGGCTTCGGTTTCCTGTTCCAGCCGCAGCAGGACGGACTGCACGAAACGCACATGAATCAAGGCAATCCGCGTGGCCCGCATTGGCAGGAAAACGGGGCGTTTCAGGATGGCGCGGTCATCGTGCAACGAACGAATGGGTTCGCCGCGATCTTCACCGCATTTCAGACGCAATATCTGCCCACCGATTCGAACGGCTTTCCGATGAATGGCGCGCGCCCGCTTCCGGAATTCATCCTCGGTTCGAGTTGATCGGGCGTTCCTGTTCGATATTCATGGAGTACTAGATGATGAATACTGACGCCAAGACGCCTTCGCAACAACCCTCTCGCCCGACCTGTCGGCTATTGCGGGCGCAGCAGCCGTTCACGGGGAAGCAGGGGCTCGAGTACGTAGTCGGCGTGTCCGCCGAAACCGCGGGCTCGACGGCAATCAATCTCCAACTGGTCACGATTGCGCCCGGTGGGAGAGCTAAAACCCACCTGCACGCAGGCCACGAGACAGCGGTGTACGCGCTCAGCGGTGTATCCGGAATCTGGTACGGCCCGCAGTTGGAGGAGCACGCGACGGTTTCTCCCGGCGACTTCTTCTACATACCGCCTGGCGTGCCGCACCAGCCATACAACGATTCAAACGAGCCGGTTGTCGTGATCGTTGCGAGAACCGATCCTAACGACCAGGAAAGCGTCACGATGCTGCCGGAACTCGATTCGCTGCACCTCTGAAGTCGTAGCAGGGCACGGGCTCATTGTCCCGGAGTCGCGCCTGACGGCGCCGTTTGCGGCGCGTCGGGCGTTGGCGTCGGCGACGACCCCGCGCCTGCCGGTGGGAAACCACCGCTCTCGTGCGACCTGCCGGTAGCCGGCTCGCCGGAACCCGGCGGCAGGAGGGTTGGCGCAAGCTGTGGTGCCGCGCCGCCTGCCGTACCGGGCGCGGGCGCCGCGGGTGCGGAAGCCGGCGCGCCGCTCGCCGGCATGCCGATCAGTGGCGGCACAGACGCCGGCAACGGCGACGAAGGCTGAGAGGGTAAGCCCGGCGAAGTAGATAACCCGGGCGGGGCCTGCACAGCCGATGCAGCCGATGCAGCCGATTCCGGCACAGACGGCGGCGCGGCAGGCTTCGCGACCGGCGGCGCGTGATGCACCGGCCCCGCTGTGGCCGGCGCCTGCGGCTTCGAGCCGGACAGCCACGCCATCCACGCCCGCAGCTTGTCGCGGAACTCATCGAACGGGCTCGGTTTTACCTCGGTGTCGAAGCGCACGCGTGGATCGATCACGCGCGCGCGCAGTGCGCGCTGGTAGAACTCGCCGACGATCGGCAGCGCGCTGTGCGCTCCCTCGCCCCAGTAGTTGCCGCCCAGCGTGACGCGGCCGTCGTCAAACCCGACCCACGCACCGGCGACGAGTTGCGGATGCATCAGGATGAACCAGCCGTCGGTGTTGTCCTGGGTCGTACCGGTCTTGCCCGCCACATCGGCCCGGATGCCGAAGCGTGCGCGGATGCCCGCGCCGGTGCCGCGATTGACGACGTCGCGCATAACGTCGATCAACGTGCGGTCCGTCGCGACAGGCAATGCCTGTTCCGGCGATGCCGGTTCGAACTGCGCGAGCACCTCCCCGTTGCGATCATCGATACTCGTCACCATGCGCGGTTCGATATATGCGCCATCGTTCGCGATCGTCGCATACGCGGACACCATCTCCTTGACCGTTACGGGGCTCGTGCCGAGCGCGAGCGACGGCACCGGGTCGAGCTTGCTGTCTCGCACGCCCACCGCTCTTGCAAGACGCGCGACGCGCTCCGGGCCGACTTGCTCGATCAGTTGCGCCGTGACGCGATTGTTCGAGTAGGCGAGCGCATTGCGCAGCGTCATCGGTTTGCCGGTCGGCGGCGCGTCGTCGTTCGGGCGCCAAATTTCGCCGCCCTTCAAGGGGATTTCTACCGGCTGATCGATAAACGTGTCGGTCGGCTTCCAGCCGGCCGCGAAGGCGGCGCCGTACACGAACGGCTTGAACGTCGAGCCCGGCTGACGGCGTGCCTGTTGAACGTGATCGTAGGGTTCGTCGGTGAAATCGCGGCTGCCCACCCAAGCCCTGATCTGCCCGTTGCGCGGATCGATCGCGAGAAAACCTGCCTGCACCTCGGTTTTGTCGTGGCAGAGGCTGCGCAGGAAGCCGCGGTCGGCGCCAAGCTGCTTCAATGCATCGCCGTCACTCCGGCCAGCGGCGCGCGCGCTGCGATATCCAGGCGACTCGCGCATGAACGTTTTGAACAGATCGTTCGACGGCGCGCAGCCCGCGCGGCCACTCCATTGGCCGTTTGCGATCGACTGCAACTGCCTGGTCTGCAGCGCAACCGCCGCGGTTGCCATCGCTTGCAGGCGTGAATCGATCGTCGTATGGACGACGAGGCCGTCCGAGTAGATGTTATAGCCGTTCGCATCGGCCCAGCCGATGAGCCACTTGCGCAGTTGTTGCGCGAAATGCGGTGCGGGCCCGGGCGGCTCGACCTGGCGTTCGAAATCGACGGACAGCGGCTTGGCCTTCAGTTTGTCGTACGCACCCGGCGAGAGGCGGCCGTACTTGACCATCTGCGCCAGCACGGTGTTGCGCCGCTGCAATGCGCGCTCCGGGTTGATGACCGGGTTGTAGTAGCTGTTGCCCTTCAGCATGCCGGTGAGCGTCGCGGCCTGAAGGGTGTCTAGTTCATCGGCCGACTTGTCGAAGTAAGTGCGCGCCGCCATCTCGACGCCATACGCGTTGTAGAGGAAGGGCACCGTGTTCAGGTAGGTCTCCAGAATCTGGTCCTTACTGTAGGCCAGCTCGATCTTTTCCGCGGTGATCGCTTCCTTTATCTTGCGAGTAAGCG
>CAYRLJ010000177.1:0-5282 GCA_964425025.1 uncultured Burkholderia sp. | reverse complement strand
AACGTGCCGCCGTACGGGCCGAAGTGGCCCCGTTGATCAGGAAGGTTGTACATGGTTGTCACTCTTCGCAGTGGCAGCGAGGCGCGTATTCGTCAAGCCGCGCCGCCTTGCCTGGGTCATTCGGCGTCCGCCTCGCGCACCGCGCGCACGAACGCCGCCATTCGGGCGGGATCCTTCACGCCCCTGGCGCCCGGTACTTCGATGCCACTCGAGACATCGACCGCATACGGGCGCACGTGGCGAATGGCATCACCGACGTTTTGCGCGTTCAACCCACCACTCAAAACGGCCCGACGCGCGAGCTCTGCTGGAATAAGTGACCAATCGAATGTCTTCCCGCCGCCGCCATAGCCCTCGACGAGGGTGTCGAAGAGCAAACCGCCGGCTGTCGAATAGTTGAGAGCCGATTCTACCAAATCGGAAGGCCGCGTATGCGCGCCGATGCGCAAGGCACGCAGCCACGGCAGCCCCGCCACGCTCGCAAGCTGCTCGCACTGCGCGGCCGTTTCGTCGCCATGGAACTGCAGCATCGTCAACGGCACGTTGCTCGTCACCTCACCTACCCATGCGGTGGTCGGATTCACGAACAGGCCGACGACGGAGACGAACGGCGGCAACGCCGCTGCAAGGTCGATCGCCTCGGCCACACCGACCGAGCGCGGACTCGGCGGGTAAAAGACCAAGCCGATCGCGTCGGCGCCGAGCTCGACGGCCCACTCCACATCCGCCCGGCGCGACAAGCCGCACAGCTTGACACGCGTGCGCCCGGGGTGGGCGGGGGCGGCCTGAGAACCGGGTTGAGAATCCGCTTGAGAACCGGAAACAGCGTTTGTCATGAACTCACTCGCTCCAAATACCGCTCCAGGGCACGCTTCCGAGAGGCGCGGGCGGCACCGCGAAGGCCTCCGGATAGCCCACATGGGCCAGGTAAAGGCCCTCGGGCATGAACGTGGGCGCGGCGCGGTCGCGGTTGCCGCCAGCGAGCACATCGGCCAGCCACGACACCGGGTAGCGGCCGCGGCCGACGGCCACGAGAGAGCCCATCAAGTTGCGAACCATATGATGCAGGAACGCATTCGCCCGAAAACGAAAATGGATCAAATCACCGGAGCGCCGGATGTCGATTCGATAGAGATGCTTGACCGGCGTCTTCGCCTGGCACTCGGACGAGCGAAACGCCGAGAAATCGTGCTCGCCGATCAGGCACTGCGCCGCGGCGCGCATGGCGTCTAGATCGAGCGGCACGTGAATCCACCCGGCGCGGCCCGTCAGCATCGGCGAACGGACGGGGTTCACGTACAGGACGTAGTAGTAAGTTCGCTCGAACGCGGAAAACCGGGCGTGGAAATCCTCGGGCATCGGCTTGGCCCATAGCACCGCCACCGACGGCGGCAAGAAGGCATTCGTGCCGCGCACCCAGGAAAACGCCTGACGATCGAGGTCGGTATCGAAGTGCACGACTTGTCCGAGCCCATGCACACCCGTGTCGGTGCGCCCGGCCACAACCGTGTGCAGCGGCTTGCAGGCGAAGTCGGCCAGTGCGCGCTCGAGCGCGTCTTGCACGGTTTTGCCGTGCGGCTGCGACTGCCAACCGCAAAACGCCGTGCCGTCGTACTGAATGCCGAGAGCGATACGCATGGCCGGCCGCGTCAAGAATGTGGCGCGAGCGTGGCCAGCATCGCATGCGCTTCGTCGTGCGTGGCCGCGTCATTCGACTCGATCACCTCATGAATCAGCGTTCGGGCACCGCCGAGATCGCCGAGCGAAATGTACTCGGCCGCCAGATCGAGCTTGTTGCGCGCGATTCTCGCGAGTTGTTCGGGAGTAAATTGAGGCACCGGCGCGATGTCGGACTGCTCGCCCTCGCCCTCGCCCGGCAAATTGAGATCGAACGACAGCTTGAGACGACCGACGGGCGCGGCACCTAGGCCCGTGACAGCCGGGCGAGCTTCGGGCGTCGCGGGAGCCGCGCGTTCGTGGTGATGATCCGCGTCCTCGCGTCGCTCCGGATGCTCGAGAGCGGGTGGCGGCTCCGCGTGCGCAGCCGCGTCAGTCTCAGCGGGCGGTTCCGCAGCCGAATCATGGGCCTCGCGGGCCTCCTCATGCTCCGGCTCGCCCGGTTGCTCGTCAACGGGATGAGCGGGATGAGCGGGATGAGCGGCGCCTTCGATCGCCGGCCCAACGCGCGGCGGCAGCCCGATGTCGAGGCCGTCCAACGCCGCGATCGCCTCCGGGGGCAGCGTTGGCTCAGCAGCCGGCGCTACGTCGGACGGGGCCTCGGTCACGCGAGAGGCGGCCGCGTCGCGCGACGTATGCGCCTCGTGCGCCACCGCCGCGGGGCTCGCCTCAGGGGAGGGCGCGGCAGGCAACTCGCCTTCGCCAACCGGAGGCGGAACGTTCTCATCGGATTCTCCGCCTCCGAGCGCGAACAGCGGATTGCCAGGATCGAGCTGACGTCCGATGGCGGCGACGTGCGTCCAATTCGGCCCGCGACCATTGGAGAGGCGATAGATGCGCTGAGCGATCTCATCGAACCCTCGCACGTTCTTGCGTTCGGCGTAATGCGCGGCCAGGCCCATCAGCGCGCGCTTGTTCGACGGGTTGCGTGCGAGGTTCGCCAAGAATTCGGTTTCGATCGGATCATCCGTCGCTGCGGCAGCAGACACAGCGGTAGCTGAGGCGAACGCGTCGTCCGGCATCGCTGAAGCGGCGCCCGCGCCCGTGCTGCCCGAGCCGGCGGCCGGCGGTACTTGCCGACGACGACGGCTCACACCCAGTGCGACGAGCACCACCAGCAGCGCCGCCACGACGGCGGCAACGATCGCCGCTACGACTGCAACGGCATTGTGCGCGGATGCGGGACCGCCGGCAGCCACGAAACGTTGATTAGCGGCGGCCGCGGTGCGCGAATTACCCGGCGCGGGCGCAACCACACCGCCCGGGGCCGGCGCTTGGGCGAATCCGGAAGCGCCGACCGGCGCGCTGGCGGGTGTGGCAGGACGCCCTGCGGACGGCGCGCCGAACCCGTGTCGCTGCAACTCCATGAGAACGCGATTCTTGAGCGTGAGCAATTGCTGGAGGCTCGACACTTTCGGGTGTGACGCGCCGGCGGCCTGCGCGGCGACGGGCGAGGTCGCCACCGCGGGCTTCGGCGTACTCGTCGCGGCCGGCGCGGGCGCTGGCGCGACAGGGGCTGTCACGGCGCTGGAGGCGGCCTCGCTAGCGGCGGCGGCAGATGCCGGCGCCGCGGCCCCGCCGGACGCAGCGGCCGCGCTCGCCGGGGCTGGCGCGCTTGCGGGCGCCGGGGCCGGTTCAATCGCTCCGGTCCAGGCATGCCCGCCTGCCGCGCCGTTCGGCAGCGGGTGCTGCGCCGGAGCGGGGGCAGAAGCGGGGGCCGCATTCGAAGCGACGCCTGCGGCGGGTGCCGCAGCCTTGGCGGAGGCCGAGGCCCCCGCCGAGCTGGCCGGCGAGGGGAAAACAGTCGCTGCGGGTGCCGATGCGGGCTTCGTCGCGGGCGCCGCGCTCGGCTTCGCACCGGCAGCGGCCGCTTGCGACGCGGCAACACCGGCGGGCGCGGAAGCCGTGGCGCTTGCCGAGGCGGGGGCGGCCGCCGGCTCGGCCTTGGCAACCGTTCCAGTCGCATCCAGCGCGGGGACGTTCAACACTGCGCCAAGCTTCAGCAGGCTCGGATCGTTGCGCATGAACGCGGATGGGTTCGCGTCGAAGATCGCTCGCGCGGCGCGGCCGAGCACCGTCTTGTCGTGCGACTGCGTCACCGCCATGGCGATACCGGCGAGCGACTGCCCGGGCTTGACCGTGTATTGGGTCGTGGCCGAAGCGGCGACCGGGCTAGGCACGGCAGGCGCCGAAGCCGGCGCCCCCTGGGCCAATGCCGAACCAGCGGGCAACGCACAAGCGAGCCAAGCGCAGGCGAGCGCAAGAGGGACGACGCGGCGCGTCGAACGTGTTGTCATAGAGGTGTTACGCGCGTTCAAGCGCGCCTCGATATGGCGTTTGGAAGAGACCACAAGAGACCACAATAGGCAGCGGCAAAAGAAAAAGGCGTCGCGGCGAAGCGACGCCTTTCGGGTTCCTATGCGTCGTAACCTCATAGTTTACGTGAGGAACCCGGGCAAAACCACTGCGCGGCGCGGCGGGCCGGATCGGGCGCCCGCTTGGAGCCCACCACGCACCATGCGGCTCAGCGCTCGAGCAAGATGCGCAGCATGCGGCGCAGCGGCTCGGCCGCGCCCCACAGGAGCTGATCGCCGACCGTAAATGCCGACAGATACTCGCCGCCCATCGCGAGCTTGCGCAGACGGCCGACCGGCACCGACAGCGTGCCGGTCACGACGGCCGGCGACAACTCGCGCATCGACGCTTCGCGCTCGTTCGGCACGACTTTGACCCAATCGTTAGCCGACGCCAGAATGCCGTTGATCTCGTCGAGCGGCACATCCTTGTTCAACTTGATGGTCAACGCTTGCGAGTGGCAGCGCATCGCACCGATACGGACGCAGAGCCCATCGACCGGGACCGAACCGGGTTGGCCCATGGCCGGCTTGCCGAGGATCTTGTTCGCTTCGGCGCCGCCCTTCCACTCTTCCTTCGACATGCCGTTGCCGAGATCCTTGTCGATCCAAGGAATCAGCGAGCCGGCGAGCGGCACGCCGAAGTTCTGCGTGGGCATGGCATCGGAATTCATCGTCTCGAGCACGCGGCGGTCGATGTCGAGGATGGCGGAGCCCGGATCGGCCAATTGCTGCGTCACGGCGCCGTGCAGCGCGCCCATTTGCGACAGCAGCTCGCGCATGTTCTGCGCGCCAGCGCCCGATGCGGCCTGATAGGTCATGGCCGTGATCCAGTCGACGAGATTTTCGCGGAACAGCCCGCCGAGCGCCATCAGCATGAGGCTGACCGTGCAATTGCCGCCGATGAAATTCTTCGTGCCCGCGACGAGGGCATCCTTGATCACGTTCAGGTTGACGGGATCGAGGATGATCACGGCGTCATCGGCCATGCGCAGCGACGAAGCGGCATCGATCCAATAACCGTTCCAGCCCGCGGCGCGCAGCTTCGGAAACACCTCGCTCGTGTAATCGCCGCCTTGGCAGGTGATGACGACGTCGCACTTCTTGAGTTCGTCGATGCTCTTGGCGTCTTTGAGCTTTGTCTCGTTCTTGGCGAACGCCGGCGCGTTGCCGCCCACGTTGCTAGTGGTGAAAAACACCGGCTCGATCAGATCGAAATCGCCTTCCTGCTGCATCCGCTGCATCAGGACG
>CAYRLJ010000176.1:0-5317 GCA_964425025.1 uncultured Burkholderia sp. | reverse complement strand
ATCCACGCTCGTGACCGAACATTTCCGATTCGATCAGGTTCGGCGAAATCGCACCGCAATTGACGGCTAAAAACGCATGTTTGCGCCGCAAACTCAGCTCATGAATAGTCTGGGCGGCGACTTCCTTGCCCGTGCCCGATTCACCCACGAGCAGCACGGACGCGGCCGTCGGTGCGACGCGGCTGACTTGATCGTAGACCGATTGCATTGCCGGCGAACTGCCGAGCATCAAACCGAAACGGCCCATGCGGCGCAGCTCGCCGCGCAGCGTGCCGATTTGCGCTTTCAAATCGCCCGCGCGCGGCAGACGATCTAGAACGGCCTTCACGCGCTGCATGTTGATCGGCTTGACGAGGTAATCCGACGCGCCCATCTTGAGCGCCGTCACCGCCGACTCGACGGTCGCGTGGCCGGTGATGACGACGATTTCCACGCCCGAGCGCGGATCGAGATCCTCGAATAGATCGACGCCACTGCCGTCCGGCAGTTGCAGATCCGTGAATACGACGTCCGGCGTTTGGCGCACCAGATGAATGCGGGCCTCGCGCAAATCGCCGGCCGTCGCGGTCGTCAAGCCATCGGCGGCGATGATCGATACGAGAGCTTCACGGGTTTCAGGGTCGTCGTCGACTATCAGCACATGTGGCATCTGGTTTCGCTGGTCAGTATTGAATAGGTTGGGAAAACGGGGCGCAACCCGGCGTTCGACGCGAACGCCGGCCGCCCGCGCGGCTCGTCACGCTACATTGTGCCTAGACGAGACGAGTCACGCGAGCGATTCAGCACCCCAAAATGAGCCGAGCGCCGCCTGAGCCGGCGGCGTTGTGAACTGGCAGGCGCGCGAAACCGCGTCAGCTATGGCCGTGAGGAAAAATCCATGCGTCGCGCGTGCCGCCAATTTGTCCGAAACTGCCGTGGCCCGCTCCGTCGGTCGCGGCGCCCCGCGCCGGCGGCCCGGTGTCCGACATGGCAGGCGCCGCGCCGGCCCCGGTTGCGACCGTGCCGCCTTCGCCTTCCCACCGGTTGAGCTCGCCTGCGAGCCGCGCCTGCGACTCGCGATGCTTCTGCGCCCAACGCCACGCGATCATGCCGCCGACCGCGACAAGCGCGCCAAAAATGCCGATTTTAGGACGAGCCATGTAATCCCCCCAAGCATTGACCAATGCGAAGTCAAGCGGTGCGCTCATAGCCCCGGATTTACCTCCGATCAACTTGGGCCGGCCGAGTTCCGCTAACCGTCGAATTCGGCCAGCGCACTTTTCATGCCACGAGCGCGGCGCAATTGCACGACGCAATGCGGGTGCGCCGAGGCCGGGTTGCGTGGTTAAATACTCCTTTGGAACTCCGTAGGCGCATCGCCGCCGAAGGATGGTCGTATTCGTATTTCGTTGACATCCACATCCCCTTTGGGCGGCGACGCCCCATGGATTGCAATCACATGCCCGAGTCTACCGAAGTTGAAGTGCCGGCCGCGGCGCGGGAACATGACGCAGCGGCACGGTTCGCGAAAAGCCTTGCACGCGACGCGGCGGGGCTCGAATCGTACGGTATGCTCTACGGCTCCTCGCAGTCGATGCTGGAACTGTACGAGCAGATCGAACGCGTCGCGTCCACCGACGCCACGGTGCTGGTGGTCGGCGAATCCGGCACCGGCAAGGAATTGGTCGCCCGCACGGTCCACGACCGCAGCTCGCGCAAGGATGGCCCGTTCGTCGCAGTGAATTGCGGCGCGATTCCCGACAGCCTGCTCGAAGCGGAACTGTTCGGTCACGAGCGCGGCAGTTTCACCGGCGCCGTGCAGGGTCGCGCCGGCTACTTCGAACACGCGAACGGCGGCACGCTGTTCCTTGATGAAGTCACGGAAATGATGCCGGTGCGCCAGGTGAAACTGCTGCGCGCGCTCGAGACGGGCACGTTCTACCGTGTCGGCGGAACCGAATTGCTGCGTAGCGACGTGCGCGTCATCGCCGCGACGAATCGCGACCCGATGGTAGCCGTCAAGGAAAACGGCTTGCGCGAGGACTTGATGTACCGGCTCGCCGTATTCCCGTTGCGCGCGCCGCCGCTGCGCGAACGCGAAGGCGATCGCGAACTGCTCGCGCAGCACTTCCTTGCCGAACTGAACGCCCAAGAAGGGACGAACAAAGCGTTCAGCAAACGCGCCAAGGAAACACTGCGCACGTACTCCTGGCCCGGCAACGTCCGCGAGTTGAAGAACAGCGTCTACCGCGCGTTCATTCTCGCGGAGAAGACGGTCGAGATCGAGCATCCGCGGCTCGCCGCGCGTTCGAAGAAGGCCGTGACGCAGGGCGATGCGATGAGCATATGGGTCGGCACACCACTCGCTGAAGCGCAGCGGCAGATCATCCTTGGCACGCTCAAGCACTGTGGCGGCGACAAGCGCCGCGCGGCGAAAGCGCTCGGCGTGAGCTTGAAGACGCTCTACAACCGCCTCGGCGCCTACGAGGACGAAGACGACACCCCCTCGTCCGACGCGTAAAAACAACCACGCCGCACGATGCCTGTTGCAACGGGCGCGTGCGGCGTGTTTGTTCGATACGCCTGGGAAATGCGCCTTCGCGCTTAGGACTCCACGTCTTCGAGACTGAAGATTTCCGTCTGGTCGTTGTACGAGAAGATCTCGCCGTAACGGCCCCAGTTAATGACGGCGTCTAGCGTCTCCTCGGCGGCGCTGTCGGAGAGGAAATCCTCCAGCTCCTGCTCGAAGCGCACGCGCGGCGCACGATGCCCCGGCCGCTCGTTGAGGACCTTCTTGATCCGTGCCGCCAGCGGCACGTGTCGCAGCAGATGCTCCGCGAACATCATCTTGCGCTCCTGCGTACCGAATTCCGCGAACACGCGTGCCGGCGGCGTGAGGAAGATGTCGCCTTCGCGCACGTCGGTAAAACCGAGGTGCTGCAACGCTTCCGCGATCGGAAACAGGTCGTCCACCTCGAGATGCAGCGAGCGCGCGATTTCCGGCATGTCGGCTCGGCCGTGGTACGGCGGCGCGGCCAACGTTTCGATCAAGCCCGCCATCAAGTTCGTCGAAACGCTGGGCAACCAGCTGCCGAGTACCAGCCCCTTTTTCGTCGCTTCGTCGGTACGCCGAGCCGTCATCTTCGCGTAGATTTCGTCGACGAGCCGTCTGAAGGCCGGATCGAGCCGGTTGCGCGGATGCGCGAACGGCACTTTGATTTCGGCCAACACACGCCCCGGATTCGACGCGAGCACGAGAATGCGGTCGCACATGAACACCGCTTCCTCGATATTGTGCGTGACGATGAGGACCGACTTGATCGGCATGCGCCGTTGCGTCCATAAGTCCAGCAAGTCGGTACGCAGCGTCTCGGCCGTCAGCACGTCGAGCGCCGAGAACGGCTCGTCCATCAGCAGCAGCGTCGGGTCCACCACGAGCGCGCGCGCGAAGCCGACGCGCTGGCGCATCCCGCCCGACAGCTCGCGCGGGTAGGCGTTTTCGAAACCGTCGAGGCCGATCAAGTCGATCGCCGCCAGCGCGCGCTCGCGACGCTCGCGCGCCGCGACGCCTAACGCTTCGAGCCCCGCTTCCACGTTTTGCAGCACCGTGAGCCACGGGAATAGGGCGAACGTTTGGAACACCATCGCCACGCCTTCGGCCGGCCCCGACAGCGGCTCGCCGAGATAGCTGACTTCGCCGGCGGTCGGCTCGATGAGGCCCGCGATGATGCGCAGCAGGGTCGATTTGCCCGAGCCCGAGCGCCCGAGCAGCCCGACAATCTCCCCTTCACGCAGCGATAGGTTGA
Organism: uncultured Burkholderia sp.; assembly: GCA_964425025.1. Taxonomy (GTDB): domain Bacteria; phylum Pseudomonadota; class Gammaproteobacteria; order Burkholderiales; family Burkholderiaceae; genus Trinickia. The sequence goes on along the minus strand of CAYRLJ010000176.1, from coordinate 1,532 downwards.
CGTCGTCGAGCACGAGCAGCTCGCCCTGCGCCTTCGCGAAACCGCGGCGCACGCCCTTGACGTTGAGGACTTCCCCGCCCGGACGCGGCGCGGCCGTAGCGGTGCCGGCGAACGGTGCGGCGCTTAGGTCAGCTTTGGGATTTTGCATTGCGCTTCACTCTTTGCAATTGGGCACTCGATGGACGCGCCCTTGTTGAGACGCGCCCGGACGGCATAGGGTCAGTCGAGCCGCAGCCTCGATTCCGCGTAGGCGTGCAACGGACGCCACAGCAGACGATTGAACAGCGTCACGAACAACGACATCACCGCAATCCCGAGAATGATTTTCGGAAAATCGCCGGCGGCCGTGTATTGAGCGATGTAGGCGCCGAGCCCGTGTGCGACGACCCTGGTGTCGCCCCACTGCACCCATTCCGCGACGATGCTCGCATTCCATGCGCCGCCCGATGCCGTGATCGCCCCCGTCACGTAGTACGGAAAAATCCCCGGCAGCATGGCCTGGCGCCACCATTGCCAGCCGCGAATGCGGAAGTTCGTCGCGGCTTCCCGGTAGTCGTTCGGATAGGCTGTGGCGCCCGCGATGACGTTGAACAGGATATACCACTGCGTCCCCAGCACGATGAGCGGCGACAGCCAGATGTCGGGGTTCAGGTGAAACCGCACGATGACGATGACGAACACCGGAAACAGCAGGTTCGCCGGGAAGGCGGCGAGAAACTGCGCGAGGGGCTGCACCTTCTCGGCAATGGCAGGCTTCAGGCCGATCTTCACGCCGATCGGCACCCAGATCAACGACGAGATCGCGATCAGCAGTACGACGCGTGCGAGCGTGATGAAGCCCAGCACGAAGACGTGGCCGACGTCGGCGCCCGTCACCCCCGTGCGCACGAAGGTCACGACGCGCCACGCCACGTACACCGTCCCCGCCAGCACGATCAAACCCCAGACCATATCGCCGACGAGCGAGCGCTCACGCTTGCCGGCCAAGCGCGGGAACGACACGTTGTCCACACGCGGCACCCGCAACGGCAAACGCGCGAGCTTCGCGAAGATCCACCCGGCCGGAACGAGCAGCAAATGGATGAGCCGCGTGCGGCGCACGAGATCGAGCAGCCACGATTCGGGCGCTTCGCCCGAGCTCGTCGTCTCCATGCGAAATTTATCGGCCCAAGCGACGAGCGGACGGAACATCAACTGATCGTAGGCGAGAATCACGATTGCCATCGTCAGGATCACCCAGCCGATCGCACCGAAGTTTTTTTCCGCAATCGCTTGCGCGAGATAAGCGCCCATCCCTGGCAGCGTGATCGTATGGTTGCCGACGGTGATCGCTTCCGAGGCGACGACGAAGAACCAGCCTCCCGACATCGACATCATCATGTTCCAGATCAGGCCCGGCATCGAAAACGGCACTTCGAGCTTCCAGAAGCGCTGCCAGGCCGTCAGGTGAAAACCGCGCGAGACTTCATCGAGATCTCGCGGCACCGTGCGCAGCGACTGATAGAAGCTGAACGTCATGTTCCACGCCTGGC
>CAYRLJ010000175.1:0-5500 GCA_964425025.1 uncultured Burkholderia sp. | reverse complement strand
GGGTCGAGGGCGGCCGATCTGGCCAGTCTGTGCCCTGCCAGCAGAGACCCTTAGCCTGATTTGAAAAGGCCGAGCCACCGGTTAGATTTGCTGCCATGTCCCTCCCCAACAGAGCAAGGGGCCACGTGGATCTATACTGGGGCACCCGGAGACTCCAATGGCTAATCACGACATGCTGCATCCGCTACGTCCGATCCTGAAGAATTGGGTTTGGGAGCATGGCCGAATCGGTACGCGATATCTGGACTGCACCGATGGCGAAATCAAGTTTGACGAAGGCAAGAAGTCGCGCTTCGCGGCCGAAGAATACATTTACGTGCCGCTCGACAAGGATGCTGACGACGATGCGTCTGTGGGAGGTCCTGCGATCCAGGAGGCGGGGCTTGCCCGGTTTTTGAGGGCAGCGCAGTTAGGCAAGCCCGAGGAAGCCGGCACTATCGCGGAGATCCAGCGCGCAGTGCAGGACTGCATGGAACTCGGCCTGTTCACCGCATACCAGTTGGCCGCCCGGAAGGCCTTCGCACGCTATGCGCAGGAACCTATGTTCGAGGATGAAATCCGCGCTGCAGTTGTCGACGACATCCGACGTATCTACGCGGGCATGCGCGAGCAATTGGCGCTGTACGATTTCAGTGTGCTTTACGGCTTGCCCATACCCTTGCTCATCAGCGAGGCGCCGTTCATCGACTGGCGCGTGAGCGCTAGTCCGGCCCTTCCGTTTGTCTCGCTTCCGCTTGGGCCATACTGCCTGCTGGTGGGTGCGCCGTCGGGGAGGAGCAGCCGAATTGGCCCCGTGGTTTGGAAGTCCGCTGCGGCAATGGGCCCGTTGAAGGACCACAACCGCCAAATGGCGGAGCACGCACGGTTGTGGCTGGTGGCGACCACTGATGACCAACTCGTCGCGGTACAAAGCCGCTTTGCTGAGGCCGGGAGCCCTAAGCCAGAGGATGCGAGGCCCTGACTGAAGCAGGCGGGAAACGCGCGGCGGCCAGCGGCCGAATCACGAGACAATGTCTCTCTGGACGCGACCTATTGCATCGAACTTGAAGTAACCGATAGCGTCGTCGATTTGCTTCGGTGTCAATATCAGGATTCACGTATGTCCCGCTCCGAACGTCTCCTTCATCTTCTGCAAGTGTTACGTCGTTATCGACGTCCCGTGCCTGGTCAAGCCCTGGCCGAGGAACTTGGCGTGAGCATCCGCACGCTATACCGGGACATCGCCAGTTTGCAGGCGCAAGGAGCAATGATCGAGGGGGAACCCGGCGTTGGTTACGTTATGAAACCGGGTTTCATGCTGCCGCCCATGATGTTTCGCTCGGAGGAACTCGACGCCCTGGTTCTTGGCATGCGCTGGGTGGCCGATCGCTGCGATAAGACGCTATCGTCCGGTGCGCTGAGCACGCTTGCGAAGATAGCCGCCATACTGCCCACTGAACTGCGTCGCGAACTGGAGGAGTCTTCGCTGCTAGTCGGCGCGCCATTGAAGAGACCTGCCCACAAAGTCTCGCCTGACCTTCTGCGTGCCGCAGTCCGAGAAGAGCAGAAGCTCAATATTACATACGTGGACGCCAGTGGTATTCACTCGGAGCGTGTCGTTTGGCCCTTTGCCTTGGTGTATTTCGACCAGGCGCGAGTCCTGATGTGTTGGTGCGAGCTTCGAGCTGATTTTCGCAATTTCCGTTCGGACCGGATCTCGAACGTCGAGCAGTTGGAAGAGCGCTACCCCAAAAGGCGGTCAACACTGCTTCGTGAGTGGCGTAGGCTCAATCACGTCGCCAGCGGCACAATACTGCCAGAATCTGACAGTATCGACCATTAGACTGAGCTTCCTTTCTTGGCGAGGAGCTCAAAATGAAGTTCGCATCGGTTCGTGTTGTTACCCGGGATATCGATGGGCTGGTGGAGTTTTATCAAAGGCTTTCCGGTATTGAGGCTGTACGTCCGGCCGATGGATTTGCCGAAATGCGGTTCGAAGGAGCGACGCTTGCGATTTCGTCTGAGCACCTGATTAAGCTTTTTAATGTCGGTGCTGCAACAGCGGCTGCGAATCAGTCGGCGATCCTGGAGCTTGAAGTGGAGGACGTTGATGCAGTGTTCGAGCGAATGAATGCATCAGGGACCGACATCGTTATGCCGACGACGTTGATGCCGTGGGGCAATCGCTCGCTCTTGCTGCGCGACCCTGACGGGAATCTCGTCAACATATTTTCTCGCCCCAAGCGTTGAGGAAACCCGCCGTCACGACTGCCCGCCGCGTCGTTGTTCGTTCGTTCGCGAACGGCCGCTTCGGGAAGACGCGACCGTCTCTTGTGGGTCGCACTCTGCCGGCCGCGGCGCGACGACCAACGCCGGGCCTCAAGCAAAACGTATGGGATGAGGCACTCGCCGAGCGCTGCCACACCGGGAAGCTTGACGGGCCCTTCGATGCGAAATCAGACGTCGAGCATCTCTTCCGACGTGGACAGCAAGTCAACTGCCGAAGCCCCGCGGATCACGAAAGCGAGTAGCGGTTCTGCGGACCGGCCACATACCGTTTCCTGGCAATGTCGAGCAGCTTCTCGCGAAACTCGTCGAAGGCACCGAGTATCGAAGGCTCGTCATTGCCCACGCCAGGCCGCAGATTTTTGAGCATCGCATCGTCCACCACGAAGGTGATTTCGCGCGAATTGTCGTATCCCCAGAAGCTTACGCAATGACGGCCGGCATCGTAGCTACGGCTGGGGTTGGGAAATTGCAGCGCCATGATCAGGTTTTCACGCTTTTGGCCGAATAGCGCCACTTGCTGGCGTTTGAATCGATGGAGGCGAAGCTGATACGTCTCGTATCAGCGCGCAGGGCGTCCGCTGTTTCTAATCGTTGAGCAATGGTCTTGCGCTCGATGGCGTATTCGCTCTGGGTGCCAGTGGATCTGGAAGCAGGTTTGATGGGTGATTGCATGATTACTCTCGCAGTAGTAGGGCGCGTAAGGCGACCGGTCAGACCACTCTATACCCTTTAGGCAATCCCGTGTTCTTTCTGGGCGGAACGTCCATGGGTCTGGCTCGCCAGTGTCTCCGGCTAACTTTCAGATAAGGCCGCGGCTAATACGGACAAGTTCAACGACAGCGTATGTGATCCTGCATCCAGCGGCACGCGGACGCCTTCCCCGTTGCAGTCAACAGGCTCGCCGTCGAGCACGGCATGCATCGCACCGCCGCGCGCGTTTGATTCGACACGGATCTCATACCGCGTCGAATGCATATCGACGGTTGCCGTGAAGCCGGGCCACGCATCCGGAATACAAGGGTTCACCACCAGGTAATCGCCTTCCCGCCGGATTCCCAGAATGCCCTCCACACCGGCGCGGTACATCCAGCCCGCCGACCCCGTGTACCAGGTCCAACCGCCACGCCCGACATGTGGCGCCACCGAATAGACATCGGCTGCAATGACATAGGGCTCGACCTTGTAGCGATCGACCTCGATCGGCGTGCGCGCATGATTGACCGGATTGAGCAGCGCAAACAGTTCAGCCGCGCGGTTGCCGTCGCCCAGTTTCACGTATGCCAGAATCGCCCACATCGCCGCATGGCTGTACTGGCCGCCGTTCTCGCGCAACCCCGGCGGATAGCCCTTGATATAGCCCGGATCCTGCGACGTGCTGTCGAACGGCGGCGTGAACAGCAGCGCTATCCTGTCGTCGCGGCGGATCAGATGTTTTTCCAGCGAAACCATTGCCAGCGCGGCACGCGCCGGGTCCGCCGCACCGGATAGCACCGCCCATGACTGGGCGATCGAATCGATCCGGCATTCCTCGTTGGCGTGCGAGCCGAGCCACGTGCCGTCGTCGAACGTCGCGCGGCGATACCACTCGCCGTCCCACGCGTCGCGCTCCAGCGCGATGCGCACCGAGGTCGCGTGCGCGCGCCAGCGTGCGGCACGCTGTGCGTCGCGCGGTTCGGCGAGCGGAGCGAACAGCTCGACGGTGCGCAGCAGCAGCCAGCCGAGCCAGACGCTTTCTCCGCTGCCTTGCGCACCGACCCGATTCATCCCGTCGTTCCAGTCGCCGGTGCCGATCAACGGCAAACCGTGCGCGCCGGTCAATTCGATGCATTGCTCGATGCCGCGCGCGCAATGCTCGAACAGCGACGCGGCTTCGTCCGCGATCATCGGCTGGAAGAACGCATCGTGCTCGCCGGGCCGCAGCGGCGGCCCATCGAGGAACGGTACGATTTCGTCCAGCACCGCAGCGTCGCCGCTGCAACCGATGTACGTCGCGGCCGCGAATGCGAGCCAGACACGGTCGTCGGAAATCCGGGTGCGCACCCCTTGCCCGGAGTGCGGCAACCACCAATGCTGAAAATCGCCTTCGACGAACTGCCGTGACGCCGCGCGCAGCAGATGCCGCCGCGTCTCGTCGGGCTGCACATGCGTGAGCGCCATACCGTCCTGCAACTGGTCGCGGAACCCGTATGCACCGCTTGCCTGATAGAACGCCGAGCGCGCCTCGATACGACACGCGAGCGTCTGATACAGCAGCCAGCCGTTCAGCATCAGGTCCATCGCGCGGTCGGGCGTTTTCACCTGAATAGCACCGAGCACTTTCTGCCAGTGGTGTGTGACGTCCGCGAGCACGGCGTCGAGATCGGCGCGGCGATAGCGCTGGATCAACGCTCGCGCCTCGTCGACGGACGCACATTGACCGACGAACGCGACCACCTCGACGATCTCGTCCACGCCCAGCTCGATAAAGCACTGCAAGGCCGCACACGGGTCGAGTCCCGCGCCGGTTGCGCCGGACAGCGGTGCGTTGCCCGTCAGCCCGAGCGGCGCGGCGGCGTCGCCGCGCCGGCCGAGGAATTCGGTGCGATCCGCGGTCCACGCCGTTTGCCGGCCACCAAGGTCGGCGAACGCGACGCGCGTGCCGAATGCCATGTTCCACGGATTGCGCGCGAACATCGCGCCGGTGTCTGAATCGATTTCCGTCACGACGAACGGCCCCGACGCACCGCGGGACGTGCCAAGCACCCATTCCAGCCACGCCGTCACGGATAATCGCCGTGCGATACCCGATGTATTGCGCAGCGTGAGCCGGGAAATTTTCAGCGGATCGGCGCGCGGCACGTATTGCAGCAGCTCGAGTGCGACGCCGTGCACCTCGTGTTCGAAGCGGCTGTAGCCGTGACCGTGACGCGCGACGTAGGTCCCGCTGTCGCGGACGGGCAGCGCAGTGGCGCCCCAGACGTCGCCGGTCATTTCATCTCGGACGTAGAGCGCTTCGCCAGCGGGATTCTCGACCGGATCGTTCGACCACGGCGTGAGCTGGTTCTCGCGGCTGTTCTCCGCCCACGTATAGCCGGTGCCTTCCGCCGCGACCTGAAAGCCGAAACCCGAATTGGCGATCACGTTGATCCACGGTGCCGGTGTCGCGGCGCCCGCAGTCAGCACGCTCACGTATTCGCGGCCGTTCTTGTCGAAACCGCCAAGGCCGTTGAAGAATTCGAGTCCGGCAGTCATC
>CAYRLJ010000174.1:0-5577 GCA_964425025.1 uncultured Burkholderia sp. | reverse complement strand
GTCGACCTTCAAGCGGTTCAGGTCGATTTCGACCTTGCCCGTGGCCTGCGCCGCGTCGACGTGAAATATGATGCTCTTCTCGCGGCAGATTTCGCCGATCGCTTCGATGTCTTGAATGACGCCGATCTCGTTGTTCACGAACATGACCGAGACAAGAATCGTGTCGGGGCGCAGCGCGGCCTTGAACACATCGAGATCGATGAGCCCATCGTCCTTGACGTCCAAATACGTGACTTCAAAACCTTCGCGCTCGAGCTCGCGGCACGTATCGAGCACGGCCTTGTGCTCCGTCTTCACCGTGATGATGTGCTTGCCACGGCTCTTATAGAAGTGTGCGGCGCCCTTGATCGCCAAGTTGTCCGATTCCGTTGCGCCGGAAGTCCAGATGATCTCGCGCGGATCCGCATTCACGAGCGCTGCAACTTGCTCGCGCGCCTCCTCGACCGCCCGCTCTGCGTCCCAGCCATACGAATGGCTGCGCGATGCCGGGTTGCCGAACTGCTCGCGCAAATACGGGATCATTTTGTCCACCACACGCGGATCAACCGGCGTCGTCGCGCTGTAGTCCATGTAAATGGGCAGGTGGGGCATCTCGTTACTCATCAATGGCTCCGGGGATATCGTTGTAGCTCGTCGTTCTGTGGTTCGCCTGTGCGCTTCGTTTTATCTGGCTATCTAGCGCCGGCGTCACGAACTCGCAATATTGAATACGGAATTCGGCCCTTTCGGCACGACGCGCGCCGCTTCGACTGCCGCGCTCTCGTTGCGTCTATCGCGCAGTACCGCGGGAGACCCTTCCCGCGCGCGCTGCTGATCGACCAAATCCTGCAGCGAGACGGAGTCGAGGTATTCGACCATCTTCTGGTTCAGCGTCGACCAGAGCTCGTGCGTCATGCAATGGCCGTCATGTACCTTCGTGCCTTCGCACGAACCCTTGCCGCCGCACTGCGTGGCATCGAGCGGTTCGTCGACGGCGATGATGATGTCGGCCACCGTCACTTCCTGCGCGCGACGGGCGAGGTTATAGCCCCCGCCCGGCCCGCGCACCGATTCGACGATCTCGTGGCGGCGCAGCTTCCCGAACAGCTGTTCGAGGTAAGACAACGAGATCCGCTGGCGCTGGCTGATGCCGGCGAGCGTCACGGGACCTTGCTCCTGGCGCAGGGCCAGGTCGATCATCGCCGTAACGGCGAAACGGCCTTTCGTGGTGAGTCTCATAGGGACGGGAAACCAGAATTCTCGACGATTTTGGTCAAGTATAAATACATGACGATTTTAGTCAAGTATCCCCTCTATTGGGTGGGTTATTGGTGCACGAACGCACGCGAGGCGCCGCTCATCCTTGCTCCAACCGCTTTTGCAGCTGGGCCAGGAGCCCCCGGCAAGCCGCTTCGACCTGATCGAGAACGGCTTCGAACCCCTCGCTGCCGCCGAAATACGGATCGGCCACCTCACGCCCCGCCGGGTGCGGCGCGAACTCCATCAAGAGACGCACCCGCTGACGATGCTCAGGCGGACAGATACGCTGCAAATTGCGGACGTTCGCGTCATCCATCGCCAACAGCAAGTCGAAGCGCTCGAAATCCACGGCGGTCACTTGGCGCGCGCGCAACGGCGACAAATCGTAGCCGCGCGTTCGCCCCGCCTCTTGCGCACGCTCGTCGGGTGCTCTACCGATGTGCCAATCGCCGGTACCTGCCGAATCGATCAAGATCCTATCGGACAATCCCGCCGCTTTCACCTGCGCGCGCATCACCGCCTCGGCCGTGGGCGAACGGCAGATGTTTCCAAGACAGACGAAGCAAATAGAGACGGTTTTCATTGAAAGAATACTTGGGCCAACGGGCCGCAATGATCTCAGGTGCGGCAGATCGTTGACCGAATCCGACATTATATCGGGCAGCACCCGATCACGTTGACGACGCCTCGGGAGCGGCCACCGGTGCGACAGCCCGGCGCACGGCGGAGGCCGTTCCCGAGGTATCGGCGTCGATGAGACCGTAGGACACCGCGCGCGCCAGTTCGGCCGTCACCTTGTCGGCCGCGAGCGGTTCGTGCGCAGCCGTGCCGCCGCTGTACGCGTGCAGCGCCGCCATGACGATCAGCGCCACAGCGAGCGCGAGTGCCCAATAACTGGAAAGATAGCCCGACTGTGCCGTTCTCATTTTTCGTGCTCCTAGCGCGGCTGGCACGCGCCGATCGCGCGCCCGCAATAACCCACAGCACGTATTCTATAAACGATACCTATCGAGACCAAGACGGGAATAGCGAATTCACCGTTGCGTTCAGATAAACAATCAACCGTCGCAACGGAGCAGCCGGTTTTCGCTCGGCCAAGCTACCCCTGATGACTGCGCTGCGCGGCGTAAAGCTCGCGGAACGTACGCCCGACGGGTGCCGGCATCTCGCGTGTCGCCGTCCAGCCTTGGCCAAATGGCAGATGCGGGATCGAGCGCCGGCTGCCGCCCGCGCGTTCGAGCACGCGCACGGCAAGCTTCGCGACGAGCGCGTAAAGTGCCGGGCGCATCGCGACGAACCCCCAGAGCGCCAGTGCGGCGCGCTCCGACCGAGGTCGCAAGCGACGCTCGACTTGCTTCTCGCGCAGTTTGCGCAGCAGATCCGAAATCGGAATCCCGACAGGACACACGGCATTGCATTCGCCGCAAAGCGTGGCGGCCTGAGGCAGATCCAGCGCCTTATCGAGCCCGGTGAAGCTCGGCGTCAGCACCGCTCCCATCGGGCCCGGATAGACCCAGCCGTAGGCATGCCCGCCCACTTTTTGATAAACCGGGCAGTGATTCATGCACGCCCCGCAGCGGATACAGCGCAGCATTTCTTGGAATGCGCCTCCGATGAGGCCGGTACGGCCGCCGTCGACGAGCACGACATACATGTGCTCGGGCCCGTCGAGATCGCCTGCGCCGCGCGGCCCCGTCAACAAGGAGAAATAATTCGACGTGACCTGCCCTGTGGCGCTGCGCGGCAACAGACGCATCGCCACGGCGAGATCCTCCAGCGTAGGCAGCACCTTTTCGATCCCTGTCACCGCCACATGCACGCGCGGCATCACCGTGCACATTCCCTCGTTGCCCTCGTTCGTCACGAGCGCGACCGAGCCGGTTTCGGCGATAAGGAAATTGCCCCCCGTCACGCCCATATCGGCGGACAGAAAATGCGGGCGCAGCACCTCGCGCGCCTCGCGCGTCATATCGGGAATCTCGGTGAGCCGCGCGCGGCCGTGGGTGGCCGCGAATAGATCCGCGATCTCCTCTTTATCCTTGTGGACGACGGGCGCGATGATGTGGCTCGGCGGCTCGTTGTCGTTGATCTGCAGAATGTATTCGCCGAGGTCGGTCTCGATCGACTGCACCCCCATCTCGCCGAGCACGGCATTCAGGCGCATTTCCTCCGACACCATCGACTTCGTTTTAATGACCTTCTTGACGTCGTGCTTGCGCGCGATCTCGGCGACGAGCCGCGCCGCGTCGCGCGTCGTTTCGGCGTAGAGCACCGTCGTCCCCCGCCGCGCCGCTTCGCGCTCGAACGTTTCGAGCCATAGATCGAGATGCTCGAGCGCCCGGTTGCGGCGCGCCTTCAGCTCGGCGCGCGTCGCCGGAAAGTCGATCGCATGCATGGCCGCCGCTCGAGCCGACACGAATTTCGTCGATAGCTTCTTCAGGTTCTGCTGCAAGCGCGGATTGGCCAGGCTGTCCTTAGCGCGCGCTTTGAATTGCATCGATTGAACTTGCATGGAAGGATCGGTCGGTTCGATGAACGGGTAGGTTGCCCCCGCGGCTCAGCGGGGATCGGCGTCGCCCGCCAGAACTTGGGCGATGTGCAGCACGCGCGTAGCGGTGTCGCCTGAGCGACGCAGGCGCCCTTCGATGTTCAGCATGCAGCCGAGATCGCCTAGCACGACGCAGCCCGTGCCGCTCGCTTGCACATTGGCGCATTTCTCGTCGACGATAGCTGTCGAAATGTTGCCGTATTTGACGGCGAAGGTGCCGCCGAAACCGCAGCAGTGCTCGCAGTCTTTCATTTCAGTCACGGCCACTCCACGCTGCGCGAGCAACGCGCGCGGCTGCGCCTTCACTCCGAGCTCGCGCAACCCCGAGCAGGAATCGTGGTAGGTGACCGGCCCTTCGAACGCGCCCGGCGTCAACTGTACTTTCGCTACATTGACCAGAAAATCGGTCAGTTCGTAGACTTTCGCGCGAAGCCGTTCGTAACGACCCATCAGCTCCGGGTCGTCGCGCAGCAGATCGCCGTAATGCGCGGCGATCATCCCGCCGCAGGAACCCGAGGGAACCACGACGTAGTCGAACTGCTCGAACTCGCGCAACGTCTTTTCAGCAAGATCTCGTGCGATACGCCGCTCGCCCGAGTTGTAGGCGGGCTGTCCGCAGCACGTTTGCGCCGGCGGCACGAGCACCTGGAACCCGGCATCCTCGAGCAGCTTGATCACCGAGAAGCCAATCTCCGGGCGCATCAGATCAACGAGACAAGTGACGAATAATCCAACTCGCATGGCCAGTCACAGGTGAACGAAACGGGTCGATTATCCGTCGTTTGCGCCGTCCGGCGCGGGAAAAGTCGAAAAAGTGCGCGCTGCCCTCCCGAGGACGCGTTCGAACAGCGTTCGCTTTTTTCACAATACGAGATACAATGCATCCACCGTTAATTGCCGTGTCAATCGATTTCCAATGAGCGAGACGAATCAGGATTCCAAGACGTCGATCCAGGTGATCGAACGCATGATGCGGCTGCTCGACGCCTTGTCCGCCCATACCGATCCGGTCAGCCTCAAGGAGCTCGCGCTGCGCACGGAGCTGCACCCGTCGACGGCGCACCGCATCCTCAACGACATGGTGACGTGCCGCCTCGTAGACCGCTCCGATCCGGGCACCTACCGGCTTGGCATGCGGCTGCTCGAGCTGGGCAATCTCGTCAAGGCGCGGCTGTCGGTCCGCGACGCGGCGCTTGCGCCGATGCGCGAGCTGCACCGGATGACAGGGCAAACGGTCAATCTGTCGGTGCGTCAAGGCGATGAGATCGTCTATATCGAACGTGCGTACTCCGAGCGCTCGGGCATGCAGGTCGTGCGGGCTATCGGCGGACGCGCGCCGCTGCATCTCACCTCCGTCGGCAAGCTATTCCTTGCGGCCGACGAAGCCTCCCGCGTGCGCGCCTACGCCATGCGCACGGGGCTGTCGGGCCATACCCGTAACAGCATCACGGACATTTCGCAGCTCGAGCGCGAACTGACGCAGGTGCGCCAGCAATCCTGTGCGCGCGATAACGAAGAACTCGAGCTTGGCGTGCGGTGCATCGCCGCCGGTATCTACGACGACACGGGCAAGCTCGTCGCGGGTTTGTCGCTGTCGGCGCCGGCCGATCGTCTGCAGGACGCTTGGATCGGACAATTGAGCCAAACGGCTCTCGTTATCTCCGAATCGCTCGGCTATCACGCTGAAATGGCTGTTGCGGCGGACACGCACCGCAAATCGAGTTCGCACTGAGCGGCCGCTAAACGAACGCGCTTCGGTTCTCTCGCGCGCTATCCGCTTGGCGCAGAAC
>CAYRLJ010000173.1:5296-5686 GCA_964425025.1 uncultured Burkholderia sp. | reverse complement strand
GTCGATTCCCGCGAGCGATGAAATCAAGCTCTACTCGCACGGCGGTTTCACGGATCTGTGCCGCGGCCCGCACGTGCCGTCGACGGGCAAGCTCAAAGTCTTCAAGCTGATGAAGCTGGCCGGCGCTTACTGGCGCGGCGATTCGAAGAACGAGCAGTTGCAGCGCATTTACGGCACGGCTTGGGCGAAGAAGGAAGAGCAGGACGCTTATCTGCATATGCTCGAGGAAGCCGAGAAGCGCGATCACCGCAAGCTCGGCCGTCAGCTCGATTTGTTCCACCTTCAGGACGAATCGCCGGGCATGGTGTTCTGGCATCCGAAGGGCTGGACGCTGTGGCAGCAGGTCGAGCAATACATGCGCCGGCGCGTGAACGCCGACGGCTATCTCGA
>CAYRLJ010000173.1:0-5286 GCA_964425025.1 uncultured Burkholderia sp. | reverse complement strand
GCTGTGGGAAGCGTCGGGCCACTGGCAGAACTATCGCGAGAACATGTTCACGACGGAGTCGGAGAAGCGCGACTACGCGATCAAGCCGATGAACTGCCCCGGACACGTGCAGGTGTTCAAGCACGGCCTGCGCTCGTACCGCGATCTGCCGCTGCGCTACGCCGAATTCGGTTCGTGCCATCGCAACGAGGCGTCGGGTGCGCTGCATGGCCTCATGCGCGTGCGCGGCTTCGTCCAGGACGATGCGCACATCTTCTGCACGGAAGATCAGTTCATCGAGGAATCGATCAAGTTCAACACGCTCGCGATGAGCGTCTATCGCGATTTCGGCTTCGAGCACATCGACATCAAGCTGTCGCTGCGCCCCGAGCAGCGCGCGGGCACGAGTGAGATCTGGGATCGCGCCGAAGAAGGCCTGCGACAGGCGCTGACGGCGTGCGGCTTGCAATGGGAAGAACTCGAGGGCGAGGGTGCGTTCTACGGCCCGAAGATCGAGTACCACATCAAGGACGCGCTGGGCCGCTCCTGGCAATGCGGTACGCTGCAGCTCGATATGGTGTTGCCCGAGCGGCTCGGCGCGGAGTTCGTGGCCGAGGACAACGGCCGCCGCCGCCCCGTGATGCTGCACCGGGCTATCGTCGGTTCGATGGAGCGTTTCCTTGGCATTCTGATCGAGCACCATGCCGGCGCAATGCCGCCGTGGCTGGCTCCGACGCAGGCCGTCGTCATGAATATCGCGGAAAGCCAGGCCGAGTATGCGCAGTCGATCGCTCAAACGTTGCAAAAACAAGGGCTTAGAATCGAGTTGGATTTGCGCAACGAGAAGATTAGCTATAAAATACGTGAGCACACGCTTGAAAAAGTGCCGTACCTGCTTGTGGTAGGCGATAAAGAGCGTGAAGCACAAACGGTAGCCGTGCGTGCCCGTGGCGGTGTCGATCTGGGCGTGATGCCGATCGACGCCTTTGTTGAGCGCCTGCGTCAAGAGGTCGAGGCGTTCAAGTAACCACTGTGGCAGCGCGGCTCGTTTTTTTAATTTTTAGAGGAAACGGAACATCGCTACTGATAAAGGGCACCGGATCAACGGTGAGATTTCGGCATCCGAGGTGCGTCTAGTCGGAATCGACAATGAACCCCTCGGCATCGTGAAACTGGCTGATGCTTTCCGCCTGTCGGAACAGCAGGACGTCGACCTAGTGGAAATCGCCCCGCAGGCGGTTCCTCCGGTCTGCCGTTTGATGGACTACGGCAAGTTCAAGTACCAGGAAGCGAAGAAGCTGCACGAGGCGAAGCTCAAGCAGAAGGTCATCCAGGTTAAGGAAGTGAAGTTCCGCCCGGGTACCGATGACGGCGATTACAACGTCAAGCTTCGCAATCTCACGCGCTTCCTCGAGGACGGCGACAAGACGAAGATCACGTTGCGTTTTCGCGGTCGCGAAATGGCGCACCAGGAAATCGGCATGCGAATGCTCGAGCGCTTGCGCAACGACCTAGAAGAAGTGGGTCAGGTGGAGCAGATGCCGAAGATGGAAGGGCGCCAGATGATCATGGTGCTCGCGCCGAAAAAGAAGAAGTGAGACGTGTAGCGTGCCGGGCGGCTCTTTCAACAGAGCAGCGCGAGGCGCGCCGCGAATGATGTAGGAAAGAACCGGTTTCGGAGATGCACCGATCTTAGGTGTGTCTCCAGAAAACGCGGCGGCCGGCAACGGTACGCTGCGAACAAGTGGAGCTGGGTTTCGAAGGGCGGTTTTAGGGCTTTTTTGCCGGCCGCACACCCATCGCCATCAAATAAATGGAGTTGTTCGTCATGCCTAAGATGAAAACCAAGAAGAGCGCTGCAAAGCGCTTCGTGGTGCGTCCGGGCGGTACCGTCAAGCGCGGTCAAGCCTTCAAGCGCCACATTCTCACGAAGAAAACCACGAAGAATAAGCGTCACCTGCGCGGTTCCACCGCTGTGCACGAGTCCAATCTGGATTCCGTGCGCGCGATGCTGCCCTTCGCCTAACCCTTAACCTTTACTCATAGGAGCGAAATATGCCTCGAGTCAAACGTGGGGTTACGGCACGTGCCCGCCACAAGAAGATCATCAACCTGGCCAAGGGTTACCGCGGCCGTCGCAATAACGTCTACCGCATCGCGAAGCAGGCGGTCATGCGCGCCGGCCAGTACGCCTACCGCGACCGCCGCAACAAGAAGCGCGAGTTCCGCGCGTTGTGGATCACGCGTATCAACGCGGCGGTGCGTCAGCACGACATGACGTACAGCGTGTTCATCAACGGCCTGAAAAAGGCGTCGATCGAACTGGACCGCAAGGTGCTGGCCGATATGGCCGTGTTCGACAAGGCCGCTTTTGCCGCGATCGTGAAGCAGGTGAAAGCCGCCGTTGCAGCCTAATTGCGAGATTAGTCACTGCGTGGTTCGTTGAAGAGGCCGGCCGTCGAAAGCCGGCACCTTCGACAAGAAAACGGGGCTCCTCACCGAGCCCCCTTTTTTTTGCTGGTCGCAAATACGTAATATCACCGACGTTGAAAGATGGGATCAATGGACCTGGACCGGATTGTCGCCGACGCGCAAGAGGCGTTCTCGCGAGCTGTCGATAGCACCACGCTCGAAAACGAGAAGGCTCGTTTCCTTGGCAAGGCGGGCATGTTGACCGAGCTGCTCAAGGGGCTCGGCAAGCTCGATCCCGAGGCGCGTAAGGCCGAGGGCGCACGCATCAACGTCGTGAAGCAGCAAGTCGAAGCGGCGCTGACGGCGCGCCGCGACGCCCTCGCGCAAGCCCTGCTCGAGCAGCGGCTCACGGCCGAGGCGATCGACGTGACGCTGCCTGGACGCGGCATGGGCGCCGGCAGCTTGCACCCCGTGATGCAAACGTGGGAGCGTGTCGAGCAAATTTTCGGCTCGATCGGCTTCGACGTGGCGGACGGCCCTGAGATCGAAACCGACTGGTACAACTTCACGGCGCTGAACAGCCCGGAAAACCATCCGGCGCGGTCGATGCAAGATACCTTCTATGTCGACGGCCACGATGCAGGTGGGCGTGCGCTGCTGCTGCGTACGCATACGAGCCCGATGCAGGTTCGCTACGCGCGCAGCAACAAGCCGCCGATCAAAGTCATCGTGCCGGGACGCACGTATCGCGTCGACAGCGACGCGACGCACTCGCCGATGTTCAATCAAGTCGAGGGCTTGTGGATCGACGAGAACATCAGCTTCGCCGACTTGAAGGGCGTCTATACCGATTTCCTCAAGAAATTTTTCGAACGCGACGACATCCTCGTGCGCTTCCGGCCTTCGTATTTCCCGTTCACGGAACCGTCGGCCGAAATCGATATGAAGTTTGAAGAAGGCAAGAATGCCGGCAAGTGGCTCGAGATCTCGGGCTCGGGCCAAGTGCATCCGAACGTGATCCGCAACATGGGCCTCGACCCGGAGCGCTATATCGGCTTTGCGTTCGGCAGCGGTCTCGAGCGCCTGACGATGTTGCGCTACGGCGTTCAAGACCTGCGGCTCTTCTTCGAGAACGATCTGCGCTTCTTGCGGCAGTTCGCGTAACGCGCATGGCGCCGAAGCCGAAGCTGAGGCGCGTACCGAAAGCCGCAAGCGGTGCCTGGGCCGAGCGAGCGTTGATCATCGCGCTCGCGCAAGGCCGGGCATGGACTCACTCCTTCGAACGTAGACACACATGCAATTCCCTGAATCCTGGCTCCGAACGTTTGTCGATCCGCAACTGACGACGGATGAACTGTCGCATGCGTTGACGATGGCCGGCCTCGAAGTCGAATCGCAGCGCCCGGCCGCGCCGCCCACTTCCAAGATTGTCGTCGGGCGCGTGCTCGAAGTGGTCAAGCATCCCGATGCGGATAAGCTCAACGTTTGTCAGGTCGATGCCGGAACGGGTTCGGTGCTGAACATCGTCTGCGGTGCGCCGAATGTCGCACCCGGAATCAAGGTGCCCGTCGCGCTCGTCGGTGCGCAGTTGCCGCCGGCCGAGGAGGGCGGCGCACCGTTCGTGATCAAGCTCTCTAAGCTGCGCGGCGTGCAAAGCGAAGGCATGCTGTGCTCGGCACGCGAGCTCAAGCTGTCGGAAGATCATAGCGGCCTGATGATCTTGCCCGAGGACACGCCGCTCGGGCAGGACATCCGCGAAGCGTTGAATCTCGACGACACCGTTTTCGAAATCAAGCTGACGCCGAACAAGGCCGATTGCCTGTCGGTGTTTGGCGTCGCGAGGGAAGCGGCCGCAATTACCGGCGCACCGCTCACACCGCTCGCGATCGAGCCTGTTGCGGTCAAGCTCAACGAGCGCCTGTCCGTGAAGGTTGCGGCGCCCGATTTGTGCGGCCGTTTTTCGGGCCGCGTGATCCGCGGCGTGAACGCGCGCGCGAAGGCCCCGCAGTGGATGGTCGAGCGGCTGGAACGTTCAGGACAACGAAGCATTTCGGCGCTCGTCGACATCTCCAACTACGTCATGCTCGAGCTCGGTCGCCCGTCGCACGTGTTCGATCTCGATAAGATCCACGGCGGCATCGAAGTGCGTTGGGGCCGTCGCGGCGAAAGCTTGAAGCTGCTCAACGGCAATACGGTGGAACTCGATGAAGCGGTCGGCGTTGACGAAGTGCGCGGCGGCGCGCACCTGCTCGTCGCTGATGCGTTCTTCGTGCAAGCGAATGTTGCCGGCGATGGTGCCGGAGAAGATGAACGGGTCCTGCAGCACGGAGCCTACATGGCCGCGCAGGTCGGCCTGTCTCATGTCACGCACGTCGACGCCGTCGATCAGGATGGCACCGCCCTGCACGTCGTAGAAGCGCGAGAGCAGCGAGATGAGCGAGGTCTTGCCCGCACCGGTGGCGCCGACGATGGCCACACTCTCGCCCGGCTCGATGGTGAAGGAGACGCCCTTGAGCACCCATTCGTCGGGGTTGTAGGCGAACCAGACGTCGCGGAACTCCACCTTGCCGCGCACCCGGCCGAGTGTCACCGGCTGCGCCGCATCCGTGAGGGAGATCGGCTCGTCGAGCAGGCCGAAGATGCGCTCGGAGGCGGCCATGGCCCCTTGCAGGATATTGAACTTCTCCGAGAGGTCGCGGATTGGTTCGAAGAAACGGTCGGAGAGCGAGAGGAAGGCCACCAGGCTGCCGATGGTGAGCGCCTGGCCCGGCAGCGCCAGCGGGCCGACGGCGAGGGGCTGGTGCAACACCAGACGCCCGCCGGCCCAGATGATCAGAGCGGTGGCGACGGAGGCCATCATGTTCACGACCGGGAAGAAGATGCTGAAGTAGAACA
>CAYRLJ010000172.1:0-5717 GCA_964425025.1 uncultured Burkholderia sp. | reverse complement strand
TCATGACGCTCGTGAAGCCGCTGCGCATCGCGGCCATGCAGACGGCCGGCGATTGTCCGTGATCTTGGTGCATGACGACGGGAATATGCGGATACGACTCCACCGCCGCCTCGATCAGGTGGCGCAGGAACGGCTCGCCCGCGTATTTGCGGGCACCGGCCGACGCTTGCATGATGACGGGGGCGCCGACCTGGTCCGCCGCGGCCATGATTGCTTGCACTTGCTCGAGGTTGTTCACGTTGAACGCCGGCAGGCCGTAGCCGTGCTCGGCCGCATGATCGAGCAGTTGACGCATTGATACGAGAGGCATGCTGTACTCCTTGGATTGAAATCTGGGTGCTCGGTCGGCACTTTTTATGTGCGAATGCGCGATTTTATCGCGAAGTGGAGGCGCTACCCCCACTTTGGGGCCGTCAAGTCCCGCTCGCCAGCGCCAAACATACGGCGCTGAGCGCCGCGAGAACGGCGCCCGGCGCCGGCTCATGGCCGGCGCACCGCTTTCAATCTGTCAAAGCCGGGATCAATACGGGTCGCCGACGCGCACGATCTTCAGCGTGTTCGTGCCGCCTGCTTGCCCCATCGGCTCGCCCACCGTCAGCACGACCATGTCGCCGCGCGACGCGAAGCCCTTGCTCACCACCACTTCTACGGCTTGCTTCAGCGCTTGGTCGCGATCGCTGTTCGACTCGACCGACAGCGGCGTGACGTTGCGGAACAGCGCCATCGCGCGCTCGCTCGCCACGCGCGAGGTCAGCGCGAAGATCGGCACGTGCGACCAGTGACGCGAGAGCCACAGCGCCGTTGCGCCCGATTCCGTCAGCGCCACGATCGCCTTCGCACCGAGGTGGTAGGCCGTGAAGAGCGCACCCATCGCGATCGATTGATCGATGCGCGTGAACGTGCGGTCGAGGAAGTCCTTATCGAGCTCGACGTGCTCCGACTTCTCCGCTTCGATACAGATCGCGGCCATGGCCTCGATCGTCTGCACCGGGTACTTGCCCGCGGCCGTCTCGGCCGACAGCATCACCGCATCGGTGCCGTCCAGCACGGCATTGGCGACGTCCGATACTTCGGCGCGCGTCGGTACCGGCGCGTGGATCATCGATTCCATCATCTGCGTGGCCGTGATGACGAGCTTGTTCGACTCGCGGGCCATCCGGATCATCCGCTTTTGCAGCGCCGGCACAGCCGCGTTGCCGACTTCGACAGCCAGATCGCCACGGGCGACCATGATGCCGTCCGATGCGTCGAGGATTCCTTGCAACACCGGAATCGCCTCGGCCCGCTCGATCTTCGCGATCATCTTCGGCTTGATGCCGTACGGCACGCCGGCGATGTTCGCGAGCTGGCGCGCCATCTCCATGTCGGTCGCGTTCTTCGGAAACGACACGGCGATGTAATCGACACCGATCGCCATTGCCGTGCGGATGTCTTCCATGTCCTTGGCCGTCAACGCGGGCGCCGTCAAGCCGCCGCCTTGGCGGTTGATGCCCTTGTTGTTCGACAGCTCGCCGCCGACTTTGACGACCGTGTGAATTTCCTCGCCGATGACGCGCGAAACCGTCAGCACGATCAGGCCGTCGTTGAGCAGCAGGACGTCGCCCGGCTTCAGGTCGCGCGGCTGGTCGCGATAGTCGAGGCCGACGCGCTCGTCATTGCCCATCGCGCAGTTCGCGTCGAGGATGAACGGCTGGCCCGGTTCGAGCATGGTCTTGCCGTTCTCGAATTTGCCGACTCGAATCTTCGGCCCCTGCAGGTCGGCCATGATGGCGACCGCGCGCCCCGTCTGACGCGCCGCCTCACGCACGTGCTCGGCGCGCTGGCGGTGATCGTCGGCCGTGCCGTGCGAAAAATTCAGGCGTACGACGTCGACACCGGCTTGCATCATCTGCAAGAGGATCTCGGGGGAACTGGATGCCGGTCCGATGGTGGCGACAATTTTGGTGGCGCGATGCATGTATCTCCTCGTCTGAGTAGTGTCGCTGGTAAACGGGCTGCGAGATGATGCGTCGGGCGCCTGGGGCGAAGCGCTCGTGCGATTGGGGCTGGGTTGCGCGTCGGATCGAACCGGCGTCGCTTTATCTTCGTGAATACCTTCGCGAATCGAGGGGGCCTGTGTGGCAGTGCCAGCCATCGGCACTGCCACGGGTTCTACCGGTTGGACTACTTGCGGCTCGGGTGAGGGGGTATCACCCACAGCCTCGGCAGCCGACGCGCGGCGCACCGATCGGGCCGGCCGGGCCGGGCTCTTGTCCGACTTCGGAGCGCGCGCGCCCACGATTAAGCCCGCGACTCGAGGATTTCAACGGCGGGCAGCTTCTTGCCCTCGAGGAATTCGAGGAATGCGCCGCCGCCCGTCGAAATGTAGCTGACCTTCTCTTGGATGCCGTACTTGGCGATCGCCGCAAGCGTATCGCCGCCGCCGGCGATCGAAAACGCCGACGACTTCGCGATCGCTTCGGCAAGCGTCTTGGTCCCGCCACCGAATTGATCGAATTCAAACACGCCGACCGGACCGTTCCAGACGATCGTACCGGCGCTCGAGAGCTGCGTGGCAAGCGCCTTCGCCGTTTCCGGGCCGATGTCGAGAATCATGTCGTCGGCCTCGATGTCGGCGACGTTCTTGGTCACGGCGGCCGCCGTCGCGGAGAATTCCTTTGCGACAACGACGTCGCTCGGGATCGGCACCGATGCGCCGCGCGCGCGGGCACCGTCGATGATGGCCTTCGCTT
Organism: uncultured Burkholderia sp.; assembly: GCA_964425025.1. Classification (GTDB taxonomy): domain Bacteria; phylum Pseudomonadota; class Gammaproteobacteria; order Burkholderiales; family Burkholderiaceae; genus Trinickia. The sequence goes on along the minus strand of CAYRLJ010000172.1, from coordinate 2,985 downwards.
CGTTCAGGAGATCGGCCTCGGCAAGCGATTTGCCGATTTTCAGGCCAGCCGCGAGCATGAACGTATTGGCGATGCCGCCGCCGACAATCAGTTGATCGACTTTTTCCGCGAGCGACTTCAGGATCGTGAGCTTGGTCGACACCTTCGAGCCCGCGACGATCGCCACGAGCGGACGCTTCGGATTGCCGAGCGCCTTGCCGAGCGCGTCGAGCTCGGCCGCGAGCAGCGGGCCCGCGCAGGCGACTTTCGCGTATTTGGCGATGCCGTGCGTCGTGGCCTCGGCGCGGTGCGCCGTGCCGAATGCGTCGTTGACGTAGATGTCGCAAAGCTGCGCCATCTTCTGCGCGAGCTCGTCGCTGTTCTTTTTCTCGCCCTTGTTGACGCGGCAGTTCTCGAGCAGGACGACCTGGCCCGGGGCCACGTTCACGCCGTTCTCAACCCAATTGGCGACGAGCGGCACGTCCCGGCCCAGCAGCTCAGCGAGACGCTTGGCGACGGGCGCGAGCGAATCCTCGGGCTTGAACTCGCCCTCGGTCGGACGCCCGAGGTGCGACGTGACCATAACGGCCGCGCCGGCGTCGAGCGCCGCCTTGATGGCCGGCACCGAGGCGCGCACACGCGTGTCCTCGGTGATATTGCCTTGCTCGTCCTGCGGCACGTTGAGGTCGGCGCGGATGAAGACGCGCTTGCCGGATAGCAAGCCCTTTGCGATCAGATCGGAGAGACGGACTACTTGGCTCATGGGAATGTACGCATGCAGGTTGTTGGCGGGCGAGGGCCCGCGCGGCGAGGGGGCGGACCCGGCTCGCGGCGAGAGCGGCAGTCGAACATTTTAGCCGATCGTCCCGCCTGCGAACCCGATCGGGAGACGAATCTCTCGTATTCGGCGAACGTATGTCGCGTTATGCGGCCTCCGGGGCCCGCTGGACCGGCTTCGCGCGCCCTTACGCCCTTACGCCCTTACGCCCTTACGCCCTTACGCCCTTACGCCCTTACGCCCCTACGCCCCTACGCCCTTACGCCCAGAGGCGCAGCAGCGTATAGGCGAGCATGCCGACGACGATCGTGCCGAGCATGCTGCGACGCCAAAGAAACCACGCAAGTCCGGCCAACGTGCCGTAAAACGCGTGATTCGACAGCGCGAACGAGATGCCGTGCGGCGTCTGGAGCACCTCGGGCAGCACCACCGCGACCAACGCCGCCGCGGGTGCATAGCGCAGCGCGCGCTGCACGCGCTCGGGCAGCACGGCACGTTCGCCACCCAGCAGGAAGAACGCGCGCGTGGCAGCCGTGACGAGCATCATGCCGACGATTGCGAGCCAAATGTACGTTGCCGACATGGCTTAGCGCTCCTTACCGAGATCCGCGGCAGGCGAGCTCGGCCGAGCGGCGCGGATGCGGCGCAGGTCCGCGCGCTCGGCCACGACATCGGCGATGCTGCCCGCCGCGATCGCGGCGAACACGGCGAGCGGCAGCGAGAGCCGGTACGGTAGATCGATGCCGATGAGCGCGACCACGCCCGCCACCGCGACGGCCGCAAGCATCGAACGGCCGATGACGGCGCTCACGATCAGGGGCACGAGCGCAAGCGTGCCTGCGAGATCGAGCCCCCATTTATCGGGCACCGCGCTGGCGAGAAGGATGCCGGCGATCGACGACACCTGCCAAAACACCCAGCTGACCACCGACATGCCCCAAAAGTAGGCTTCCTTGCCCGGCACATAGCCGTACGCGAACGCCTTCTTCTGAAACAGCAGATAGACGACGTCGCCGTTGAAATAGCCGAGCGCGAGCCGCCGCCAAAACGATAAGTATGAAAAATGAGGCGCCAGGCCCGCGCTGAAGATGACGAAGCGCGTATTGACCATGGCCGCCGTGAGCAGCGCCGTCCAGAGCGGGAGCTTGGCGGCTAAGAGCGGCAGGACGGCGAGCTGCGACGAGCCCGCGTACACGAGCAGCGACATGCCGAGGGCCTGCGGCACGCTCAGAACCGATTTGCTCATCGCGACGCCCGTCACGAGCCCCCAAGAGAACATCGCCATCAGCGTAGGGGAGTAGTCGCGCACGCCGCTCATGAAGGCGGCGCGCTCAAATGGGCTGAGGCGAGAGAGCATAAAGGCATGGCGGCGGGCATAGCGTGCGCCCGCCGCGCGTACGAATCAGAAGGTGTCCGATTATAGAGGCCGATCGCCTCAAAGCGGCAAAAACGGGCTAGCCCGTGCCGGGAATGAAGCAAAAGACGCTAAAATGCCGAACTGACTGGGGCAACCCCACCGCACCGCTAGGAGATACGTATGTCAATGGCCGATCGTGACGGCAAGATCTGGATGGACGGCAAGCTGATCGACTGGCGCGACGCCAAGATTCACGTCCTCACGCACACGTTGCACTACGGCATGGGCGTCTTCGAAGGCGTGCGCGCGTACAAGACGGTCGACGGCGCGAGCGCGATTTTCCGCCTTGCGGAACATACGAAGCGCCTGCTGAACTCGGCGAAGATCTTCCAGATGAACGTGCCGTTCGATCACGAAACGCTGGCCAGCGCGCAATGCGAAGTCGTGCGCGAGAACAAACTGGAAACGGCTTATCTGCGCCCGATCATCTGGGTCGGCTCCGAAAAGCTCGGTGTATCGGCACGCGGCAACACGATTCACGTCGCGATCGCGGCGTGGCCGTGGGGCGCCTATCTCGGCGAAGAAGGCATGACGAAGGGCATCCGCGTGAAGACGTCGTCGTTCACGCGCCACCACGTGAACGTCTCGATGGTGCGCGCCAAGGCGTCGGGCTGGTACGTCAATTCGATCTTGGCCAACCAAGAAGCCACGGCCGACGGTTACGACGAGGCACTGTTGCTCGACGTCGACGGCTATGTGTCGGAAGGCTCGGGCGAGAACTTCTTCCTCGTCAACAACGGCAAGCTCTACACGCCCGATTTGGCCTCTTGCCTGGACGGCATCACTCGCGACACCGTCATCACGCTCGCGC
>CAYRLJ010000171.1:0-5746 GCA_964425025.1 uncultured Burkholderia sp. | reverse complement strand
GAGCAGACGATTCGTCAGCGAGCCGATCTTGCCGTCGAGCGTGGCCGAGAACAGCATCGTCTGGCGCGTGGCCGGCGTTGCGGCGACGATGGTTTCGATATCGTCGATGAAGCCCATGTCGAGCATGCGGTCGGCTTCGTCCAGCACGAGCATTTGCAATTGCGACAGGTCGATGCGGCCGCGCTCGAGGTGATCGAGCAGCCGGCCCGGCGTCGCCACCAGGATTTCGGGGTTCTTCGCGAGCAGCATCAATTGCTGGCCGTACGCGACACCGCCGAGGATGCTGACCGTGCGCAGACGGCGCAGATGCTTGCCGTAAGTCGTGGCGGCCGTCGTCACTTGCATCGCGAGTTCGCGCGTCGGCGTCAGCACGAGCAAGCCCGGCTGGGCAACCGGCGGGCCGCGGCGCGGACGGCGATCGCCACCGGCTTCACGCGGTTCGCGCGGCTGCGCGGCTTGCGTCTTTGCCAATTGATGAAAGCGCTCGATGGCCGGCAGCATGAAGGCCGCGGTCTTGCCCGAGCCCGTCGGGCTCGAGACGAGGAGGTCGCGGCCGGCGATGCCGGCGGGAATCGCGCGCTGCTGCACGGGCGTCGGAGCGGCGTAGCCCGCAGCCGTCAGCGCCGAAACGATTTCGGGCGACAGGCCAAGCGAGGCGAACGTGGGGCCCGTCGGCGCGGCGGGCGCTGCTGCATCCGCAACCGCTGCATCGGCAACCGTTGCATCGGCGGTCATTGCGGCCGTTGCGGCCGTTGCGTCAGCGGGCGCTACGTCGTTTTGCAGACCAAGGGCGGCGTCGGCGATGGCGTTCAACGGGCTGGAATCGAAACTCGAAGTCATGAGAATCCTAATAAGACGGCAAATGGATACGTCGGCGCCAATCGGCATTACCCAAGTCGTCGGATTCAGCATGCAAGAGCGCACGCGAGCAAATCGAAAAACGGGGGCAGCTCGCGAGTGAGTGCGAGCTTTTCGTTAGAAGCTGTATCGGGTACGGGACGCCGTTATGGCATCGCGTCAGCCTGGTATGAGACGGCCTGCGAGGGCCTAGGCGGAAGGGGACAGGTTCTAAACTAGATTGGAGCAAAACGCTACAACGCGATGCACTCGCCAATACCGGCCGGCGGGTGAAGCGCAGACCGCAGTATAAGGGTTTTTGCTACGGCGCGCCACCCTCAATCGCCTACCCGTTTTCGGTTGGGTCGACGTCTCGAGGCCGGCTCAGTTCGCCGTGCCGTTCTTCAGCGATTCGACGAGTTCGACATATTGTTGCTTCGCCACGTCTTGTTCCGTGCCTTTCAGCGATGCCCAGGCGTCGTATTTGTACTTGCCGACGATATCGGTGAAGCCGGGCTTGTCGCCCTGCACGTCACCGTCGGTGGCCTGTTTGAACAGCGCGTAAAGACGCAGCAGCGTCATATTGCCCGGCTTTTCGGGCAGGGCTTTCACATCCACCTGGGCTTGTTCGAATTGCGCATCGACGTTGCTCACGATTCTCTCTCCCGTGCAAAAACGAGTAAGGCCATCGATCATAGCAAGCGTTCCCGCTCTAAAAATCGAGCAATGATTCCAAACGCGGTTGTGCCGCATTCGGGCGGGGCGCGGCGGGACCCGCATTACAATAGCGCCCATGACATCAACCGTGCTGCTTTCTCTCGATACGTCGACCGAATATTGCTCGGTCGCGCTGCTTTGCTCGGAGGCGCCTTCGGCCGCCTCGCCATCGGCCGCGCCGCGCATTTGGGCGCGCCATGAACTGACGGGCGCCGTCTCCAGCACGCGGGTGCTGCCGGCCGTGCGCGAATTGTTCGACGAAGCGGGGCTCGCGCTTTCGCAGTGCAATGCGATCGCGTTCGGCGCCGGTCCCGGCTCCTTCACGGGCTTGCGCACGGCAACCGGCGTCGCGCAAGGTTTGGCGTTCGGGCTCGGTTTGCCCGTCGTTCCGCTCAGCACGCTGCTGATTTGCGCCGAAAGCGCACGCTTGCGCGATGCGTCGATCACGCGCGTGCTCGCGGTGCTGGACGCGCGGATGGACGAAGTGTATTGGGCCGATTACGCGTGGGATTCCGTCGCCGGCGAATGGCAAACCTTGACGCCGCCGTCGCTCGGCTCGCCGGAAGCACTGGTGGCCCCCGAGGTGCCGTTTGCGCTGGTCGGCAATGCCGCCGACGCATTCGGCGCGCGCCTGGCCGCGGCCGAGCGTGCGGCCGTCGTCGATCGCGAAGCGTTGCCGCATGCGCAACCGCTGGCCTTCGCGGCGCTGCGCGCTTATCGGGCGGGGCGCACGGTTCCCGCCGAGCACGCGGCGCCCGAGTACGTCCGCGACAAAGTCGCGCACACGACGGCCGAGCGGCTTGCGCAGCGGGCGGCGCTCGGCGGTCAGGGGGCGTGATGAGTGGGGTGTTGCTGGCCGAGCGCTACCTGTCGCCGATGACGGAAGCCGATCTCGACGAAGTGGCCGCCGTCGAGCGCGAAGCCTACGAGTTCCCTTGGTCGCGCGGCAACTTCGAAGATTCGTTGCGCAACGGCTATTTCGCTGTTTGCATGCGGCACGTGACCGGCGTGCTCGTCGGCTACTGCGTGTTGATGCCCGTCGTCGACGAGATGCATCTGCTCAATCTATGCGTCGCGCCGCGAGCGCAAGGGACGGGCGCCGGTCTCGCCTTGCTGCGCGAGGCCGTGCGCGTGACGCGCGGCGAGCAGCTCACCGGCCTGTTGCTCGAAGTGCGTCCATCGAACATCCGCGCATTGCGGCTTTACGAGCGTTTCGGATTCGCAACGATCGGCCGGCGCAAGAACTATTACCCCGCACGGCGCCACGGCCGCGAAGATGCGCTCGTCATGCGTTATACGTTTTTGAAGGAGAGCGATTAATGCCGCTCGATGAAGCCGCGCTCGAGACACTCGGTCTCGGGACGCTCTGGGTGCGGCGCGCAGCGTCGGCCGATACCGACCTTGCGAGGCACGAGGCGGTGCGCCCGGAGGGTGAGGTGTTGCCGGCTGCTGCGCTCGAGCCTATGCCTAGGGACGAAGCGGTGCTGGCTCCGCGTGATCGCGCGCCCGAGCCGCCCATCGACGAGCCCGCCTGGGACGATCTCGCGCACGTGCCGCCCGCGATGCCCGAGCGCGCCGCCGAACCGGTTTCGGCGAGCGATGAGCGCGATGCCAATAGCGTGGCCACGCTCGACTGGGACGCACTGGAAGCGCGCGTTTCGGCATGCGAGCGTTGCCGGCTCTGCGAAAAGCGGACGAACACGGTGTTCGGCGTGGGCGACCGTGCGGCCGATTGGATGTTGATCGGCGAAGCGCCCGGCGAAAACGAAGATAAGCAGGGCGAGCCGTTCGTCGGTCAAGCCGGCAAGCTGCTCGACGGCATGTTGCGCGCGCTCTCCCTTGCACGCGGCGAGAACGTCTATATCGCCAACGTCGTCAAATGCCGGCCGCCCGGCAATCGCAACCCTGAGCCCGACGAAGTGGCGCGCTGCGAGCCGTATTTGCAGCGTCAGGTTGCGCTTTTGAAGCCTAAGCTGATCATCGCGCTCGGGCGAGTGGCCGCGCAAAGTCTGCTCAAGACCGATGCGAGCATTTCGTCGTTGCGTGGCCGCGTGCATCGCTACGAGGATGTGCCCGTCATCGTCACCTATCACCCCGCGTATCTACTTCGCAGCTTGCCGGACAAGGCAAAGGCGTGGATCGATTTGTGCCTGGCCGACGACACCTACCGGCAAGCCGTTGCCGACGAGGAGGCGCGGCGATGAGCGCGCTCGAGCCGGCCGCCGAACCTGCCGCCGCGCTCGATGCGCTACAACGCGCGTTGTTTGACCCTTTCGTTCGCGATTTGGCTTGGTTGCTCTTTAGCGTCCCCTTGTTGCGCGGACAACCACCTGCGGGCGAGCTGGCGAGCGTCTTTGAAACGGCGCGGGAGCGCGCGGCTACCGTCGGTTGGCTGCTTGAACTCGACCGCGACTCGAGTGCCCTGCGGCAAGCATTAGCGGCTACGCGTATCGCGCGGCTCGGCCGCTATGCCGAATGCCTGCTCAGCTATTTTCTCGAGCATGGCCCGGCGGGCCGGCTCGTCGCAGCGAATGTCGCGCTTCGGCTGGCCGGGCGCACGATCGGCGAGTGCGATTTTCTCGTCAAGACCGCGAGCGGGCGCCGTCTGCACTGGGAACTGGCCGTCAAATGCTATCTGCACGCGGGCGGTGACCGGGCCGAATTATCCGACTATGTTGGACCGAATCTGCAGGACCGCTTCGATCTGAAACTCGCGCATTTGCTGGGCCACCAGTTGCCGCTGTCGGCGCGCGAGGAGTTCGGCGCATTGGGACACGTCGGGCCCTGGCAGCCGCAGATGTTCGTCAAGGGGTGGTTGTTCTACCGTTGGGGCGAAGCGCCTCCGGTTGCGCCGGCCGTCGATCCGGCGCATCACCGCGGTTTTTGGGTGACGCGAGGCGACTGGCCTGCGCTGTGCGCCAGTCGCGCTAGCGCGCGTTGGGCTGCATTGCCGCGCCTGGACTGGCTGGCCCCACGGCCCGCGATCGCAAACGAGAGCGTCGAAGGGGCGGGCTTATCGCTCACCGACACATTGGGCGAGCGTCTCGCCCAGCCAGCCGGCCCGATGATGGTCGCAGCGTTCGAGCGAGAACCGTCCGAATTGGGGCATTGGCGCGAGACAGCGCGGGGATTCATCGTACCGGACGAATGGCCACGGCAGGCTCGGGCCTACGCGTTGAGCGTCGCTTGATCAAGCGCTCGGCGCACTTCGCCCTCTCCACGTAACGGAACGTCCTCCAAGGCGCGAAGGAACCAGTGCGGTTTACCGCGGCGAGCGCAAAGGCGCTCATGCTGTCGCTCGCTACCACCAGCGATGGAAATGATGGAGCGGCCCGATTCCGCTGCCTACTTGAAGACGCGTGCTTTCGCGCAGTGCGCCGACGAGATAGGCCTTGGCCTCGGTGACGGCATCGAGCCAGTCCGGTCGTTGGGTAATCAGCGCGGCGATCGCCGCCGACAGCGTGCAGCCCGTGCCGTGCGTCTGTTTGACGTCGACGCGTGCGCCGCCGAGCCGGTGGGTGCCCGTTTCGTCGATGAGCCAATCGGGGCTCTCCGGGCCGCCCAGATGGCCGCCTTTCATCAACACAGCCCGGGCGCCCAGCGCGCGCAGCGCTTCGCCTTGTTGCCGCATGGCGGTTTCGTCGGCCGCGGGCGCATCCGCGCCGATGAGCGCCGCCGCTTCGTCCAGGTTGGGCGTGACGAGCCCAGCAAGCGGCAACAGCTCCTCGCGCAGGGCGCAAACGGCATCGGGGGCCAGCAGCGCATGGCCGTTCTTGGACAGCATGACGGTATCGAGCACGATGCGCGCGGGCCGATAGCGGTGTAATGCCGTCGCGACCGCGCGCACGATATCGTCGTTCGCAAGCATGCCGATCTTGACCGCGTCGATGCGGATGTCGTCGAACACAGCATCGAGCTGGGCCGTGACGAACGCGCTATCGGGCGCATGGACGGCGCGCACGCCATGCGTGTTTTGGGCGGTCAGCGCCGTGATGACGCTCGCGCCATAGACACCGAGCGCGGAGAACGTCTTCAAATCGGCCTGAATGCCGGCACCGCCGCCCGAGTCGGAGCCGGCGATCGTCAGAACGTTGTAGATAGTGCGGGTCATGGCGGGTGGCCGCAAACAGGGCCGTGCAAAGTCAGTGTCTAGCTTCGCCGATCAGCGCGACCGAATCGAAGGCTCGCTGAT
>CAYRLJ010000170.1:0-5925 GCA_964425025.1 uncultured Burkholderia sp. | reverse complement strand
GGTTTGGCTTCCATGTCGTCCGGCCCTGTGCTGCCGGGCACGCTCGGCGATCGCGCGACGCTGCGTTGCTGCACCCGGCAAGGTTGGTATCTGTGGCACTGCGTCGGGCGATTATAAACCGGTCGTTCTGTTCCCGATTTTTAGGATAGGTTTTTCAGGGAAGGGGGAGGACTCTAAATACCGAGCCAGCGTGCGAGCAGTGGGCCGACGATGAGCGCCCACGTCAGCAAACACGCGCCGAGCGCGACGGTGACGGCCGCGCTGCCGAGGTCTTTCGCGCGGCGCGACAGTTCGTGGCGTTCGAGGGAAATGCGGTCGATTGCGGCTTCGACGCTCGAGTTCAAGAGTTCGACGATCAGCACGAGCAGGACTGAGCCGATCAAGAGCACGTGCGAAACCGCGTCGACGGGCACGAGCGCGCCGCACGGCACGAGGATCGCGGCGAGCGTGAGTTCCTGGCGGAACGCGCTTTCCTCGGCAATAGCGACGCGAAAGCCCGCGATCGAGTTTTTCAGCGCGTGCCAAGCGCGCGTGAAGCCGCGATTGCCTTTGTACGGGTTGAACGGCAGCGGTGCAAGCGGATCGTCGGGCGAGAGCGGTTCGTGCGCGTCGCGCTCGAGCGCATCGGTATCGCCATCGCCATCGCCATCCTCGTCCTGCGGGAGCTGCTCATCGCGTTTCATGCAGCGGCGTTTTCCTCTCGTGTGTCGGCGTTCGCGAGCGGTTTGAGATGGGCGGCGAACTGCAAGGAGGCAGCTTGCCACGAAAAGCGCTCGGCCCAGGCGCGGGCATGCCCACGGTCGATCTTGAGCGCGTCGAGGCATGCCTCGCGCAAGTCGTCGTTCATCGCGCCCGCGCTGCCTGTGCCGAGCACGTCGATCGGACCCGTGACGGGGTAGGCCGCAACCGGCGTGCCGCAGGCGAGCGCTTCCAGCAACACGAGGCCGAACGTGTCGGTGCGGCTCGGGAACACGAAGACATCGGCGGCCGCATAGACTTTCGCGAGTTCGTTTTGACTGAGCACGCCGAGGTAATTGACCGTGGGGTAGCGCGATTTGAGTTCGGCGAGCGCGGGCCCTTCGCCGGCTACCCACTTCGAACCGGGCAAATCGAGCTTCAGAAATGCCTCGACGTTCTTTTCGATGGCGACCCGCCCGACGTACAGGAAGATCGGCCGCGCCGTGTTGAGCACCTTCGAATCCATCGGATGGAAGATATCGAGATCGACGCCGCGCGTCCACAGGACGACGTTGTCGAAGCCGTTTTGCTCGAGATCGTGCTTCACGACGGGCGTCGGCGCCATCACGGCCAGCGAGCGGCCGTGGAACCAGCGTAAGAAGCGATAGGTGAGCGAAGGCGCAATGCCGAAGCGCGCCTGCACGTACTCCGGAAAGCGCGTGTGGTAGGCCGTCGTGAACGGGAGGCCTTGGCGCAGCGCATAGGCGCGCGCGGCGAGTCCCAGCGGGCCCTCGGTGGCGATATGCAGCGCTTCGGGCGCGAATTCGGCGATGCGCGCATGCACGCGCCGGCGCGGCAGCAGCGAGAGACGAATCTCGGGATACGTCGGGCACGGGATCGTGCGAAATTCGAGCGGCGTGAGCAGTTCGACGCGATGGCCGAGCCCTGTCAGCTCGCGCGTGGTGTTTTTCAGAGTGCGAACGACGCCGTTTACTTGCGGTTCCCAGGCGTCGGTGACGATCATGATTTTCATGCGGTCGAATTCGGTTCGCGAAGCGGTTAGGCGGTAGCGCGCGATTTGCGCGGCGTGGCGGCGGGGGAGCGCATGACGGTCCAGTAGACCACCTTCAGTTCGCCGTCGAACGTTTCGACGAGTGCCGATAAGCTCTCGACCCAGTCGCCGTCGTTGCAGTAGAGCAGGCCGTCGACGTCGCGGATCTCGGCTTTGTGGATGTGTCCGCAGACGACGCCGTCGCAGCCGCGGCGCCGTGCCTCGTCGATCATGACGTGCTCGAACGAAGAGATGAAATTGACCGCGTTCTTGACCTGATGCTTCAGATACTGCGAGAGCGACCAGTAGTGCAGTCCGAACCGGCTGCGCACGCGGTTGAACCAGCGGTTCAGCAGGAGGATCCCCGTATAGGCCGTATCGCCGAGATAAGCGAGCCACTTCGCGTGCTGGATGACGCCGTCGAACAGGTCGCCGTGGACGATCCACAGGCGCTTGCCCGCGAGCGTCGTATGGAACGCCTCGCCGCGCACGTGGATGTCGCCGAACGCGAGATCGCAGAATTGGCGCGCGCCCTCGTCGTGATTGCCGGGGATATAGATGACCTGCGTGCCTTTGCGCGCCTTGCGCAGAATCTTTTGCACGACGTCGTTGTGCGCTTGCGGCCAGTACCAGCCCTTCTTCAATTGCCAGCCGTCGATGATGTCGCCGACGAGGTAGAGATACTCCGACTCGTTGTGACGCAGGAAATCGAGCAGGTACGGCGCCTGGCATCCGCTCGAGCCGAGATGGATGTCCGATAGCCAGATCGTGCGGTAGCGTATCGGATCGCCGACGCCTTCGTCATGGTGGTGCCCGGACGCGTCGTCGGCGTCCGGTCGAGATGGGAGCGCCGGTCCGGCGCCGGGTAGGCCGGGTTGAAAGGGGACGGATTCGACGCTTGCGCCGAGTTGCCTGAGAAGGGAAGTCGCGGACGGCGTGCGGTCCATGGCTTCTCGCGTCGAGTTGATCATGGCGCACATTGCGCCACGCGCGCGTGACTGCCACGTGACAGTCACAAGAACTTCTTATTACCGGGCTGTCGGGGAAGGGGTGGGACCTAGCCGGTAGCCTAGCCGGCGGTATCGTGTCAGCTGCGCTCGGCCGTGACGATGCGCGTGCCGGCGAGGCGATCGTGCGGAAACTGGCGCGCCGAATCGAGGCGGGCCGCCGCTGCCCACAGCGCAAACCAGGCAGCCTCGGCCGCGAGCGTGGCGGGCACCGGCAGATGCAGCAAAGGATGTAGGGCTAGCGGCGGCAAAAACCAGAACCAGGCAGCCAGATAGCGCGCGAATGCGCGCGCGGGCTTCGGCGGCCGGCCCGTCTGGGCGTCGACGAGCCGCAGCCGCCAAGTCTTCATCGGCAACGTTTGGCCGCCGCGTGTCCAGCACCAGACGAAATACGCGCCGACGACAAGCGCGACCCAAATGGTGAGCACGTTGTGGTGGGTGAGGCTGTTGCGCTGTTGCGTCAGCGTGCCGAACAGATAGCCGGCGACGAACACAACGCCGAACAGCAACACCCCTTCGTAGACGAGCGCGGCGAGACGGCGGCGAATCGTCGGGGGGGCAACCGCGGATGCGGCTGCCGGCGCCGCTTGGGCGGGCGGGGAGCTCGGCGTTTGGGCGGGCATCTTGTCTGTGGGCTATGCCCCGCGGAAAACGGACGGCGCCTGCGATGGCGACACCGGCGTCGGCGGCACGGGCACCGTCGTGTTGACCGGACCGGACGCCGGCGCTGCGCTGGCGGCCATTGCCGCGGACGCCGCTGCGCTTGCCCCGAGCGGAGGATTCTCGATGCGATTCAACCCGCGGATTTCGCTGCGCTCGCCGGAGGGCGGCGCGCTGACGATCGTGGGATGGCGCTTGCGCGCGATCGCCGCCAGTTTCGCCTTCTGCTCGGGCGACAGTTCTTGATAGGCCTGCCAGGCCTTCTTACGCGCCTGCGCGGGCAATGCTTTGGAGACCTGATAATTCTCGCGCGCCACACGCCGCTGGTCGGGGGTCATGCGGGCCCACTCGGCCATGCGCTCGTGCAACCGTTTTTGCGCTTCCGGCGACATCTTCTCGAAACGCGCCGCTATCTTTATCCATTTGCGCTTACGCTCGTCGGTGAACGTATCCCATTCGGAAGCGAACGGCGCCAGCGCCTCGTGTTGCGCGTCGCTCAGGTGCGACCATGACAGCGGGTTATTGTCGACGGCGAGTGGCGGAAACTCGACGGTAAGCTGCGCCGGCGACGGCGAGGCGCTGCCCGCCACACCCGCCGCCTGACGGGCGGGCGCGTGCTCGAAGAATCGAGGGTACGTGGCCGTGAACGCGACGGCCGTGGCAATCGCGCACCCGAATACAACGGCCAAGCCGCGCTTGTAGCTCACCGGCGTGATTCTCCCCCTGCCTTAGCGTGCCCGAGACAGGTACGCATTGAACCCGTGGTCGAGGTACGCGTTGAGCGGCAAGTCGTCGCTGAGCATCGCCGCGTCGATGTCGGCGAGTTCGGCGGATCGTTGCGAGTTTTCCCAATAAGCGATGACCGCGATGCCGCCGACGAGCGCAACGACGGGCCATACGCGCAAAATCCGGCCTAGCGGCGAGAGACGGCGCTTAGGCGGGCGCGGCGCATCGTAAGCGGCATGCGCGCCGGCGTGAGCGAGCACGGGCGCGAAAGCCGGCGCGCTCACGGTTTCGGGCTTCTTGCGTGCGAGGGCAAGACGACGCGCGCCGGCGAGTCGATCGAGCGTGGCGGCGGGCAAATCGGCTGCGCTTTCGTCGAGCGCGCGACGGACCTTGGCCGCGAACTCTGTTTCTTTGGTTTCTGGAGCGGAGCTCATAGCGTAATTCCTTTGGCCTTGAGCGCGACCGCCAACGTGTGCGTCGCTCGCGAGCAGTGCGTTTTCACGCTTCCCTCGGAGCAGCCCATCGCGGCGGCGGTCTCGGCGACATCCATATCTTCCCAGTAACGCATGAGAAACGCTTCCCGTTGACGCGCCGGCAATTTTTGAATCTCTTCGTCGATCAGGTTCAGCACCTGATCGCGCTCCAGTTTCTCTTCGCTGCTCACTCCGGCGCTGGAACCGTTGTCTGCTTCGATCGTCTCGAGCGGGTCGAAATCCTCGTCGTCACTGCTGCCAAGCGACGAAAACAGGGTGACCCAAGTGTTGCGTACCTTTTGACGACGAAAGTAGTCGTGCATCACATTCTGCAAGATACGCTGAAACAGGAGAGGAAGCTCGGCGGCCGAGCGATCGCCATATTTTTCGGCGAGCTTGATCATCGCGTCCTGGACGATGTCGAGGGCGGCATCGTCGTCGCGCACGGCGTAGACGGTCTGCTTGAACGCGCGCCTTTCGACGCCCGCCAGAAAATCGGCGAGTTCCTTGTCTGATGCCATCCGAGGGGCGGCGCTAAATTTACGCTTGGCGCCGTAATCGATTGAAAAAATGTCTTAAAACTGGCGGATGCTAGCAAACTTTCGAGACAGTTGGCGATCATCTGTTCCTCGATCGGTCCGAAAAGGGCGGTCGATGGGCGCAAAACGCCTTTTTCCGCCCGAATTCCGGGGGACGGACCGCCAATTTTCGCTTGACCTTCACGTGCGCAACCGATAAGGTTTCCGGTTCGCAACATAAGTGACTTGTCTCTTTTTGGGTGGGCCCATGAAGCTCATCTGTCAAAGTGGACGCGCCGCTTGAACCCGAGCCACAAGCCCGGCAGAGAGCACCCGATCAATTTTTTGCCGAAAATTCGAAAGGTTAACGATGAACATGCCCAGCGCGGAATTCTCCACGTCGGATACCACTCCTCCCCATGAAGCCGATTCGATCGGTGCCACCGTGCTCATGCGCGCCCTGGCCGACGAAGGCGTCGAGGTGCTCTGGGGTTATCCAGGCGGCGCGGTACTGTATATCTACGACGAACTCTACAAGCAGGACAAAGTCCAGCACGTGCTCGTGCGCCATGAGCAGGCAGCCGTTCATGCGGCCGACGCCTATGCGCGCTCGACGGGCAAGGTTGGCGTGTGTCTCGTGACGTCGGGCCCCGGTGTGACGAATGCCGTCACCGGTATCGCCACGGCCTACCTCGATTCGATCCCGATGGTGATCATCAGTGGGCAAGTGCCGACGGCCGCGATCGGCCTCGACGCTTTCCAGGAGTGCGACACCGTCGGCATCACGCGTCCGTGCGTGAAGCACAACTTCC
>CAYRLJ010000169.1:0-5926 GCA_964425025.1 uncultured Burkholderia sp. | reverse complement strand
CGTTGCTGCCGTTGCCGAGCGTGATCCACTCGGCGGGCACGCCATAGCGTGCCGCAAGGGCGGCCTTCAACTCGAACGCGTTTGCGTCGGGATAGCGGCCGAGCTCTGCCGCGGCGCGTGCCATGGCGACCTTAGCCGACTCGGGCATGCCGAGCGGATTTTCGTTCGACGCCAGCTTCACGATGCTCGCCTCGTCGAGCCCGAACTCGCGCGCGACTTCCGAGATCGGCTTGCCGGCAACGTAAGGGGCGATTTGGCGCACGTAGGAAGGGCCGTATTGCATCGTCATGTGTGTCTCCAAAGCGGACAGTGCAGATTCGTTGGACTAATCGATGCGCGTGCGCATCCGTCAATCGAAGGTCGGCGGAGCAAGCGCTAGCGCGAACTCGGATACGAGCCGAGTATCTTGAGAAACGCGGCCTTTTTCTCTAGCTCGGAGAGCGCGTCCGCAACCGGCGGATCTTCGCGATGACCTTCGACGTCGATATAAAAGTAGTACTCCCAGGTACCGACGCGCGCGGGGCGCGATTCGAAGCGCGTCATCGACACGCCGTGCCGCGCCAGCGGCTCGAGCAGCTTGAACATGGCGCCCGGCTCGTTCTTCACCGAAACGATCAGCGATGTTTGATCTTGCCCGCTGCGGCCCGCCGGCGCATGGCCGATCATCACGAAGCGAGTCCGGTTGTGCGGATCGTCCTGAATCAACGGACGCGCGATCTGCAGGCCATAAAACGATGCGGCGCGGTCGCTCGCGATCGCCGCGATACTCGGATCGAGCGACGCCATCCGTGCGGCCTCGGCGTTGCTCGAAACGGCCTGCCGCTCGATGTGCGGCATATGCGCCGAGAGCCAGCGCTGACACTGCGCGAGTGCCTGTGCATGCGCGCACACGCGTGCGACGCCCGCAAGCGTGCCGCTTTGCGTGAGCAGGTTGTGGCGAATGGGCAAAGCAAGCTCGCCGCCGATCAAAAGCTGGGACTGCAAGAGCAAATCGAGCGTGCGCGACACGGCGCCTTCGGTCGAGTTTTCGACCGGCACGACACCGAACTGCGCCCCCCCGGCTTCGACGGAGCGAAATACTTCGTCGATCGACAGGCATGGCAGTCCCTCGATCGAATGCCCGAAGTATTCGTACATCGCCTCTTCGCTATAGGTGCCGGCCGGGCCGAGATAGGCCGCGCTCACCGGTTGCTCGAGCGAACGGCTCGCCGCCATGATCTCGCGCCAGATCGCGCTGATGTGATCGCCCGCGAGCGGCCCCTCGCTCATGGCCTGCAAGCGCGAGATGACCTGCTGCTCGCGCTCGGGCCGGAACACGGGGGCGTTGTAGTGCTTCTTGACCTCGCCCACTTCGAGCGCGATCGCTGCTCGCTGATTGAGCAGCGCGATAAGCTGCGCGTCGATCTCGTCGATCCGATCGCGCAGCGGCTTCAGCTTTGAATTGAGTTCGTCGTCCATGCGTAAAACGGCCGTATCGAAAACGGGCGGCGTGGCGCTCGCCCTGCCCCGCGCTTAGGCGCGAGTCCGTTCGAATTCCAACATATACTCGACCAGCGCTTTAACGCCTTCGAGCGGCACCGCGTTGTAAATCGACGCCCGCATGCCGCCGACGGACTTGTGGCCCTTGAGCTGCATCAGCCCGCGCGCCTTCGCGCCGGCCAGGAAATCTTCGTTGCGCGACTCATCCGCGAGGAAGAACGGTACGTTCATTCGCGAACGCGAATCGCGCTCCACTTTGTTGATATAGAAGCTGCTCGCATCGATCGTGTCGTACAGCAGCTTCGACTTTTCGAGGTTGCGTGCCTCGATTTCCTTCAGCCCACCTTGCCGCTTCAGCCATTGGAAAACGAGGCCGGCGACGTAAATCGCATAGGTAGGCGGCGTATTGAACATCGAATTGTTCTCGGCGACGATACGCCATTCGAACGCCGACGGGCAAATCGGCAGCGCGCGGTCGAGCAAATCCTCGCGCACGACGACGATCGTGAGGCCCGCCATGCCGATGTTCTTCTGGGCCCCGCCGTACATGACGCCGTATTTGGCGATGTCGAGCGGCCGGGACAACACATGCGAGGAGACATCGGCGACGAGCGGCGTGTCGCCGAGGTCCGGAATGTCGAATGTCTCCACACCGTTAATCGTCTCGTTCGTGCACAAGTGGACGTAGGCCGGATCGTCGGACAATTGCCATTCGCCACGCTTGGGCGCGCGCGTGAATCCGTCGGCCGTCTCGCCACTCGCAGCCAGATGCGGCTTACAGTACTTGCCCGCTTCCTTGAACGACTTTTGCGACCAGGAGCCCGTGACGACGAAATCGGCCGCGTCGCGCTTACCCAGCAAGTTCATCGGCACGATCGCATTCTCGCCTAGGCCGCCGCCTTGCAGAAACAAGATGCGGTGACTCGCCGGCGCTTGCATCAGCTCGCGCAGATCGGCGAGCGCCTGCTCGTGAATCGATAAGAACTCGCGGCCCCGATGGCTCATCTCCATCACGCTCATGCCGCTGCCTTGCCAATCGAGCATTTCGTCGGCCGCTTGGCGCAATACCTCTTCGGGTAACGCCGCCGGCCCGGCTGCAAAATTGAAGACGCGCATCGTGAGAATCCCACAGAATGGATGAACGAATGAACCACACGTGGACGGCAACACTCACCGCCCACCAATACGTCGGACGCAAATCAGAAATAGATAATGGCCGTTCGCGCATTTCGCGCAAACGGCCATTACCGCACCGCCGATTGAAAGCCGCTCGCCCGAGCCCGGCGTTTTTGCGGGCCTAGGGCTAGGGCGTAGAGCCAGAACGGCGCGGCCCCGAGGAGCCGCCCGTTCGGCCCGCTACGGCTTACTTGCCGGGCTTGACCGCGGCGACTTCCTTGTCGGCTTGCGCGCGCGTGGCCTGGATCGATTGCGGCATGTACTTCTGCATCAGGCCGCCGACAACCTCGCGGCCCACTTGGTCTTGCACTTGGATGAACTTGCGGCCCGTGGTGCTCTTGTAGAACTTCGTCAGGTCCTTGATTTCATCCGTCGAGTAGAACTTTCCGTACGCGTCGAATTGCGCTTGCATTGCGTCGCTGCGGAACGAATCGGTCGAAAACACTTGACCGGCCGAATCCACGAGCTTGGGCACCGCGTTCTTTTGCAACGACGGCACGGCCGCTTGCTTTTGCTTGTCGTTCAGCGACTTGTTCTCCGACAGCGCTTCCGACAGGATTTCCGGCACGTACTGCTTCGCTTGCATTTGGGCGCTGTTACCGATTGCCCCGACGAGCTTTTGTGCGTCGATCGCTTCGAGCAGTTCCTTGATCGCAGCTTGCTTGGCCGGATCGACCGGTGCGGCCGTGGCCGTGGCAGCGGAAGCTGCCGGCGCTTGATTCTGGAGCGCCTGCGCCATCGCGAAGGTCGGCACGAAAGCAGCCAGCAGCATCCATTGCTTGAATCGTCGTTGCATCATCACTCCCTCTAAAAAATGAATCGTTCGCGCGCTCATCGATGGACGCTATCGCTCGCGCGCTTCTTTGTGTTCGTCGTTCTTCTAGAACCGAGGCGCTCGCGCGTGCGGGCGCCTCACGTTCATCGTTCACTATTCGCTATTCACTATTCACTATTGAGCGCCGTCCTCGCCCGCTTCGTCGTCGGCCACCGCGCCGTCGCCATCGACATCGACGTCGACGTCGACATCGACGTCGGGATCGGCTTCCGCGATTTGCTGCAGGCCGGAAAGCTTCGTACCCTCATCAAGGCTGATGAGTGTAACACCCTGCGTTGCCCGCCCCATCTCGCGAATCTCCGAAACGCGCGTGCGAATCAGCACACCCGTGGTCGTGATCAGCATGATTTGGCCCTCGGCGTCGACAAGGGTCGCTGCCACCACTTTCCCGTTGCGCTCGGACGTCTGGATCGCGATCATACCCTTCGTGCCACGACCGTGCCGCGTGTATTCCGCGATGGGCGTACGCTTGCCGTAGCCGTTCTCGGTTGCCGTCAGCACCGATTGCGTCTCGCTGCCCGCCACGAGCATGGCGATGACCTGCTGCCCCTCTTCGAGCTGCATGCCACGCACGCCGCGCGCTTCGCGGCCCATCGGACGCACGTCGTTCTCGTCGAAACGCACGGCTTTACCCGCATCCGAGAACAGCATGACGTCGTGCTGACCGTCGGTAATCGCTGCGCCGATCAGGAAATCGCCGTCGTCCAGACCGACGGCAATGATACCTTTGCGCAATGGTCTGCTGAAAGCCTCGAGCGGCGTCTTCTTGACCGTACCGAGCGAGGTGGCCATGAAAACGAACTTATCGGCCGAGAATTCCTTGACCGGCAGGACCACGTTGATCTTTTCGCCATCCTGCAGCGGGAACATGTTGACGATCGGCCGGCCGCGCGAGTTGCGCGAGCCTTGCGGCACCTCGTACACCTTGACCCAATAGACACGGCCGCGGTTCGAGAAGCAGAGGATGTGATCGTGCGTGTTCGCGATGAACAGCGTGTCGATCCAATCGTCTTCCTTCATTTGCGTGGCCTGCTTGCCGCGTCCGCCGCGCTTTTGCGCGCGGTATTCGGACAGCGGCTGCGACTTCACGTAGCCGGCGTGCGACATCGTCACGACCATGTCCTGCGGCGTGATCAAGTCTTCAGTGTTCAGTTCGGTGGCGTTCAGCTCGATTTTCGAGCGGCGCGCATCGCCGAATTCCGCCTTCACGGCCGTCAGCTCGTCGACGATGATGGCCGTGATGCGCTCGGGCCGCGCGAGAATATCGAGCAGATCGGCGATCTGAGCCATGACTTCGCGGTATTCGCCGATGATCTTGTCTTGCTCGAGGCCCGTCAGACGCTGCAAGCGCATTTGCAAAATTTCTTGCGCCTGCGTGTCGGACAGCTTGTACAGGCCATCGCCCTGCATGCCGAAAGCCGGATTCAGGCCTTCCGGGCGGTACGCCTCGCGCCCGCCGGCCGAAGCGTTGTCGGTCTCGGCGCGGGCCAGCATGTCGCGCACGAGCGACGAATCCCACGCGCGCGCCATCAAGTCCTGCTTCGCGATCGGCGGCGTCGGCGCCGCCTTGATGATGGCGATGAATTCGTCGATGTTCGCGAGCGCGACGGCCAAGCCCTCGAGCACGTGGCCGCGTTCGCGCGCCTTGCGCAGTTCGTATACAGTGCGCCGCGTCAGCACCTCGCGCCGGTGCGACAGGAAGGCATCGAGCATCTCCTTCAAATTCAGGAGCTTGGGCTGCCCGTCGACGAGCGCGACCATGTTCATACCGAACGTGTCTTGCAGCTGCGTCGCCTTATATAGATTGTTCAGCACCACCTCGGGCACTTCGCCGCGCTTGAGCTCGATGACGACGCGCATCCCGCTCTTGTCGGACTCGTCGCGGATGTCGGAGATGCCCTCGAGCTTCTTTTCGTTGACGAGTTCGGCGATACGCTCGAGCAGCGAACGCTTGTTCACCTGATACGGCAGCTCATCGACGATGATCGCCATGCGCTGGCCGCGGTCGATCTCCTCGAAGTGCGTCGCCGCCCGCATGACGACACGGCCGCGCCCCGTGCGATAACCGTCGCGCACCCCGGCAACGCCGTAGATGATGCCGGCCGTTGGGAAATCGGGCGCGGGAATGATCTCGATCAGCTCGTCGATGCTCGACTGCGGATTTTTCAGCAGATGATGGCAGGCATCGACGACTTCGTTCAGATTGTGGGGCGGGATGTTCGTCGCCATCCCGACGGCAATGCCCGAGGAACCGTTGATGAGCAGATTGGGGATCCGCGCCGGCAGAATCAGCGGCTCGCTTTCGCTGCCGTCGTAGTTCGGCCCGAAATCGACGGTTTCCTTGTCGATGTCGGCCAGCAACTCGTGGCCGATCTTGGCCATGCGGATTTCGGTGTACCGCATGGCGGCGGCGTTGTCGCCGTCGATCGAGCCGAA
>CAYRLJ010000168.1:0-6290 GCA_964425025.1 uncultured Burkholderia sp. | reverse complement strand
CAAGTACTCTATCCAACTGAGCTACAGCCGCACGCAGAAGCGAAATTATAGCAAAGTTCCGAGAAAAGGGAAGCCGTTGTGACGGGTTTTCTTCTATGTTTCTTATGGCTGGCCCGATCGTGTACGCTTGAACATTGACCTCCGCGGTGATTTGCACCATGAACAAAGCCTTTGTCAAAGAGTCGAGCGACGCCGACGACGACGATCTCGACGTAGCTCAGCCCGAAATTCCGGCCGGCACCAAGAACTACATGACGCCCGCAGGCCATAAGCGCATGCGCGACGAGCTGCTTCATCTGATCGACGAAGAGCGCCCCGACGTGGTCAAGCTCGTCTCGTGGGCCGCGTCCAACGGCGATCGTTCCGAGAATGGGGATTACATCTACGGCAAGCGGCGTCTGCGCGAGATCGACCGGCGCATCCGGTTTTTGACGAAACGGCTCGATTTGGCCGAAGTGGTCGACGCCAGCAAGCAGGAGAACGTGGATCAAGTGTTCTTCGGCGCGACGGTCGAGTACGCCTCTGAAGATGGAGAAACGCGGACGGTGACGATCGTCGGTGTCGACGAGGTGGACCTCGATCGCGGGCACGTGAGCTGGATTTCGCCGGTTGCGCGGGCGCTGCTCAAGGCGCGCATCGGCGATACCGTCACGCTGCACACCCCGGGCGGCCCCGAGCAGATCGACGTGCTCGACGTGCGGTATCCGTCCGGCGCTTAGGCCAGCTCGCACCGCGGTCCGGTTGACGCGTCGTTAGCGGTTGCGCTTCGCAGCCGCGCCGGGGCGAAAAAAAGGCGCCGCGGATTGCGGCGCCTTCGTCATGCATTGATGCTGCCGGCCAGGGTGGTGGCCGTTTCGTTAGCCTTAGAAGCGGTGACGCAGGCCGACCGTCGCAGCAACTTGCTTGTTGTTCGACGATGCGGGCAGGCCGTTCAGGTCGGCGGTAAAGCCCTGGCCCTTGGCGATCGCGAGCTGATATTCGCCTTCCACGTAGACGTCCGTGCGCTTCGACAGCGCGTAGTCCGCTTGCAGGCCGAACTGATTCCACTTAGGCCGCGCGCCATTCATCGAGGCGACCGTGTACGTGTAGGAGCCTGCCAGGCTGACCGCAGGCGTCAGTGCGTATCGGCCGTTCACTTCGAAGTTCTGGAAGTTGACCTTGGTCGTGGTACCAGCGGCGCTGAGCGGGAACGCCGCCAGGGTGCCCGCGTTTGAAGCGTTGATGGTTGACGCATCGCGCAGGCGCGTCTGCGTGTAGACGAAGCCCGCTGTTGCCGGGCCGAACGTGTAGTTCAGGCCCGCGCCAAACGTGCGCTGACGGCCCGCGGCGAAAGTGGCGTCGCCGGCCACGGAGCCGGTTGCGTTCGCCGCGTTCAGATCATTGTCGATCTGCATATACGCGGCCGCGACGTTCAAGCCCATCCACGAATATGACGCACCGACGCTCCACGTACGGTTGTTCGCGAACTGGCCTGCCGCGTTCGAAAACCCATACAACGCGCCGAGCTTGAAGCCGCCGTAGTTCGCGCTCTGGAAGTGAACCGAATTGTTGATCCGGAACGAGTTGTCGAGGTTGTCGTTATCGAACGGGTGGGCGAAGTAGGTGCCGCCGTATTGCGTGCCCGTCAACGCCAGCGGCCCGAGATACTGAACGACGTCGTCATATTGGCGGCCGAGCGTGACGGTGCCGAACTGATCGCTACTCAGGCCGACGAATGCTTGGCGGCCGAATTCACGGCCATTTTGCTTAAGCGTGCCGTCGTTGATGCCGAACCCGTTTTCCAACGTGAAAATCGCCTTCAGTCCGCCGCCGAGGTCTTCCGCGCCGCGCAGGCCCCAACGGCTACCGTTTACGGAGCCCGTCGTTTGTTGGAAGTTGTGGCTGCCGCGCTGGTTATTCGTATAGGTGATGCCGGCATCGATAAGGCCGTACAGCGTCACGCTGCTCTGAGCGTGCGCCATCGTCGCGAATGCGCCTGCGAGAGCGCCGACTAGAAGCGTCTTCTTCATCTTTCACTCCAGTATTAGGAAGTTTTCTTGGCTGTCGCCCGAGCCCGCCGCAACGCATTTGCTACTGCGTGAGACCGTCTGCTCGGCGATGCGGGAAACCACAGCAACAGGTCCGTTTTTCCGAACTGGCTTGAGTGTAAATAGTGACCTCTTCTCGATCGTGTTTCGAAACGCGCAATAAATTATTGAGAAATCCGAAATTGAACGAAAAGCGCCCAAAACCCTTGTCAGGCAAGGCTGGGCGGAGAATGAAAAAAGGTGCGGAACAGATGCCGGGCGCGCGCGGCGTTGTGTTTACGACACGCGGTTTAAGGTGGCTTTCAGGAATGCGTCGTTGTTGTAGCTGATTATGGATACGTTTGAAAAGAAGTTTGGGCCCCGCGGGGGGATAATGGGCCGCGACCGCGACGCTATACTGCGGGTTCTGCTTGCCCAAGCAGACTTTTTCATCAAGGAAACGACGTCTCCAAACCTTTGTCAGCGCCCTTTGTCAGCGCCCTTTGTCAGCGCCCTTTGTCAGCGCGGCGCTGCGGCCGCGTCTTTTTTTCCGCGTCACCCGCGCATGCGGCGCCTTCTGCCTTGCTTCTCCGCCCCGTGCTGGTAGTCGACTTCATCGTTTTCCAGCGGTAAGGCCCAATCTTCCATGACGTAGTGGCGCGCATCCATTGGCGAAGCCAAGAGGTTTTGCCAATGATCGCCGTGCCAGAAGGGATCGAACTCGAGTACCGAGGATGCGCTATCTGCCCGACCAATCGATGCCGCGGCGGGGCGAGGCGAACCGAGGAGCCAGGAGACGAAGCGCTTAAGGGAAATTGCGTGCATAGCCGTCTCCAACCAAAAACTTCAAGTTCATGATGAAACGCTGGTTCGAGATGGGCAACCCGTAAAAATACTTACCTTAGAAATACCTTGTTGCAAACGGGGAAGCTTTTTCCTGTTTTGTGACTTTTATCTGCTGGCTGCAGGTAATTATGACGTTGCTGGCGCGATTTTCCACCCCATCTCGCATAGCAGAGATCCGCGAGTGCCAATTAATGAAAAATTTCTTGACGACCAATCGGCGGAACATTTATAAAAGCAGCGCCAGAATCACCCAGTGAACGACGCTTAGGGAGAGAGACCGAGGTGTGGTTCTTCCGAGGCTGGGCTTCTGGCGGAGGGCGCTGCCCGTCTATTAAATTTCGAGGAATTAGTACTATGGAAACCGGTGTCGTCAAATGGTTCAACGATGCTAAAGGCTTTGGCTTCATCACGACCGACAAGAGCCAAGAGGACGTGTTTGCGCATTTCTCCGAGATCCTAGCTGAAGGTTTCAAGTCTCTAAAAGAAAATCAGCGCGTTCAGTTCGACGTGAAGACCGGCCCGAAGGGCAAGCAAGCGGCGAACATCCGCCCGCTGTAAGGCGTTTGTCCCGGCACGCCGCGCTCGGCGCAAAGCAGCGCGCGGCAGGCATCCTTACAAGGGCGCTCGGGTGGTGCATACTTCGTCAATCGAAGCACCCGAGCGCCCTTATTCATGTCTGATTCATCGTTGCCGATCCCATCATTCGACACGCCCATCGCATTCGTCGATCTCGAAACCACGGGTGGATCGGTAGCAGAACACCGCATCACCGAAATTGGCGTCGTGCAGGTCGGACGCGGCGGAGTTTCGCGCTGGAGCACGCTCGTCAATCCCGGGCAACCTATTCCCCCTTTCATTCAGTCGTTGACGGGTATCACCGACGACATGGTGCGCGACGCGCCAACGTTCGCTTCGTTCGCCGCCGAGCTGTTGGAACGGCTTGATGGCCGGCTGTTCGTCGCCCACAACGCGAGCTTCGACCGCGGCTTTTTGCGCGGCGAATTCCAGCGCGCCGGTTTCACCTTCAATCCCGATGTGTTGTGCACTGTGAAGCTGTCGCGCGCGCTGTGGCCGCACGAAAAGCGGCACGGGCTCGACGCACTGATCGAACGTCACGCACTCGAGCCGTTGGCCCGCCATCGCGCGCTGGCCGATGCCGATCTGCTCTGGCAATTCTGGCGACGTCTGCACGGCGCGTGGGCGCCCGAGGTGCTGCGCGAGCAAATCGATCGCACGGTGCGGCGCTACCGCATCGCTGGAGACATTACCGAGGACGTGATCGACGCGGTGCCGGCGGGGCACGGCGTCTATGCATTTTTCGATGCGGCCGACCTGCCGATCTACGTCGGACGCAGCGTGCGCCTGCGGCAGCGGGTGCGGGCGCATCTGACCGGCGATCGGCGCTCCTCGCGCGAAATCCGGATTGCCGAGCAAGTGCGGCGCGTGCAATGGAGCGCCACGGGCGGCGAAGTGGGCGCGCTGTTGACGGAAGCACTGTGGATCGCCACGCTGCGCCCGCTACATAACCGGCAGCCGCGCATTGGCCGGACCGAATCGGTGGGTTCGCCCTGGCCGTACCGCACGGCAATCACCTTCGAAGAGGTTGGGCAAGAGGCGGCAAGCGAGCGCCTGTTCCATGTCGTCGATCGTTGGTGTTACCTCGGCGCCGCGCCGACGCTCGAGGCTGCGCGCGCGCTACTGGCCGAACGGGGCGAGCCGGTGTTCGAACCGTCCACATTTCGAATTTTGCAGACGCATCTCGCACGCGGGTTGCGCGTGATGCCGATCGAGGAGGTGGCCGTTGAGGTGGTCGAGGACGGCCTTTAGCGATCGCGCGGGGAGCGGGGCCTAGCCCTCGCCCCCTATGCCGCCTGAGGCGCAGACGTGGGAAAGCGCAGTATTCAGTGCTTGCGCGTCGGTTGCGCCGTAACGCGTCAGCGTTTTCCAATTATTCATGCTGCGCGCGAGCCGTGCGGGGCAGTCGTCGCCCGCTCGCCACGGCTGAACGCGCGCCAGCGCCACGATCAGCGCTTGCGTTAGGCTATCGAGTCGAGGCCGCGTGGTGGCGGCCAGATCGGGGGCGGTGCCAGGCGGGGGCGGCGACGTGCGCCAGCGCGTAAACAGCGCCGTCTGCACTTGTTTGCTCGCCTCGATTTGATCCCGAAAGAAAGCGCGAGCGAAGGCCGGATCGACATCGGCCGCTTGCGCTCTCTGCTCGACGTCGGCAAGCAAAGCCGATTCGCGCGCCGCATCCGCAATGGGGCGGTGGTTTGCCCATTTCCATTGGGCGACCGGGAGAGCCAACGCAAGGCGCTCGGAGACGAGTGCGACGAGGTTGGTCAGCGCCGTTTCGTCGCCGTCCGCGCGTGCGCCGACGCAGCCGAGCGACAGCGCAAGCCAAAGGGCGAGCGCAGGCAGCGCAGTTCGGCGCACGGGAGGCGTCATCCGATGCGGGCTCTTGAGCCCGCCACCTTCATTTCTGTTCGCACAACTTGCGTTGTTCGTCGAAGAACGCTCTTACGTGTGCGGGCAGTTCGGTCGACAGAAATTCGACGCCTACCGGTTCCGGATCCGGGCTCGACACTTTCTCGGGGGGCGGAATTTTGGTGGGCTTGGCTTCCATGGTTATCTCCTGGCACACGGAATGATTATCCGACGCGGTTCCTTAGCTGTGCCAGCGCCGAATCTTTTTTTAACGCTTTGTTGCATTAACGGCACAGCCCAGCGAACTTTGAAGATAGCTTGAAGATACTTTGATAAAAATCGAAAAAGCCTGCGCTCAAGGACGCATTCGCATCGGGTGCAAGCTTGTGGCGCATTCCGTCGGATGTCCGTCGCTTACCGCATGAGCGTTCGCATGTTGAGCCGCAGCGCGCAGAGCGATGGCTTGATCGCTATCCCTCCCCGGATCACGCGCGCCAATGCGCGGCCGACCGACCGTTCGTTCATTCTTTCATTTCACGCGCACCACGTTTTCCAGGCTTTCTTTAATTGAAGCCGCTCAGCAGTTCGTTCGCCTATGCCGAAGATGGAAGCGGCTGCGCAAGGTCACGGCGTATCTGTGTTACTGACGCGGCGCTGACACGTGAATGGGTCCGTCATATCCGGCGCTCTTACTATATTCACGTCGACATGCCCGTGGGAAACGCCGGCTGGCAATCGCGCAGAAATCGACTCGTTCGCGAACTCGGGCAGTGAATGCGCGAGAGGCAGTCAGCTGGGGGGGCTCGCCGTCTCGAGGCGGCGCGGCGCATCGAGCGAGCGTACTTTTTGCGCGCGGCCACCCAACCTCGCGAGGAGCGACGCCAGGCACCCACTACGCCAGATTCGCGCCAAAACAAAAAGCCCAGTCACGAGGACTGGTCTTTTCGCTTGAATCTTTGTGGTGCCGGAAAGAGGAATCGAACCCCCGACCTTCGCATTACGAATGCGCTGCTC
>CAYRLJ010000167.1:0-6307 GCA_964425025.1 uncultured Burkholderia sp. | reverse complement strand
CCCCTGTACTCACCGTGAAAGGGTGATGTCCTAGGCCTCTAGACGAAGGGGACAAAATCTTTTCACTACGCTTTTCGCTTCAACTTTCGTCAAAAGCGAAGAACGCTATTCTAACTCGACGTTTCGTGTTTGTGAAGTTTTTTCTTTCAGTCACGGCACTTCTGAAGCACTTCACAACGGATCGCAAGCCGGATCGCGCAATATAAAATCACACGCGACACAGAGAACAGCAGAGCCTCGCATTATACGCATAGCTCGATCAGCCACGCAAGCGCTTTCGGGTACGGGGGTTAATGCTCCGCCCGCGTCCCCATCTTTGCTGCCTCGTACGCCGACATCAGCTCGAGGAGTGCCCCAACGTCGGCCGGTTTGACGAGGTAGTGATCGATACCGGCCTCAGTCGCCTGACGGATATATTCTTCCTGTCCGTAACCGCTCAACGCAATGATCAGCGCGTTCGCGCACGGCCCATCGCGTCGGAGATGCTGGGCGAGCTCATAACCGCTCATATCCGGCAACCCGATATCGACGACCACCACGTCCGGGAGCATCTCATTGGCCACGCGTATCGCGGATCCTCCGTCCGCTGCACATCGGACGCTGAAACCATGCAGAGTCAGCAGCGCATCGAGGCTTTCCGCGGAGGCCGCAAGGTCATCGACAATCAGTGCGCGTGTCGCTGCCTTCCGGTTCAGATGCACGATAGGAGCACGAATCGGCAAGCGCTGCGATCCCGCAGTCGCGGGCAGACGAATCACGAATTGCGAACCTTGCCCGACCCCGTCACTCCTGCATTTGACCGTCCCGCCGTGAAGCTCCGTGAGATGCCGCACGAGCGTCAGCCCGATGCCCAGGCCGCCCAGCGAGCGATGCAGCGACGTGTCCGCCTGCGCGAATAGCTCGAAGACGTGCGGCATGAACTTTTCGTCGATGCCTTGGCCGTCATCCGCGACCGCAATGGATGCCCATCCGTCTTCCAAGCGTGTAGAGACCGCGATGTGCCCGCCATCATGCGTGAACTTCGACGCGTTGTTCAGCAGGTTCGATACGACCTGCGAAAGACGAACGACATCGCCCTCGACGACGGCATCGGGCGCCCCCTCGTCACAGGTCAAGTTCTGCGCGCGGCGAATAAAGTGCGGGCGGCTGGTTTCAACGGCGCGGCCAATGACGACGGACAACGGCACGGGGTCTTTGCGCAAAGTAACGGTTCCCCTCGCGATGCGCGAAACATCGAGCAGATCCTCGACGATGCGCACCATGTGTTCCACCTGCGTACCGACGATGTCGCTCGCCCAGCGAAGCACCTTGCCGTCATCCGCTTTCGCGCTGCGCATCACCGCGGCTGCATTGGCAATGGGAGCCAGCGGGTTGCGCAACTCGTGCGCCAGCATGGCGAGAAACTCGTTCTTTCTCCGGTCGCCGTCCCGAATCGTCGAGAACAGCAGCGCATTTTCAACCGCGATGGCGGCACGGCTCATCAGCTCGTGGAGCAGCGTGTTGTGTTCGGGCGTCGCCGCATCGATATCGGTCGAGCACAGCACGACGGCGCCGCTCAAACTGCCCGTCGCCAATGGAAAAATGCTGATCCGCCGGATCCCGGACACGCCGTGAACATTGGCGAGCGTTTCCAAAACCTGCGCTTCGCCTGGGCAACGGTCCGTGGCGCCCCTGTCCAGCAGCCGGTCGAGATAATCGCTGGCGTCAGGGAAGCCAACCGCGAGCGTTTGCGCTCGAAATTCGGCGAAGTCCGGCGCCGCGCTCTGCCCCCGCACGGCCGACCGCGTGAAGACTTCGCTGCCCGACTCGGTGGTCCGCCTGACCGCGACGAAGGCCGTTTCCGCGAATTCGCCGGCGACCAGTTCGACGATGCGTTGCAGCGTCGTGTCGATTTCAAGGGAGCGGGTGAGCACCTGGCTCGCGGTAGCCAAAAAATCCGCCCGCTGCCGTGCACACTCGGCGGCCGCCCTGCCCGCTTCGGCGCGAGCAAAAGCCTCCCGCTCCTCGGCTCTGGACAACAGCGCCTCGTGCATGCGATGCATCTCGACGAACGCCTTTACCTTCGAGCGCAGGATCTCCGGCACGACCGGCGACGAAATGTAATCGACGGCTCCCAACGAATAACCTCGCTTCATCTCCGCTTCGTCGACGTAGGCCGTCACAAAGATGATGGGCGTCGTCGCCGTTTTCCGATAGCTGCGTAACATCGAGGCCGTTTCCAGCCCATCCATGCCCGGCATGTTCACGTCGAGCAGAATGACGGCAAAGGTTCGCTCGAGGACGGCTCTCAGCGCTTCTCGGCCGGACCCAACGGCAATCACGTTTTCGCCCAATTGCTCGAGAACGGTGCGCATCACTATCTGCTGTTGCGGCAGATCATCCACTACCAGGATATCGACGGGTTGCTTGAGCCCTGTGACATTATCCAAAACGCGCTCCTCAGGACTCTAGCGATGCAGCCAGGCGTGTAGAACCGCGAGCAAATCATCGCGGTTCACGGGCTTGGACAAATAGTCCCACGCACCGGCTTCAATGCAGCGCTCGCGGTCCCCCTTCATCGCCTTTGCAGTGACGGCAATAATCGGCAGCGCGCGTCCGATGGGGCGCTTGCGGATTTCTCGCATGGTCGTCAGGCCGTCCATCTCCGGCATCATGATATCCATCAGGACAATGTCGATTTCAGCGTCGGATTCCACCAGATCGATGGCATCGCGTCCATTGTCCGCCCAGACATGCCGTATTCCGTGATCCTCGAGTACCGTCGCGAGCGCGAAGATGTTGCGCATGTCGTCGTCGACGATCAACGCCTTTCGGTTCGCCAGATCGGAGCCCGAGCCGTGAAGCTCGTCAACGATTTCGCGGGCTTCGGCCGATAGCCACCGGTGGTCGATATGCAACGAAGCCACGATCGCATCGAGCAGACGCGCAAGGTCGGAAACGCGCTGCACCGTGTAGCGCTCAGCTATTTCGACGGAACTTCCTGCACGATCGCCGGAGGACAAAACAACGAACGACACCGGCGCGAACGACGCTCGCTGCGCCAGCACAGCATCGATACGAGGTCTGGCCGCGTCCAGCAATGCTTCTGTGATGACGACAGTACCTGAAGGTTCCTCGGTAAGCGCCTGCTCCAATCGGTCCGCAGTCGTCACCATGACCGGCGTGACGTTGTCGGTCGATAGCAGGGAAAGCATGTCGTTGCGCTGCGCCGACTCCGGCATCGCAATCAGCAGCTTGCGAGGCGATGCAGCCGCATAGCGATCGAGCGAGCCCAGCGCTTCATCAAGCATTTCACGAGCCTGGATCGGCTTGGCCAGGAACGCCATCGCGCCCTCGCGCAATGCACGCTCGCGCGACTCGTCCGTCGATATCACGCACACGGGCATGTGCCGCGTCGCGGTGTCGTTCTTCAGGCGCCCCAACACACGCCACCCGTCCATATCCGGCAGGAACAGATCCAGTGTAATGAGCTCGGGCTTGAATTGATCGGCGAGCGTCAACGCCGATGCGCCGAGCGGCGTGACCAGCGCTTTGAAGCCACGGTCTCGCACGGCATCGAGCAAAACGCCCGCAAACGCTTGGTCGTTTTCGACGATCAGCGCAACGCGGTCACCCGGCATGATATCGAGCCGGTCGTCCTCCGGCGTCGCCATCAGATGCCGTGCGTCGTCGACGACGGTATCGACGAACTCTTCAGGCTGCGTCGCCTTCGCGTCGACGATGATTCCCGTCTCGGGCGCGGCGATGAGCGCTTCGTCGCTCGCAACCATCACCGGCTTGCGTGGCGCACGGCCCGTCTCCGCAGACAGCGGCAAAAACAGCGTAAACGTGCTGCCCTTGTTAGGGCTGCTAACGAGCTTGATCTCGCCCCCGAGGAGTTTGGACAACTCGCGGCTGATGGCAAGACCCAGCCCCGTGCCGCCGTATTTCCGGCTCGTGCTCCCATCGGCCTGCTGGAATGCTTCGAAGATGATCTGCTGCTTGTCCGCGGAAATCCCGATACCCGTGTCCGATACCGAGAAAGCGACGACGTCCTGCGCGCGGTTCAGGCTTTCGTTATCCACGGTCCATCCCCCGAACGCTTCTTCGATCGATAGCGTGACATGTCCCCGATGCGTGAACTTGAACGCGTTCGACAGGAGATTCTTCAGGATCTGCTGCAGACGCTTGATGTCGGTGTGGATCGCCGCAGGCAACGCGGTGCCCACATGAATCACGAAGTCGACGTTGCGCGATTCGGCGACGTGGCGGAAATTGCGCTCCGCATACAAGGGCAGATCGACCAGGCGATGCTCCGCGAAATCCATGACCACGGTGCCCGACTCGATCTTCGACAAATCGAGGATGTCGTTGATCAGCATCAAGAGCTCGTTGCCCGAGGAATGAATCGTGCGCGAGAACTCGATCTGCTTCGACGACAGATTACCTTCCGTATTCTTGCAAAGCTGATCGGAGAGAATGAGCAAACTGTTGAGCGGCGTGCGCAACTCGTGCGACATGTTCGCAAGAAACTCCGACTTGTACTTCGACGTCAGGGCAAGCTGCTTAGCCTTCTCCTCTAGCGCCTGGCGGGCCTGCTCGACCTCCGTGTTCTTACGCTCGACTTCCTGGTTCTGGTGCGCAAGCAGGCGCGCCTTTTCCTGCAGCTCCTCGTTCGTCTGCTGCAGCTCTTCCTGGCGGTTCTGCAATTCGTGCGCAAGCGATTGCGACTGCTTGAGCAAATCCTCGGTTCGGGTATTCGCCTCGATGGTGTTGATGACGATGCCGATACTTTCCGTCAGTTGGTCGAGGAAGGCGAGGTGAATCGGATTGAAGCGCTCGGCCGACGCAAGTTCGACGACGCCCTTGACCTGCCCTTCGAATACGATCGGAAGCACGAGCACGTTGTGCGGCACGATGCTGACCAGTCCCGACGTAATCCGAAAGCCATCGCTGCCGGACGGCTCGAGCAAGATCTTGCGACGCTCCACCGCGCATTGGCCGACAAGCCCCTCGCCAAGCTGGATGCCCTTGCCGTGCGACAGACGCCCGCTCGACGCGTAGCTCGCCATCAGGCGCAGTAGCGTCCCATCGGACGAGGCGTCGAGAACGAAGAATTCGGCCTGTTGCACGGAGACCACCGGTGCAAGCTCGGACAGGATCAACTGCCCGACCGCCACCAAATCTTTCTGCCCCTGCAGCATTCGGCTGAATTTGGCGAGGTTCGTCTTCAGCCAGTCTTGTTCGGTATTGACCTGCGTCGTGTCCTTCAGGTTACGGATCATCTCGTTGATCGTATCCTTCAGCGCCGCGACTTCACCCAGTGCCTCGACCGTGATCGACCGCGTGAGGTCGCCCTGCGTCACCGCCGTCGCGACTTCCGCGATCGCGCGCACCTGCGTGGTCAGGTTCGCGGCAAGCTGGTTCACGTTTTCGGTGAGACCCTTCCAAGTGCCGGACGCGCCCGGCACCTTCGCCTGGCCACCGAGCTTGCCTTCCACGCCCACTTCGCGCGCCACCGTCGTGACCTGATCGGCGAAGGTCGCGAGCGTGTCGGTCATGCTGTTGATGGTATCCGCGAGCGCCGCGATTTCGCCCTTCGCCTCGACCGTCAGCTTGCGCGCAAGATCGCCGTTCGCCACCGCCGTCACGACCTTCGCGATGCCGCGCACCTGACTCGTGAGGTTGCCCGCCATGAAGTTCACGTTGTCGGTCAAGTCCTTCCACGTGCCTGCCACGCCTTGCACATAGGCTTGACCGCCCAACTTGCCCTCGGTGCCCACTTCGCGGGCCACGCGCGTCACCTCCGACGCGAACGAGCGCAACTGGTCGACCATCGTGTTGATCGTGTTCTTCAGTTCAAGGATCTCGCCCTTCACGTCGACGGTAATCTTCTTGGACAGGTCACCGGCCGCCACGGCTTTCGTCACGTCCGCGATATTGCGCACTTGGCTCGTGAGATTACCGGCCATGAAGTTCACGTTGTCGGTCAGATCCTTCCATGTGCCCGCCACGCCCTGCACTTCCGCTTGCCCACCGAGCTTGCCTTCCGTGCCCACCTCGCGCGCAACGCGCGTCACCTCCGAGGCGAACGAGCCAAGCTGGTCCACCATCGTATTGATGGTGTTCTTCAGTTCGAGAATTTCGCCCTTCACGTCGACGGTGATCTTCTTGGACAGATCGCCCGCCGCCACCGCCTTAGTCACGTCAGCGATGTTGCGTACCTGGCTCGTCAGATTGCCGGCCATGAAGTTCACGTTGTCGGTCAGATCCTTCCAGGTGCCGGCCACGCCCTGCACATCGGCCTGGCCGCCGAGCTTGCCTTCCG
>CAYRLJ010000166.1:0-6315 GCA_964425025.1 uncultured Burkholderia sp. | reverse complement strand
GAATTGGCCGATCAGGTCGCCGCGAACGTCCAGTCGTACGCGAAACATACGCCGCTGCGCAGCGCCGTGGTGTTTGGCGGCGTCGATATGAACCCGCAGTCGGCTGAGTTGCGGCGCGGCGTCGAAATCCTGATCGCGACGCCGGGTCGCCTGCTCGATCACGTGCAGCAGAAAACGGCCAATCTCGGCCAGGTGCAAATCCTCGTGCTCGACGAAGCCGATCGCATGCTCGACATGGGCTTCTTGCCTGACTTGCAGCGGATTTTGAACCTGCTGCCGAAGGAGCGGCAAACGCTGCTGTTCTCGGCGACTTTCTCGGGCGAGATCAAGAAGCTCGCGTCCACGTACTTGCGCAATCCGCAGACGATCGAAGTGGCACGCAGCAACTCCACGGCCACGAACGTGACGCAGCTCGTTTATGAAGTCGCCGAGGGCGACAAGACGGGTGCCGTCGTGCAATTGATTCGCGAGCGCAAACTGAAGCAAGTCATCGTGTTTTGCAATAGCAAGATCGGCGCGAGCCGCCTCGCGCGGCAGCTCGAGCGCGACGGCGTAGTGGCGTCCGCGATCCACGGCGACAAGACGCAAAATGAACGGATGCAGGCGCTCGACGCTTTCAAACGCGGTGAAATCGAAGCGCTTGTCGCCACCGACGTGGCTGCGCGCGGGCTCGACATCGCGGAACTCCCGGCCGTCATCAATTTCGATTTGCCGTTCAACGCCGAGGATTACGTGCATCGGATCGGCCGCACGGGGCGCGCGGGCGCGTCGGGCGATGCGCTATCGCTTTGCAGTCCTAACGAACGCAAGCAGTTGGGGGAGATCGAGAAGCTGATCAAGAAGCCGCTGCAAGTGCAGCAGCTGACGGTGCAGGCCCCCGTGCGTCACGGCCGCGAAGAGCAGCAGTATGGCCACGGCCGGCGCGATCGTGACGAGCGATCGGAGCGACCGAACTCGGGGCGCCGCCGCACGGGCTCGCATGAGCGCCCGGCCTATCGCGCCAATCACGCGCCGATCGACGAGTTCTTCCTGAAGCCGTACGAGCCATCCCCGTCGGCGCGCAGCGCGGAAGAAGCGAAGCGGGACGAGGCGCCGCAAACGAAAACGCCGAAGCAGCCGCTGGCGGCGCTGCTCGGCGGGTTTGGCATGCCGCGGCGCAATAGTTCGTCGTCCTAACTATCTCGGCTGATCAGAGCCGATTCATAGCCGCTTCACAACCGAGATCACGATATGAGGTGAGGTCGATTAAGCGGGAGTCCTAACTAATATCGGAGCATTGCATCGATGTCTTCCGCCTTTCCGCCCTCGCCTCAAATTGGAAACTCCGTCGTCGACAAGATCTCCTTGAGCACCATGAACGAGCGAATCTGCCGCACGCCCGGCAAATAGAGCAATTGCTCG
The DNA here is from genome assembly GCA_964425025.1 of uncultured Burkholderia sp. GTDB lineage: Bacteria > Pseudomonadota > Gammaproteobacteria > Burkholderiales > Burkholderiaceae > Trinickia. Next base: position 4,914 of record CAYRLJ010000166.1, on the reverse strand, counting down.
GCATGCAGCCGGTTGAAGCTCTCGCTATCGCGCGTGCGCACGAGCATGAAGTAATCGAATTCGCCCGTCACGACGTGGCACTCCATACACCCTGACACATTGCGTGCCGCTTGCTCGAAGGCGGCGAATGCTTCCGGCGTCGATCGGTCGAGCACGATACCGATAATGACGAGCATGCCCGCGCCGACCGCGTTGGGCTCCAGCAGCGCAACCACGCCTCGAATCAAGCCCACTGTCCTCAGCCGTTCGACGCGCCGCAAGCATGCTGGCGCGCTGAGCTTGACCTTTTCGGCGAGCGCGACGTTCGAAATCGATGCGTCGCGCTGCAGTTGCTTGAGGATTGCGCGATCGATGCGGTCGAGGTGCGCGATGGCGCTGCGCTGCGCCTCGCTCGCTACGGCTTGTCCCGTGGCGCGGCGAGCGGGCGAGGCGGCGCCAGTCGCGGTGGGTCGCAATTTTGTTGCGCACATAATGAAAATCCGATGGTTCGTTGATAAGAATCGGGCGAAGCCGCATCAAAAGTAGATGGACGAAGAAAAGTTCGCAAGCTCATTTCGCGTGGACTTGCTTATTATTTTTCCGTATGCCACCCATATGCCACCCATATGCCACCCATATGCCACCCGTATGCCGCAGGTGCGAAAGCCTTCCTACGACAATTGGAGTCCTCGATGAATCTCGCGCGATTTCCCCGCTATCCGTTGACGTTCGGTCCCACCCCGATCCAGCCGCTCAAGCGCTTGAGCGCGCACCTGGGCGGTGAGGTTGAGCTGTACGCGAAGCGCGAGGACTGCAACAGCGGCCTCGCATTCGGCGGCAACAAAACACGCAAGCTCGAATACCTCGTGCCAGAAGCGATTGCGCAATGCTGCGATACGCTCGTTTCGATCGGCGGCATTCAGTCGAATCAGACGCGGCAGGTCGCGGCCGTGGCCGCGCATCTAGGCATGAAGTGCGTGCTTGTGCAGGAGAACTGGGTCAACTACGCTGACGCTGTCTACGATCGCGTCGGCAACATCGAGCTATCGCGAATTCTCGGCGCGGATGTGCGCCTCGTGCCCGACGGCTTCGACATCGGTATCCGTCAGAGTTGGGAGGATGCGATCGAGAGCGTGCGTGCGGCCGGCGGCAAACCCTTCGCGATCCCCGCGGGTTGCTCGGAGCATCCGCTTGGCGGGCTCGGCTTCGTCGGGTTCGCCGAGGAAGTGCGCGAGCAGGAGGCTGCGCTCGGCTTCAAGTTCGACTACATCGTCGTCTGTTCGGTCACGGGCAGCACGCAAGCGGGGATGATCGTCGGCTTCGCGGCCGATGGGCGCAGCGACCGCGTCATCGGTATCGACGCGTCGGCCAAGCCCGAGGCCACGCGCGCGCAAATCACGCGCATCGCCGAACACACGGCCGAACTCGTCGGGCTCGGGCGTTCAATTGGCCCCGACGACGTCGTGCTCGATACGCGCTACGGCGGACCGGAATACGGCTTGCCGAACGAGGGCACGCTCGATGCGATTCGGTTATGCGCACGGACCGAGGGGATGCTGACCGATCCCGTCTACGAGGGAAAGTCGATGCACGGCATGATCGACAAAGTGCGCCGCGGCGAATTTCCGCCGGGTTCGCGCGTGCTCTACGCTCACTTGGGCGGCGTGCCGGCGTTGAGCGCCTACAGCTTTATCTTCCGGGACGGCTGAGCGCGATGAACCGCCTTGCCCACACCGCGACGGCATCGGCGTAGAACGCCTCGAGCGATCGATAGGGCGGCGCGGCGTGCGGACGGTCGCTCGCATCGGGTTCTAGGCCGCGGCCCAGGTCGAGCCCCAAGTGCCGAGCCGCGGCGACGAGCGCGGGCAACGGTTCGTCGGCGTCGAGCTCGCGCGCGCCCGTTTGCTTGCTGAGCTTTTCCCCGTGCGCGTTGGCGACGACGGGCACATGCAGATAAGACGGCGTCGGCAGGCCGAGACAGCGTTGCAGATAGATTTGCCGCGCCGTCGAATCGAGCAAATCGGCGCCCCGTACGACATGCGTGATGCCTTGTTCGGCATCGTCGACGACGACCGCAAGCTGATAGGCCCATTGGCCGTCGGCGCGCTTGAGCACGAAATCGCCGACTTCGAGCGCCAGATCTTGCGTTTGCGGGCCTTGCCAGCGATCTTCGAACGTCACGATGGCATCAGCGCCCTCGGGCACGCGCATTCGCCACGCACGCGGGGCCCTACCGTTCAAGCCGTGTCGGCACGTGCCGGGGTAGGCGAGCGTCGTGTGGCGCGCGTGGGCGTTCGCAAGCGAATCGGCAATTTCCTTGCGCGTGCAGCCGCACGGATAGATGTACCCCGCTTGCTCAAGGCGCTCGAACGCCTGCGCGTAGTGCGCCGTACGCGTGTTTTGCCACACGGGGGGCTCATCGCTTTGCATGCCGAAGCGCGCCAGCGTGTCGAGAATCGCGCGGTCAGCACCGGGTACGGTCCGAGGCGCATCGATGTCTTCGATGCGAACGAGCCAGACGCCGCCGTGTGCGCGCGCGTCGAGATAGCTGGCGAGGGCGCCGACGAGCGAACCGGCATGCAGCCTGCCCGTCGGCGAAGGCGCGAAGCGGCCGCGGTAACCGCGGTGAGGCGTGGCCCCGCGCGTCGCGCTCGATGGAGGGGTGCCGGTCACGCCGCGCGCGCCGTGCCCTTGTCTGGATGGCATGCGGGGCACGTCTTGCCGGCCGTATAGCGCGGCGAGCGTTGATCCTCGGGCGTCACCACCGCGCGGCAGCCGAAGCATTGGACGGTTTCGGTCGGTTCGAGCTGGGGATTGAGCGCGGTGCGATAGTCGAACACGAAGCATTCACCGCGATAGTGCGCGCCGCCCACTTCCTCGAAGTACTTCAGGATGCCGCCCTCGAGTTGATAGACATGGTCGATGCCGACCTCTTTCATATGAATCGCGGCCTTCTCGCAGCGAATGCCGCCCGTGCAGAACGAGACGATGGTCTTGCCATCCAGCTGATCCCGGTGGGCTTCGACGACGCTCGGGAATTCGCTGAATTTCGTGATCCGGTAATCGATCGCATCCTCGAACGTGCCGACGTCGACTTCGAAGGCATTGCGCGTGTCGAGCATGACGACGGGGCGGCCCTCGTCGTCGTGGCCGCTGTCGAGCCAGCGCTTGAGCGTGGGTGCATCGACCGAAGGTGCACGGCCGAGCTCCGGCTGGATCGCGGGCTTTTTCATCGTGATGATTTCGCGCTTGCGCTTGACGAGCATGCGGTGAAACGGTTGCGTCTCGGAGAAGCTTTCCTTGAATGGCAAGTCGGCGAACTTGCCTTCGAAAAGCGGATCGCCGCGCAGGTATTCGATGAATTCGGCGGCGGCCTCGGGCGTGCCCGCGATGAAAAGGTTGATGCCTTCGGGCGCGAGCAAGATGGTGCCGCGCAGGCCGAGCGCTTCGCACCGCTCGGCGAGCAGCGCTCGCCAGGTGTCGATGGCATCGATGGTGACGAAGCGGTAGGCGGCAAGATTGACGATACGCATGATGGTGGAGCAATGACGATACGAGCCGCCGCCAAAAATGGGGCGCGGCGGTAGCCCGGAAGGGTAGCCGGTCCGCCGGGCCATGGAGGCCTGGTCGGCGCGCGAGCGGCGGCGAAACCGCTATTATCCCGCAAACTGCGGATCACTCGCCCTAGGCCGTTCGACACCCATTCGGCACCCATTCGACAGCCGGCCGAGGCGAAGGCCGGATGTACAATATCGCCCATGTCAGATCCCCGCTTCGTCCATCTCCGCGTCCACTCCGAATTTTCGATTGCCGACGGCATCGTGCGCCTTGACGACATCGTCAAAGCCGCCGCCGACGACGGCCAGGGTGCGCTCGCAATGACCGATCTCGCCAATGCGTTCGGTCTCGTCCGGTTCTATAAAGAAGCCCGCGGCAAAGGCGTAAAGCCGATCGCGGGATGCGATGTCTGGGTCATGAATCCCGACGATCGGGACAAGCCCTCGCGTTTATTGCTGCTCGTGAAAGACCGCCGCGGTTATTTGAATCTGTGCGATCTGCTGACGAAGGCCTGGCTCACGAACCAATATCGCGGGCGCGCCGAAATCGACGCAGCCTGGCTCGATTCGCCGCTCAGCGAGGGCTTGATCGCACTTTCGGGGGCGCAGCAGGGCGATATCGGGCTCGCGCTCGCGGCCGGCAACGAGCAGGCGGCTCGGCGCCATGCCGAGCGCTGGGCCGCGCGCTTCCCGAATGCGTTCTACATCGAGTTGCAGCGCTACGGGCAGCCCGGCGGGGAAGCGTATATCCAGCAAGCCGTGACGCTCGCGTCGGCTTTGAAGCTGCCCGTCGTCGCGACGCATCCGATTCAGTTCATGTCGGTGGACGACTACACGGCGCACGAGGCGCGGGTGTGTATCTCCGAAGGCGATATCCTCGCGAATTCGAGACGCCCGAAGCGCTTTACCGATGAGCAGCGCTTTGCGACACAAGACGAGATGCTCCAGCGGTTTGCCGATCTTCCGTCGGCGGTCGCCAATACGATCGAAATCGCCAAGCGCTGCAATTTGACACTGGAACTCGGTAAGCCGAAGCTGCCGCTGTTTCCGACGCCGGACGGCATGTCGCTCGACGATTACCTCGTGCAGTTGTCGAAGGACGGGCTCGAGAAGCGCCTCGTGGAGCTTTTTCCCGATGAGGGCGAGCGCTCGAGCGAGCGCGAGAAGTACTACCAGCGGCTCGACTTCGAGTGCGGCACGATCGTGAAGATGGGCTTTCCCGGCTACTTCCTGATCGTGGCCGACTTCATCAACTGGGCCAAAAACAACGGCGTGCCCGTGGGGCCGGGTCGCGGCTCGGGCGCGGGCTCGCTCGTTGCGTACGCGCTCGGCATTACGGACCTCGACCCGCTGCGCTACAACCTGCTGTTCGAGCGCT
>CAYRLJ010000165.1:0-6398 GCA_964425025.1 uncultured Burkholderia sp. | reverse complement strand
CCGAACTGCCCTTTTTGACCGTTCACCGACGAAATATTGATGACGCGCCCGAAGCCGCGCTCCACCATGCCGTCGATCACTTGCTTGGTGACGTTGAACAAGCTCGTGAGGTTCGTGTCGATGACGGCCGTCCAATCCTCGTGCGTCATCTTGCGGAACACGACATCGCGCGTAATGCCCGCGTTGTTGACGAGCACGTCGATTTCGCCCACTTCAGCTTTGACCTTGTCGAACGCGACCTTGGTGGACTCCCAATCGCCGACGTTGCCCTCGGACGCGACGAAATCATAGCCGAGCGCCTTTTGCTGCTCGAGCCAGGTGACGCGCCGCGGCGAGTTCGGACCGCAGCCCGCCACCACCTTGAAGCCTTGCCGATGCAAGCGTTGGCAGATCGCGGTGCCGATGCCACCCATCCCGCCCGTTACGTACGCATTACGCTGAGTCATGAATCACGCTCCATTCCTGTTTTCGGGGACGCCTCGCGGCGTCCCTCGTCTTTTACCGCCACGCACAGCAGACGGGCGGCAGCCCTTGCGTGCCGCTCAGGCGCGCTCGAGCGCCAACGCGACGCCCATCCCACCGCCGATGCAAAGCGAGGCCAAACCACGCTTCGCGTCGCGTTTTTGCATTTCATGGAGCAGCGTGACGAGAATGCGGCAGCCCGATGCGCCGATCGGATGGCCGATCGCAATCGCCCCGCCGTTCACGTTGATCTTCGAGGTGTCCCAGCCCATTTGCTTGTGCACCGCGAGCGCTTGCGCCGCAAACGCTTCGTTGATCTCCATCAAGTCGAGATCGCCGACCGACCAGCCCGCACGCTCGAGACAACGGCGCGATGCCGGCACGGGCCCCATCCCCATCACTTTCGGATCGACGCCGGCATTCGCATAAGCTTTGATCCGCGCAAGCGGCGTCAAGCCGAGCGCTTCCGCCTTCTTCGCCGACATCACGAGCACTGCCGCCGCGCCGTCGTTGATGCCCGATGCGTTTGCCGCCGTGACGGTGCCTTCCTTCGAAAAAGCCGGTTTCAGGCTCGACAGCGCGTCGGCCGTCACGCCATGGCGGACGAACTCGTCGGTAACGAAGCGCAGCGGTTCGCCCTTACGCTGAGGGATTTCGACGGGAACGATTTCGTCGTCGAAACGCCCTGCCTTTTGCGCCGCTTCAGCCTTGTTTTGCGACAGCGCCGCGAAGTTGTCCTGCTCTTCGCGCGTGATGCCGTATTCTTTGGCCACGTTTTCGGCCGTGATACCCATATGGTATTGGTTGTAGACGTCCCAGAGGCCATCGACGATCATCGTATCGATGAGTTTGACATCGCCCATGCGGAAGCCGTCGCGCGAACCCGGCAGCACATGCGGCGCCGCGCTCATGTTCTCTTGGCCACCGGCGACGACGATGTCGGCATCGCCCGCGATCACCGCATTCGCGGCCAGCATGACCGCTTTCAGCCCCGAGCCGCACACCTTGTTGATCGTCATACCTGGCACTGCGGCCGGCAAGCCGGCCTTGATCAGCGCCTGACGCGCCGGGTTTTGGCCCGAACCTGCCGCCAACACTTGGCCCAGGATGACTTCGCTCACCTGTTCGGGCTTGACGCCCGCGCGCTCGAGTACTGCACGCACGACGGTCGCGCCGAGTTCGGGCGCCGGGATCTTCGCGAGTGAGCCGCCGAACTTGCCGACTGCGGTGCGAGCAGCCGATACGATCACTACGTCAGTCATTTTGTGACTCCTTGCGAATGAGGCAGCGGCTCTCACGGCCGCGCATCTAGTTAATAAAAACCTTCAAGCGTTTCAATGGACCGACGTTCGGTGCAGCGCGACCCGAACCTGGTCCAGCGCGCCCGGTCAGTCGCGCTCCTGCACATATCGTCCAGGCGCGGGCTCGATGACCGGATAGTCGGCCGACCCGAACGGCTCCCGAGCCTTCACTTTTTTGCCGCCGTACGGGGCGAGCCAGGCCATCCAGTCCGGCCACCAACTGCCCGGTTTCTCCACGGCACCGTCGAACCAGTCATCCGGATCGCCGGGCAGTGCTTTCTCATCGCCTTCGTAAGACCAATAGCTGCGTTTGCCCTTGGCCGGCGGGTTGATGACGCCCGCAATGTGCCCCGACGCACCCAGCACGAACCGCTTCGGCCCCGTCAGCAACGGCGCCGAAGCGTAGGCCGTGCGCCAAGGCACGATGTGATCGTCGCGCGAGCCATAAATGTAAGTCGGCACATCGATTCGCGAGAGGTCGAGCGCCTCGCCGCAAACGGTCAGCGCGCCCGGTTCGCGCAACTTGTTTTCGAGGTACGTGTTGCGCAAGTACCAAACGTACATCGGCCCAGGCAAGTTCGTCGAATCGCTGTTCCAGTACAGCAAATCGAACGGCGCGGGCGTGCGGCCTTTGAGGTAATTATCGACGACATAGTTCCACACGAGATCGTTCGGCCGTAGGAACGAGAACGCGTTGGCGAACTCGACGCCGCGCATCAACCCCGCGGGCGCACCATTGCCTCCGCCAATCGTCTGCTCGCGCATGCGCACGTGCGTTTCGTCGACGAAGACGTCGAGCACGCCCGTATCGGAGAAGTCGAGCATGGCGGTAAGCAGCGTCATCGAAGCCGCCGGGTGCTCGCCGCGCGCCGCAAGTACCGCGAGCGCCGTCGCGATCATCGTACCGCCGATACAGAATCCGAATGTGTTGATTTGCTCGCGTCCGCTTACGCTCTTGACGACATCGATCGCCGCCAGCACACCGTCATTGACGTAGTCGTCCCATGACTTATCGGCCATCGACGCATTCGCATTGCGCCAGGAGATCATGAAGACTTGGTGTCCCGATTCCAGCGCATGGGCGACGAGCGAACTTTCAGGCTGCAAATCGAGGATATAGAACTTGTTGATGCAAGGCGGCACCATCAGCAGCGGACGCTCGAACACATTCGGCGTACGCGGCTTGTATTGAATCAGCTGCATCAACTCGTTTTCGAAGACGACCGCGCCCTCGGTTGTGCCGATATTCTTGCCGACGACGAAGCGAGATTCGTCACTCTGCGAGATCTTGCCGCGGCGCATGTCGGTGAGCAGGTTCATCACGCCTTGGCGAAGGCTCTCGCCTTGCGTTTCGAGCAGCGCTTTCTGTGCTTCGGGATTGAACGCCAGGAAGTTGCTCGGCGATGCCGCGGCCGTCCACTGCTGCACGGCAAAGCGAATCCGCTCGCGCGTTTTCGCATCGCCGTCGACGGCATCGGCCAACGCTTGTAGATAGCGGGCGTTCAGCAGGTACCAAGCCGCCGTGTAGGCGAAAGCCGGCGTTGCCTTCCAGGCGTCGGAGTTGAATCGCCTATCGGGAAGTTCGGGCGGCGTCTTGTCCGCCCCGCCGGCCTGCTGCAGCAACGTAAGGCAATCGCGCGAGTAGTCTGCCTGCAATGCCTGCAACCGCTCGGCTGGGATCGATGCGAGCGGCAGCTTCACGCCAGCGAATGCCTGCTGCGCATCGGCAAGCGTTGGCAGCCCCATCGCCGGCATTTGCGGCATCGTAAAGGGAAACGGAAAGGCCGAACCGCCCGCTGCAAAGGGAAACGTCAAGCTATTCGCCTGACCATTCGCCGCTTGCCCCGCCATCGCGGCCTGTGCCGCGGCCGGCCACTTGCTCGGATCGGCGAATGTGCGCCAGGCACCCGTCCAAGTCTCGAACATCCGATGCATGTCCGCGTTGCCGGCTTCGTCTTGCTGCTCGCGACTCGAGGATGGTTCGGTTTGAGAAGAAGTCGATTGACGTTTTGATGCAGTCATACCCGCTTTTGCCGTGAGTCAAGGAAGACTGATGAGAGGCGGGCGTGGAGCATACGTGGGCGAACCCTCGAAACCGCTCGCTGCGCTCACCCCTTGCGAGCGGCCATTCTTGCGCCCGCCATGAAGCGTGTCAATGCTTTGGACCGATTTTGACGCAGCGCGATAAGGTTCTTATTATCGTTTTCCCGAGGTCGATCGCGAACGTGCGACTCAAGCAGAGCCGGCGCGTGCGCCGAATCGCCGGGCTCACGACGTCCGCGCCGGCAACGCTGCGCGCGCTTGCGCGTAGGCGGTTTCTTGTGCGCCGCAGAGCGCCGCGTGCGGATTAATCGGCCAACCAGATGAGCGCGGCCATTCGGCCCGTCACCCGATCGCGCCGGTACGAATAAAAACGCTCGCGATCTGTCACAGTGCAGTCATCGCCGCCGGTTATACGCGTCACGCCGAGCCGCGCCAGGCGCAGACGCGCGAGTTCGTACAAGTCGGCCCAATGCTTGCCGGGTGCACCGGCGCGCGCGACGAACGCGCTCGCGCTCGCCTCGCGCTCGGCCGGCGCGGCCGCCGCCAGGAATGCATCGCGCACTTCGTCGCCGACTTCGAATGCATGAGGCCCGATCGCCGGCCCCAGGTAGGCGTGCAACGTGTCGGGGGCACACTGCGCCAAGTCGGCAACGCGCCGTGCCGTCTTCTCGACGATACCGGCGGCGAGGCCGCGCCAGCCCGCATGCGCGGCCCCCACCGCGCGGCCGTGAGCATCGCAAAGCAGCACCGGCAAACAATCGGCCACCATCACTAGGCAAGCGATGCCGGGCACCGTCGTCACACTTGCATCCGCATGCGCGGGCGCATCGAGCTGAACATCTTCGGCATTGACGATCCGATCCCCGTGTACCTGCTCCAGCCACGCCGGACGCACGTCGGTCAGCGATACCAACCGCGCGCGATTGCGCATGACATGGACCGGGTCGTCGCCGGTATGCAAACCCAAATTCAATCCACCCGCCGCTTCGCTTGCGTCGATCCAGCGGCCATAAGGCGGCAAGCTCACGCCGCCGGCTCGCGTCGTGACCAGCGCGCGCACGCGCGGGGACACCTGCCACGCCGGACGCAAGCAATCTGCTTCGGTCAGCGTGGGAACCTGGCTCGTAGCGTCATCGTGTTTCGTCATGATCGTTCGGTCGTTCGTCGTTCGGTTCGTATCGCTTTCATTCGTTGCGCAGCGGGGGCTCGCGGATTTCACTCGATGTCCGTGTCGTCGTCCTCGTAGTCGCCTTCGGCATCCGCGAATTCCTCGTGGGTACCGTCGTCACTATCCTCCGGCTCGAACTGAGCGGCTTCATGCCCGAAACCGAGCGCCTGGACGAGGGCGGCCATATCCTCTGGCAGGTCGGCGCGCCAGCGCATCGAGCGCCCCGTGCCGGGATGAACGAGCCCAAGCTGCCAAGCATGCAGCGCCTGCCGAGCGAACGCGCTAGGCAGCGGCGCGCTCGAACGGCGCCCGCGCACACTGCCGTAGACCGGATCGCCGAGCAGCGGATGCCCCACATGGGCGCAGTGCACGCGGATCTGATGCGTGCGCCCGGTCTCGAGATCGCAATGAATCGCGCTCACGCTCTGCTGCTTCCATATCGTTTGATCGACGAGCCTGAAGCGTGTGCGCGCGCTCTTGCCCGAGGCGCCCGCGACGACGGCCATACGCGTGCGCTCGCGCGGATCGCGTCCGATGGGTGCGTCGATGATGCCCTCCTCGGGCATCGCGCCCCAGACGAGCGCGACGTAGCGGCGCTTCACCGTACGGGCCTGCAATTGACGCACGAGATCGGTCTGCGCGGCGAGCGTGCGCGCGATCACCATCAAGCCCGATGTCTCCTTGTCGAGCCGATGCACGATGCCGGCCCGAGGGAGACCCGCCGCATTGGGATAGCGATGCAGCAAGCCGTTCAGGATCGTGCCGCTCCAGTTGCCCGCGGCGGGGTGCACAACGAGGCCGGCCGGCTTGTTGATGACGACGAGCGTGTCGTCCTCGTAGACAACCTCGAGCGCAACGGGCTCGGGCGTAAACGCAAGCTGCTCGGGCAGTAAATCGGGCGTAAGCTCGATGCGCGCGCCGAGCGGCACGGCCTGACGCACCTTGGCGGGCGCGCCGTTCAGCAGTACACGCCCCCCTTCGGTCCAGCTTTGCAAACGGCTGCGCGAGTATTCGGGAAACACTTTGGCGAGCACCTTGTCGAGCCGCTCGCCGGCAAGCACGGCGGGCACGAGCGCGACGCGAGGCGCTTCGGCGCCCGGCGCTTCGTCAGCCGGCTTGTTGCCGGATAGCGTGGGGGCTGCGGGACGCGCGCGCGTGGCGTCGTCTGAACGAGCGTCGGCGGCACTGCCGGTTCGGCTATAATCGGCGCTTTCATCGACAGGGCCGAGCATGTTGCCGGAAGGACGTGTGCGGGTCATTGAAACTGGGTCACTGAGTGAGACTGATTGCTAGGAAGCACGGAGAAATGCGGCGAGCCTTCAACACCATGATGCGCACGGCCTCGTGCGCGGCAAGCCGCGCGGCAAAGCGTGCGGTTCAATCCGCCTCGGCCGGCCTGGCCCTCGTTGCGGCCGCGGTGCTCG
>CAYRLJ010000164.1:0-6415 GCA_964425025.1 uncultured Burkholderia sp. | reverse complement strand
GTGCACAACGGCTTGGCCAAGGCCGGCAGCCCGATCTACCGGAAATGGCACGACGAAGTGCTGCGCATGCGCGACGGCGAGCCGCCCGAGTACGGCGCGATCTGGATGGTCTACTATCCGGGGCTCATGATCGAGTGGTATCCGCACGTGCTCGTCGTGTCTTGGCTCATTCCGCATGGCCCGCGTCAAACGACGAACATCGTCGAGTTCTATTACCCCGAGGAAATCGCGTTATTCGAACGCGAATTCATCGAAGCGGAGCGCGCCGCCTATATGGAAACCGCGCGCGAGGACGACGAAATCGCCGAACGCATGGACGCGGGCCGCCTCGCGCTGCTTGAACGCGGCGAATCGCAGGTCGGGCCTTACCAGAGCCCGATGGAAGACGGGATGCAACATTTCCACGCGTTCCTGCGGCGCGAACTTGGTGAGATCTAGCGCCCCGAGTTAGGGGACTCGCGACGGGCACGCAACCGGACGATCGCAAGACGGGCAAGAGGGCGAAAATGCCTCTTGCCCGTCTTTTTGTTTAGACTGCAATCATCTGCCGTCCACGCGCGAGTTGCTCGCCAACGAGGAGTCCATCATGCCGCACACGCATTACACCACGCTGATCTCGGCCGAAAATCTTGCCGAGCGGTTGTCCAACGCGCCGGGCAGCGTGCTCGTCTTCGATTGCAGTTTCGATCTCGCCAATCCGGATGCGGGAGAGAAGGCCTATGCGGCGGGCCATCTTCCCGGTGCCCGTTATCTGCACCTCGACCGCGATTTGTCGGGCGCCAAAACCGGCAAGAATGGGCGTCACCCGTTGCCTGAACGCGATGCGCTCGTCGCAACGCTCGCGGCGCATGGCCTGAAGCAAGGGCAGCAGGTCGTGGCCTACGATGCGCAAGGCGGCAGTTACGCCGCGCGGCTATGGTGGCTGTTGCGTTGGCTCGGACACGATTCGGTGGCCGTACTCGATGGCGGGTTGCAAGCGTGGCAAGCCGCCGGGCAAAAGCTCGAGACGGCCGCGCCGCCCGCGCCAGCGCAAGGCGACTTCAAAACCGCCGCACCGCTTGCCGTGACAGTCGACGCCGCGCATTTGCTGGCCAAAATGAAAACGGGCGAACAGCTCATCATCGATGCGCGCTCTGCCGATCGTTATCGCGGCGAGAACGAGACGATCGACCCCGTTGCCGGCCACATTCCCGGCGCACGGAACCGCTTTTTTAAGGACAACCTCACTGCCGATGGCCGCTTCAAGTCGGCCCACGCGCTGCGCGACGAGTTCAGCGCGGTCATCGGCCAGAAACAGCCCGAGCACGTCGTGCTGCAGTGCGGCTCAGGTGTCACGGCCTGCCACAACGCGCTCGCGATGGAGGTGGCCGGGCTTCACGGCGCCGCGCTGTATCCGGGCTCATGGAGCGAGTGGTGCGCCGACCCGTCGCGGCCGGTCGCTACCGGGCCGAACCCATAACGGTTAAACGCTCGGCGAGTCCTTGAGAAACTTCGCGCTGACTGAGGAATTCCGTATGATCGTCGACTGCAATCCGAACACGCCGTTCTTCGCCCCATTGCTGGGCGCGCTCAGATTGAAAATCTCGACGGCGGAGCCCATCGGTAGGCTGCACTGCCATCGCCCCAGCGGGGTGACGGTAATGAAATTGCCGACGAACGCGGATGCGCTTCCGTAGTCAAGCGCATGGGTGCCGGCGGGATAGTTCCGCGTCGGCCCCGTGAGTATCCTAACGACATCGTCCGGCGAGCGCTGCAGCAGACGCCGTGGCAGCCTGGTCGTGGTCGATGTCTCACCGTCGAGGATATGCAGAAATTCGGGCTGGCCAGGGACTTTGAGCCATTTGACGACGACTTTCGTCCCCTTCAGTACCCACCTAGACCACGCGGACCCGAGCGGCGTGAGCGTTGTGGGAAGGTCGGGGTTGAGAGACGTGCTCGTGCAATAGCCGAGCGCGTTGTTGCCGGTCTTGCCGTCGGGCAGCGAGACCATATGGGTTGCGACAGGAGGATGGCTCATGGTTCGGCGAAGCGGGCGGCCGCGGCTCGGCGACGACCACCCTATGCTTGACTAAAACCGAAGAGCCTACGCGGTCAAGGCCAGTCCAATAAGCGGCAGCGCGCACATTCAGACTGAAAGAACATGAGGAGAGCCGCGAGCATGTCCCAACGGCTAATGCAGCTTGACGCGAGGCAACGTCGTTCGCCGCAACCAATGCGCGATCGTATCGAGCATCATTCGCGGATAACCATGCAACGCCGCGACATGCAGCCGATATAGCGACATGTACATGAAGCGGGCGAATAGCCCCTCGACGAGCATGCTGCCGCCGATGACGCCGCCCATCAGATTGCCCACCGCACTGAAATGGCCCAGCGACACGAGCGAACCAAAATCGCGATAGGTGAACTCGGGCAACGGCTTGCCATCGAGCCGCTTCGAAAGCGCGTTCAAAAGAAAGCTCGCTTGCTGATGCGCCGCCTGAGCGCGCGGCGGAACGTTGCGCTCGGTGCCCGGCCAAAGGCAAGCCGCGCAATCGCCGAGTGCAAAGATGTCGTCGTCCGCATCCGTTTGCAATGTTCGACGCACGCAGAGCTGGCCGAGACGATTAACGCTCAGCCCATCGAGCTGGCTCAGGACAGGCGGCGCCTTGATGCCGGCCGCCCACACCGTCAGATCGGCGCGCACGACCTGGCCGCTTGCCGTGCGCACGATGCCGGGCGCGACTTCGGCAACTGTCTCCCCGATCATGAGCTTCACGCCGAGCTTGCGCAGCAACTCGGCCGTCGCGCTCGACACGCGCTCCTGCAGCGCCGGCAAAATGCGCGGCCCCGCTTCAATGAGCACGATGCCGACGTCGTGGCGCGGGTCGAGCTTGTGCAAGCCGTAGGCCGAGAGCACCTGCGCCGTGTTGCGCAACTCGGCCGAGAGTTCGACGCCCGTCGCGCCGCCGCCGACGATCGCCACTTGGATGCGCGGCTCGGTTTCCGGCGATGCGCCCGGCCCCGACTCGACCGTCGCATGCGGTTGATGCTCGGCCCGCATGCAGGCAGCGATGAGCCGCTTGCGGAACCGGTCGGCTTGCGCGACGGTGTCGAGCGCAAGCGAGTGTTCGGCCGCACCGTTCACGCCGAAGAAGTGGGTAGTGCTGCCGATCGCAATGACGAGCGTGTCGTATTCGAGTTCGCGTTGCGGCAGGATCTCCATGCCGTCGACGTCGATGACGGGCGCGATCGTGATGCGCTTGGCCGCTCGGTTCAAACCGGCCAGTTCCCCCTGCTGAAATGCGAAGCCGTGCCAACGGGCTTGCGCCGGGTACTCGAGCTCCTGCGTGAACGGATCCATGCTGCCGGCCGCCACTTCATGCAGCAGAGGCTTCCAGATATGCGTTGGGTAGCGGTCGACCAGCGTGACGAGTGCACGCGGCGCGCCGCCGTTCTTGCGCGCGCCGTAGCGATCGCCGAGGCGGGTGGCCAATTCGAGTCCGCCCGCTCCTCCTCCCACGACGATGAAACGATGCATGCCCATACTCCCTATGCCGTTGATAATTCGGTTCGGCCGCGCATCAATGCGCCTCGTCCCAATTCGCGCCGACGCCGACTTCGGCCACGAGCGGCACCTTCAGTGCGGCAACGCTGCACATCAGCTGAGGCAGTTTTTCGCGTACGACGGCCAGTTCGTCCTCCGGCACTTCCAAGACCAGTTCGTCATGCACCTGCATGATCATGAGGCTCTTGGCATTCTCGCGTTCGAGCCACGCTTGTACCGCGATCATCGACATCTTGATGAGATCGGCCGCCGTGCCCTGCATCGGCGCGTTGATCGCCGCGCGTTCCGCTGCTTGCCGGCGCGGGCCGTTGCCTCCGTTGATTTCGGGCAGCCAAAGACGGCGCCCAAATACCGTCTCGACGTGGCCTTTGACCTTCGCGCTCGTGCGCGTGTCGTTCATGTAGGCGGCAACGCCGGGATAGCGGGCGAAGTAGCGATCGATATAGAGCTTGGCCGCATCGCGCGTGATGCCGAGATTCGAGGCCAACCCAAACGAGCTCATGCCGTAGATCAAGCCGAAGTTGATGACTTTCGCGATGCGTCGCTGATCGCTCGTCACTTCGAGCGGCGTCACGCTGAACACTTCGGCGGCAGTGGCGCGATGGATGTCTTCACCGTGCGCAAAGGCGCGCAAAAGCGACTCGTCGCCCGAGATGTGCGCCATGATCCGCAACTCGATCTGCGAGTAGTCGGCCGAAATGATCTTGCTGCCTTCGGGTGCGATGAACGCCTCGCGAATACGGCGGCCTTCCGCCGTGCGCACGGGAATGTTTTGCAGATTCGGATCGTTCGACGCGAGTCGGCCCGTCACCGCGACGGCCTGCGCATAGTTGGTATGAACGCGGCCCGTCTTCGGATTGACCATGCGCGGCAGCTTGTCGGTATAAGTCGACTTCAGCTTCGACAAGCCGCGATGCTCGAGCAGCAGCTTCGGCAGCGGATAGTCTTCGGCGAGCTTTTGCAGCACCTCTTCATCGGTCGAAGGCGCCCCGCTCGGCGTTTTCTTGATGACGGGTAACTGCAGGCGCTCGAAAAAGATTTGGCCGATTTGCTTGGGCGAGCCGAGATTGAACTCGCCTTCCGCGAGCTCGTAGGCCTGCCCTTCCAATTCGATCAGCCGCGCCGCGATTTCGTTGCTCTGCCGGCGCAGCCGTTCGCTGTCGATCAGCACACCGTTGCGCTCGATCTTGCGCAGCACACGCGCCGTCGGCATTTCGATGTCACGATAGACACGCAGCAAGCCCGCCTCCGGTTCGATCTGCGGGAACAGCGCCGCGTGCAGTTGAAACGTGACGTCGGCATCTTCCGCCGCGTACTCGGCAGCCTTGTCGAGCGGTACTTCGTCGAAGCCGATTTGTTGGGCGCCCTTGCCTGCCACGTCTTCGTACTTGATCGTCTTGACGCCGAGATGACGCGACGCGAGGCTGTCCATATCGTGCGGACGATGCGACTCGAGCACGTACGATTGGAGCAGCGTGTCGTGCTCAACGCCGTTCAGCTCGATGCCATGGTTGGCGAGCACTTGCTCGTCGTACTTCAGGTGTTGACCCACCTTCTTCTTGTCTTCGCTTTCGAGCCACGGCTTGAGCTTGGCCAGTACTTCGTCGCGAGGCAATTGCACCGGCGCGTCCGGTCCGCGGTGTGCGACCGGAACGTAGGCCGCGCAGCCCGCCCCGACCGAGAGCGAGAAGCCGACGATTTCGGCCTGCATCGGATCGAGCGAAGTGGTTTCGGTATCGAACGATGTCAAGGGCGCCGCATCGATCTTGGCCAGCCACGTGTCGAAGTGCTCCCATGTTTGGACCGTCTCGTAGCAGCGCTCCGGCGCGATCGTGGGCGCGGGCTCGGCCGCGAGTATGCCCGACGGCGCAGTTTCGCCCGCTTCGCCCGCCTCGGCTTGCGCGTCCTGTGCGCCTTCGATGAGCGCTTCCACCTCACGCAGCCAAGTTCGGAAGCCATGCCGCATGAACAGATCGCGTAGTTCGAGCGGCGATTCCGGCCGGGCCGGCAATGTTTCCTCGATCGAGGCAACATGTTCGGTCAGATCGCATGCGCGTTCGACCGTGACCAGTTTCTTGGCCATCGGCAGGAAATCGACCGCGCGGCGCAGATTCTCGCCGACAACGCCCTTGATCTCGCTTGCATGTTCGACGACGCCATCGAGCGTTTCGTACTGCGCGAGCCATTTGACGGCCGTCTTCGGGCCGCACTTTTCGACGCCGGGCACGTTATCGACGGTATCGCCGATCAACGAAAGGTAATCGACGATGCGCTCGGGCGGCACACCGAATTTGGCAATGACGCCTTCCCTATCGAGCGTTTCGTTCGTCATCGTGTTGACGAGCGTGACGTGATCGCTGACAAGCTGAGCCAAGTCCTTGTCGCCCGTGGAGACGACGACGTTCATTCCTTCGCGTTCGGCGACGGCCGCGAGCGTGCCGATGACATCGTCGGCCTCGACGCCCTCTACCATGAGCAGGGGCCAGCCGAGCGCACGCACGGCGAAATGGATCGGCTCGATTTGCTTGGCAAGGTCGTCGGGCATCGAAGGGCGATGGGCCTTGTACTCCGGATACCAATCATCACGGAACGTCTTGCCCTTTGCATCGAATACGCACGCGCTATACTCTGCCGTGACGTCCTTGCGCATGCGCCGCAACATGTTGATGAGTCCGTAGATGGCACCCGTCGGCTCGCCATCGGGGCCGCGCAAGTCGGGCATTGCGTGGTAGGCCCGATACAGATAGCTTGATCCGTCGACCAAAACGAGGGTCTTACCTTTCAGGTTCCGTTCTGCAGGCATTATGAACAAGAGAAAAGTGATTCCGAGTCTGCGATCGCTCGCAGATCAAGAACGCGCAACGGCCA
>CAYRLJ010000163.1:0-6429 GCA_964425025.1 uncultured Burkholderia sp. | reverse complement strand
CTCGGCCAGCAGCTGGCCGGTCTGGTTCGAGTCGTCGTCGATGGCCTGCTTGCCGAGCAATACCAACGAAGGCTGTTCTTTGTCGACTAGCGCCTTCAGCAGTTTGGCAACAGCGAGCGGCTGCAGGTCGTCGGAAGACTCGATCAACACAGCACGATCCGCGCCGATCGCCAGCGCCGTACGCAGCGTTTCCTGCGCCTGAACGACACCGCAAGAAACGGCCACCACCTCGCTCACCACGCCCACTTCCTTCAACCGCACCGCTTCCTCAACCGCGATTTCATCGAACGGATTCATCGACATCTTCACGTTCGCAATGTCGACACCCGTGCCGTCCGACCTGACCCGGACCTTCACGTTGTAGTCGACCACTCGCTTTACACCCACCAGCACTTTCATACCGTCTCCTTCGAATATGTCGAAACCGCGCGCGCCGTCATCGGCGAACGGATCATGTCCGCCGCGCGCTCGGCCAGCATCAGCACCGTCGCATTGGTGTTGGTCGAGGTTATCGACGGCATCACCGACCCGTCGACGATGCGCAGGCCTGTTATTCCGCGCACCCGCATTTCAGAATCGACGACGCTCATTTCGTCCTCGCCCATCCGGCACGTGCCAACCGCGTGGTACACAGTCGAGCCATTGTCACGCACGTATTGCAGTAACGCTTCATCGGTCTCGGCCTGACGGCCCGGTACGGTTTCGTCGACGATATAGCGGGCGACCTCGGGCTGCGCGAAGATCCGGCGGCCGATCTTGAGTCCTTCCACCATCGTGTTGCGATCCAGTTCGCTGCTGAGGTATGACGGTGCGATCGTCGGCGCTGCCGTGATCTCGCTGCCGGTGATGTGCACGTGCCCACGGCTTTCCGGGCGCATCTGCCAGACGCCGCAGGAGACACCTGGCTCCGACTCCAGCACCCCGATCCGTCCCTCGACAAAGCTGCCTGGCGCGATCACGAACTGCACGTCGGGCCGGGTTGCCAACCGCGTCTGTGCAAAGCCGCCGACGATCGCCGCGCTATAGGTCAATACGCCGGTCCCTGACACGACGTAGCGCATCAGCTCGCGCGCGAGCGCGAGTCCGTGCGAGCGCTCGTTCGCGGTACCCGCACCGCGCACCCGATAGCCGAGCCGAACTACGTAGTGATCCTGCAAATTGTTGCCGACGCCCGGCAACGCGATGCGTGTTTGAATGCCCGCATTGTCGAGCACATCCTTATCGCCGATGCCACTCATTTCGAGCAGCCTGGGCGTGCCGATCACGCCGGCGCTCAGGATGACCTCGCGGGTCGCGCGAAACTGCACCGGAACGCCTGCGGCCGTCGTCGCATTGATGCCGCTCACGTGCTTGCCGTTCATCTCGAGCCCGGACACCTGGACGCCGGTCACGACCGTGAGATTCGGCCGCGCCATTGCAGGCCGCAAATAACCGCGCGCTGCGCTCGACCGGCGACGCCCGTCGCGCGTTTGCTGGTAGTACCAGATCGACGGTCCGCGCGTGTCGCTGTTCGGATCATGTACGAACTCGAGACCGGCCTTCTGGGCGGCTTGCACGACCGCACCGCAAATCTCCGGCGGATTCTTCACCCGGCTGACCTGGATCGGACCGTGTGTGCCGCGTTGCGGACTGTTGCCCTCGGTCCACGTTTCGGAGCGGTTGTAGAACGGCAGACAGTTGCCGAAGGTCCAGCCCTTCGCGCCCGACTGCTCCCAGCTATCGATATCCTCCGCAAACGGACGCACATACAGCAGGCCGTTGATCGCGCTGGAGCCGCCGAGTCCGCGTCCACGCGGAAACAGGATTGCACGGCCACTGGTCTCGCCGTCGGCCTGTGTGCGATAGCGCCACGTCACGGTGGGATGATCGAGCAATCGCACGAAGCCGGCCGGCACGTGAATGAACGGGTGACGATCGCGCTCGCCGGCTTCGACGAGAATCACTTTGACGTTCGGATCTTCGCTCAGGCGGTTTGCGAGCACGCACCCCGCCGTCCCCGCGCCGACGATCACGTAGTCCGTTGTGTACGATTTCATGACTTCGCTCCGGCAGCGGCCAATTCACGATCTCCGAGTGCTGCGATATCCTCCTCGCCGAAACCGAACTCGGCGAGTACTTCAGCCGTATGTTGCCCGAGCGTAGGCGGCGGACGGCGGTAGGCCACCGGGCTGCCGTGAAAATTCACCGGACTCGCGATGTTCGTTACCCTGCCCGCAATTGGATGTTCGATCTCGACGACCGCGTGGTTATGCGCGATCTGCGGATCCTCCGTCAGCGCGGTGTGATAGTCCTGCACGATCGCGCATGGCACGTCCGCGGCGCTCAGATGCGCCACCCAATATTCGGCGGTATGCAGCAGAAATTGCTGTTCGAGGATCGCGTCGAGCGCATGCCGATTCGCAGTCCGCGCGGTGTTGCCGATAAAGCGTTCATCGCTCAGCAACTCTTCGCGGCCCAACGCCCGGCAAAGGTTCTGCCAGAATTTTTCGGTGAAGCAGGCCGCAAAGAAATAGCGGCGGTCGGAGCCCTCATAGTTGCGGTACGGCACCATCGTCGGATGGCCGCTGCCGAGGCGCTCCGGCGCTTTGCCGCTTCGCAGCGTCTCGCCGTCGCGCGGGATGGTGCTGAAAAGCGCAGCCGACAGCAGCGACGTATCGATGCGCTGGCCTTCGCCATGCCGTTCGCGATGCAACAACGCCGCCGAGATACCGAACGCGAGCAGCGCAGCCGCGCCGAAGTCGGGCAACGGCGCCCCGAGCCGAACGGGATTGCCGCCGGCTTCCCCCGTCATATCCATGAGACCTGCCACGGCCTGCACGATCGGATCGTTCGCGGGCCACCCGGCGTAGGGACCGCTTTGTCCAAACGCCGATACGCTTGCGTAGACGATCAGCGGATTGCGCGCCTTCACGGCCTCGTAGCCGATGCCGAGCCGATCCACCGTGCCCGGCCGGAAATTTTCGACGACTACATCCGCCTGCTCGGCCATGCGCAGAAATGCATCACGTCCTTTCGGCGACTTCAGGTCCAGGCAGATGCTGCGCTTGTTGCGGTTCTGGGAGAGGAACTGCACGCTTTCGCCTTCCACGAATTGATTGCCGAGGTTGCGCGAGAGGTCACCTGCCTTCGGCTCCTCGATCTTGATTACATCCGCGCCGAGGTCGGCAAGCAGCACCGTCCCGACCGGACCCGCGGTCATGACGGTGAGATCGAGAATGCGGTAGCCCGACAACGGGCCGACTTGTTTCTTATCCATGATTGGCCGCCTGGAAATGCGATGCGTCCGTGAATTCGGCGCGCGGATAATCGAGCACGTCGAAGGCCAGACGGAACGGGTCGGCCTCACCGCGCGTGAGGGTCAACGCGTGACCGAAACTAGCGTCGTCGCGCTCGGGACAGTCGGTGCGGTAGTGGCTGCTGCGCGATTCGCGGCGCTCGATACACGCCTGCACGATGACTTCTGCAGTAGTCGCCATGTTGTCGATCGACAATGCATCGATCACTTGCGGCGGCGTGGCCGCGCCCCCTGCGGCGAACTGGGCGCGCGCCTCGCGCGCGGCGGCTAACGCGATGTTCAAACCGCTTTCTGTCTTTTCGACGAGGCAATGCGCCTGCATCGCAGCACGCAGATCGGATGCGATACGTTGAGCGTCGAACGAGGCATTCGGTTTTAGCGCCGTTTCGAGGCGCCTTGCGAGCGGCGTCACATCGGACATGCCCGGCGCCGCGCTGCCGCGTGCGAACGCGGCCGCACCCGCGCCCGCGCGATGGCCGAATACCTGACCTTCGGCAAGCGAGTTGCCGCCCGGACGATCCGGGCCGCGCACCCCGCCCGCAAGTTCGCCGATCACGAAGAGCCCCTCGATGGTCGACATTGCGTCGGTGTTGGTCATCCGCACGCCGCCATTCAGGCATTGGAATGCAATCCCGACTTCGAGCACGTCGCGCTTCGGGTCGAGTCCCTTGGCGCGCATCCAGCGCATGGTGTTCGGAATGGTGGCCGCCAACCGATCCTGGGGAATATCGGCGAACGAGAACTGCACCGCGCCGCGTTCCGTGCCTCTACCCTGCGCGATTTCCGTTGCGATCGCGATATCGATGTAGCGCGATTCGTTCGAGATCGTGAACGGGAACACTTTCTCGTCCATCGCAGCTTCGGGCGTCACGCCCGCTGGCAGATAGTCCGCGAGGAATTCATGGCCGTCGCGATTGAGCATCTTCGGATGCAGGATGAAGCAGGACTTGCTGAAGAGTTGCACGTAAGGGTGCACCATCGCCGGCCCGAACTGATGGAACTCCATGTTCACGAGTTCGGCGCCGTGGCGGAAGCAGATTGCCTGGCCGTCACCGGTCATTTCAGCTGTCGACACCTGCTGCGAGAACAGACCGTGCGCGCCGCCAGTTCCAAGCACGACGGCTCCCCCGGAGACCACCAGCAGCCGCCGCGACGTCAGATCTTTCGCAACCACGCCGCTCACGCGCCCCGTTGAATCGCGCAGAAGGTCGATCAGCGCCACTGGCTGACGCGTCTCGACACCGAGTTTCTTCGCTTCGTCCGCGAGCGCGCTCACGAAGGCCTTGCCGGTTTTGCCCTTTACGCCGAGCGCGCGGGCATAGGTGCCGAAGTCGCTGCGGATCAGCTTATAGCCATCGTCGACGCGGTCGAACGGCACGCCGAGTTCGATCAGGTCAGCAATGCGTTTCGGTGCGTCCTCCGCCAGCACGCGCACCAGATCGCGGTCGATGAAGCCGGCCGCCGGACGCATCGTGTCTTCGTAATGCACGGTCGCGCTATCGTCGGCGCTGCCGTAACCGGACGCACCCATGCTCATGATTTCGCTCGCGCCGTGCACCGTGCTGCCACCCTGTCCGACCGGCGCCTTGGCCAGCATGAGGACCTTCGCACCCGCCTGCGCCGCCGACACCGCAGCGCGTGAAGCCGCGCCGCCGCCGCCGACCACCACTACGTCGGCTTGCGCGTAGTCGACGCCAAAGCCGAGTTTCTCCAATGTCCGAACTGCCGTCACGTCTGTCTCCGCTTACGATTTAAGCGCACGTGCCACGATGTTGCGCTGAATTTGATTGGTGCCGCCGAAGATCTGGAACATCTTGGCTTCGCGGTAATGACGCTGCATCGCGTATTCGGCGGAGTAGCCATTGGCGCCCATGATCTGGATGCCGTCGGTGGCGACCTGCACGTAGGTATCCGATGCGAGGTACTTCGCCTGCGACGACTCCACGTCGCACGTTTCGCCTTCGTCGAGTAGCCTGGCCGCGCGAAACGCCATCATGCGGGCGGCATCCACGCGCGTCTGCATGTCGGCGAGCAGGTGCGACACCGCCTGGAAATCGATGATCGACTGCCCGAACTGCTTGCGGTCGTTCGCATACCAGCGCGCGAGATCGATCGCTGCCTGCGCGCCACCCACACACATCGCCGACAATGCGATGCGTTCCTTCGACAGCACCGTGGTGAGCTTTTTCCAGCCCACGTGCAGGCCGCCCACGATCATTTCCTTCGGGACACGAACGCCGTCATACACCACTTCGCAGGTTCGGATAGCGTGGCCGCCGAGCAGATCGATCGGATTGATCGTTAGACCTTTGGATTCCTTCGGTACTAGGAAGAGGCTGATCCCGTCGTGCTTCTTCGCTTCCGGATCGGTACGCACGGCGGTCAGAATGTAGTCGGCCTGCAGCGCGCCGGAAATCCACATCTTGGTGCCATCGAGAATGAAGTCGTTTCCGTCAGCCACACCGCGCGTCGTCAGCGAAGCCGCGTCAGAGCCGGAGCCGTTTTCGCTAAGTGCGAAGGCAAGAAAGGCACGCCCTTCGGCGAGCTTCGGCAACACCTGGGCCTTGATATCGTCCGGAGCGAAGCGCGCGAGCGCGCCGCCCACCATGTTCACGTTCGCATTCCAGAAACGGGCGAGCGCGATGGTGTGATACGCGACGATCTCCAGATAAGCGGCCATGTCGAGATAGCCACCGACGCCGCCGTACTCTTCAGGCAGCGTGATGCCGAACCAGCCCTGTTCGGCGGCCACCTTTACGAGTTCCTGCGGGAAGCGCTTTTCTTCGTCGCATTGGCGAACATATTCCGGCGATGCGTGGCGCGTCAGCACTCGATTCACCGAATCGCGGAATTCGAATTGATCGGCATTCAGATAGGGTTTCAGGTCGCGCCGGTTGACCAGATTGCTTGCGTATTCGGGATTCACTTTATCTCCTTGTCCGATCAGGACACCTTGCGTTGCGCCGCGACTTCTTCGGCCTGCCCGAGCGGAATGGCACGCAACATTTCCGAGCGCGACTTCGCCCCCTTCATCAAGAACGCGAGATCCGAGCCGCTGAGAATGAAACGCGCGCCTTTTTGCACGTAGGCGGTCATCAGTGCTTCGTCGTACACCCCGCCTACGCCCGGCACCT